>JAEYAO010000114.1 GCA_023456105.1 Pseudomonadota bacterium | reverse complement strand
GTATAGCAACGTATAGCAAGATATAGCAAAGTATAGTGAGATATAGCAACGTATAGCGCTGCTCGCGGGTTCTTGCGGTGGCGCTATTTTCCAAAGGCCACGCGGATAAAACGCTGGGCGAACAGTTTGTTGGCGACGTTGATGACATGTCCCAGGAACAGTGCCGAGATGGCGGTCGTGACGCCAAAGCCGCCCAGGTTGTGCATAAAGACCAGCGACAACGCGAGCGAGGCGGCGACATGCGAGCAATCGAATACGACCTTCACATCGCCAAAGCGGCGCTTGAGTTTTTCGGCAATGACCTGCACCAAGCCATCGGGCGCGTTGGGAACGACACCCATGTTGACGACGAGACTCACGCCAAACGCCGTGATGGCAAGCGAGAGCAGCATGGTTACGACCTGTGCCGGCAGCGCGGTGGGGTGCAGAGGGTTAACGGTCATAAAGAAGTCGGTGAAGCCACCGATCAGCGTTGAGAAAAAGAGCTCGAGCAAAATGCGCGGCTGAAACTCGCGGCGCAAGATGGCTGCCTGTGCGGCAATGTAGGCGACATAGGTCGCGGTAATCCAAAAGCCGAGCGTCTTGCCGGTGAGCATGGACAGCGTCGTGGCAAAACAGGTAAGCGCGGCGACGCCCAGGCCCGATGCGGTCTGGATACTCATGCCGAGGGCGAGCGTCGCGACGCCTGCTAAATACATCAACATCCTGATGACGGTATGGCACCAATCGATCTTCTCGCCATTCATAATGATGAGCGGTCGCATGCTGCTACCCGTCCTTTCGGTTGTGAAGAAAAGGCTGACCTGGGCCGGCAAAAGAGGGTTATCGGAGGCACTGCTGTAAAAGCAGAAAAGCCGGCCCCATGGTCAGTCGTCTAGGAAATGTCTCGCTGTGCCGGAATGGGACTGAAGGGCCAACGAGACGGGAGGAAAGAAAATGACAACGTGTGGGCAATAAGATGCCAAGATGGTAGGGTGCGTCTTAGCATCCTATTGCCCACGCTTAACGAAATCGGTTTCGTTTTAGCCTTAGTATACGCACGGGATTCTATTTGCAAAGAGAAAAAATAATAAAAAGGTGAACGTTCACCTAATCGCAACAACTCGTTGGCGGTATCATGGCAAAGACATGCTCGAAACCGATTTCGCAACGGTTAGAGAGTGCATTGTGCGTTTGTCGTAGATTGCCGGGCAGCTTGGTCGCGCCCGCCGGTCGCATTGCGGCGGACGCCTTCACCCAGATCGAAAGGATCACCATGGAACAGCACACCGATTGCTCGTACTGCATGTGCGGGACCGACAACACGCTCGTCGATGCCTTTGGCATCCCCATGCTCGACCTGCCCGCCAGCAAGCTTATCCTGTTTAAGGAGCAGAGCCACAAGGGTCGCGTAATCGTGGCCTCCAAGCAGCACGTCGACGACATCTCCTGTATGTCCGAGGAGGACGCCGCCGCCTTTATGGCCGATGTCCGCCACGTCGCCGCCGCGCTGCACAAGGCGTTCAACCCTGACAAGATCAACTTTGGTGCCTACGGCGACACCATGCATCACCTGCATGTGCATATCGTCCCCAAGTACAAGGACGACCCGTTTGAGTTTGGCGACGTGTTTGCCATGAACCCCGGTCGCGTCACGCTCGAGCCGGCTCAGTACGACGAAATCGCCCAGGCAATCATCGACAACCTGTAAAACCCCTTCGTCCCCTATAAGTTGCGGTGAAATACGGACAGTTTAGCGGCTTAGCTGGCTCCAATATTACGTATTTCACCGCAACTCATGAGGGGGCGCGGCGTTGCGATAGTATTGCATGGTGGTATTCGACTAACCGAGGACTTATCCGAGGGCTTTATGGAACAGCACCAGCATTATCAGAGTCTGCAAGACCAGGCATACTACGCATTGCGCTCCAAGATCATCTATGCCGAGCTCAAGCCCGGCACGCGCCTTTCGGCGATTGGTCTGGAAAAGGAGACGGGGATCGGGCGCACGCCCATCCGCGAGTCCTTTGTGCGCCTGCGCGAGCAAGAGCTGGTGGAAACGCGCCCCAAGAGCGGCACCTATGTCTCAAAAATTAGCATGGAACGTGCCGAGAACGCCTGCTTTTTGCGCGAAAAGCTCGAGAGAAGTGTGCTGATCAAATGCTGCTCGGCTGCTACGCCCGAGCAAAAGCGCCGGCTTGAGCAGATTCTCGCCGAGTCCGAGTCGCTCGACCATAGCGAGACGCGTCGCTTCTTTGACCTGGACAACCTGTTCCACGAGACGTGTTTTGAGATTGCCGGCCGCCACATGCTGTGGGATTGGATGAAGAGCATCAACACGCATTTTGAGCGGTATAACTGGCTACGCGCGGTGTCTCAAGATCTGGACTGGGAACCGATTCGTCGACAGCATCGTCGAATCCTCGAGGCCATTAAAGAGGGCGACACCGACGCGGCGAGCTATCTGGCCCAGACGCACTTGCATCTGATGCCTGAGGAGCAAGGCCCGGTCATTGCCCTACACCCCGATTACTTTGAGCTACCCAAAGACCCGTCCATCTAATCTATCCCCTCATAAGTTGGGGTGTGACCAAGGCATAAAATTGCGGTGCCGTTTGGAGGAACAGACCGGAAGCAAGGGGTCGATTCCTCCAGAC
>JAEYAO010000051.1 GCA_023456105.1 Pseudomonadota bacterium | reverse complement strand
GTGCAGCCCCTGCCGCGCGACCCGATCACGGCCCCCTCGGCCGGTCCCGCCGCGCAGGTCGCCTCGCCCCCTGTGCGGCCGCGGCCGCTCGATGGGTCCGCCAGGTCTCAGGCCGACGCCGCCGCGCCGACGGAGCCGAGCGCCCCTCTCGCGGCTCCAGCGGCCTCGTCCGTGGCGTCGCACAAGCCGGCGCGCTCATCGCGCCTGCCTCTGTATGCCGGGGCGGCTGTGGCGGCCCTTTTGGTCATCGGCGGCGGCGTGTGGCTGGCGACGCGAACAGGCGCGCCCGATCCCGTTGGCTCCAGCGTCGCGCCGCCAGTCACATCCTCGCCTGCCGCGACGCCGACCTTGCCGCCGGAGCCCGTCGCTGCGGATGAGGCGCCGACTGTTGCGCAGAACCCGTCCGACGCGCCGGCGGCGACGCCTCGCCCCGCGACGGCTTCCACGAACCCGCTGCCCGGCGCTGTGCGCTCGCCGACGCCCGCGCCTGCGGCCGTTCCTGCGCCCCGGCCCTCGACGCCTGCGGCTTCAGACACGACGCCGCGCGTCATCCAGCCGGCGCCGGAAGGGATCGTGACGCCGCCGATCATCGATCCGGTTCCGCCGCCGGTGGTGACGGTCACGCCTGCGCCCACCACTCCGGCGCCGACCGCCGCGCGGCCGCAAAGCAATGATCCGAATGCACCGGTGGTCACGCGGCCTCAGCCGCTGGACTGATCCTGCCGCTCAGGCGGTGCGGATCACGCCGCCCGAGGCCTCCACCAGCCACGGCGTCAGCCGCCCGCCCGCGCACGGCCCGCCGGTGCAGGCGCCCGAGAGCGGATCGAAGACCGCCCCGTGCCAGCCGCACAGGATCAGCGATCCGTCGGGCGTCAGATAGCGGTCCAGCTCCACCGCCAAGGGAAAGCCGGCGTGAGGGCAGCGATCGATCCAGCCGGCTACTTCTCCGTCCTTGCGGACCACGAAGCCGTGAAAGTAGGCCTCGCCGATCTGCAGCACGAAGCCGCGCGAGCCGGGATCGGCGATGTCGCCCTCGGCGCACAGGGCGACGCCCGCCGGCGTCTTCCAGACCCGGACCCGTTCGGCCGGCGCGTCCTCGCTCACGCGCGCTCGGCCTTGAGGGGGCGGGACAGCAGGGCCTCGATGGCGGCGTCCACCGTGGTCTCTCCGGCCAGAAGCGCGGCGGTGGTCGTGGCGATGGGCATGTCGATGTCCAGCCGCGCCGCGAGCTCGCGCACCGCCGGCGCGCTTTCGAAACCTTCGGCCACCGTGCGCTTGCCGGCCAGCGCCTGCTGCACCGTCTGGCCCTGTCCCAGCGCCAGCCCCAGGCTCATGTTGCGCGATTGCGGGCTGGAGCAGGTCAGCACCAGGTCGCCCAGGCCGCACAGGCCGTTCACCGTCTCCGCCTCGCCGCCCAGCGCCACGCACAGGCGGGTCATCTCCGCGAAGCCGCGCGTGATCAGGGCGGCGTGGGCGCTGCGGCCCAGCTGACGGCCCTCCACCACGCCGCAGGCGATGGCCAGGACGTTCTTCAGGGCCCCGCCCGCCTCGGCGCCGACGATGTCGGTCGCCAGATAGGGCCGGAAGCCGGGCGCCGACAGCGTATTCAGCAGCGCCTCCCCCAGCTCCGGATCGGCGCAGGCCAGGGTCACGGCCGTCGGCAGGCCGCGCGACACCTCGCCTGCGAAACTGGGGCCAGACAGCACGGCGGCGGGCGCATCCGGCAGGGTCTCGGCCAGCACCTCGGTCATCAGTTTCAGCGAGCCGCGCTCCACCCCCTTGGAGCACAGCACCACGGGCACGCCCGCCCGATGAAAGGGCGCGAAACGGGTCAGGGTGGCGCGCATGTGCTGCGCCGGCGGCACCGCCAGGATCAGGTCGCAGCCGGACAGGTCCGCCATGTCGGCGGTGAAGCGCATCCCGGGCGCCAGGGTGACGCCCGGAAGATAGGGCTCGTTCAGCCCCGTCTCGCGCATCGCCTCGGCCAGGGCCGGCTCGCGCGCCTGCAGCAGGGTGTCCAGCCCCGCGCGCACGCAGACCTGCGCCAGGGCCGTGCCCCAGGCGCCCGCGCCGATCACCCCGATCTTGCGAAAGCTCATGCCGTCTCCTGAGGCTCGCCCGCTCATGCCTTGGGTCCCTTGCGGCCGGCCTTGTGCGAAGGATCGGACAGGGCGCGCGCCTCGTCCAGCGGCCAGCGCGGACGCGCCGGCGCGTCGATGTCCGACGTCAGCCCCAGCGCCAGCCGCTCGGCCCCGGCCAGCGCGATCATGGCGGCGTTGTCGGTGCAATAGGCCATGGGCGGCGCCAGGAAGTCGAAGCCGTTTCGGGCCGCCACGCCTTCCAGCGTCGCGCGGATGGTCCTGTTGGCCGCGACGCCGCCCGCCACGACAAAGAGGCGATGGTCGAACCGTTCGGCATAGGCCTGCATCGCCCTCTCGGACCGCTCGGCCAACTGGCGGGCGATGGCGGCCTGCACGGCGGCGGCCAGATCGGCCTTGTCCCTCTCCGTCTCGCAGGTCTGGGCGATGCGGAAGGCGGCGGTCTTCAGGCCGGAGAAGGAGAAGTCGCAATCCTTGCGGCCCAGCAGGGCGCGCGGCAGCTCGTAGCGCGCCGGGTCGCCCGACGTCGCCAGCCGCTCCAGCGCCGGTCCGCCCGGATAGCCGAGCCCCAGCGCCTTGGCGATCTTGTCGAACGCCTCGCCCGCCGCATCGTCGATGGTGGCGCCAAGCCGCGAGACCTCGCCGATCCCGCGCACCTCCAGAAGCTGGCAGTGCCCGCCCGAGACCAGCAGCAGCAGGAAGGGATAGGCGATCTCGGCGCCCAGCCGCGCCGACACCGCATGACCCTCCAGGTGGTTCACCGCGATCAGCGGCAGTCCGCGCGCCAGGCTGACCGCCTTGCCGAACCCCAGCCCCACCATGACCCCGCCGACCAGCCCCGGACCCGCCGTCGCGGCCACGCCGTCCAGCGCCTCATAGCCCACGCCCGCCTGATCCATGGCGCGCCGCGTGACGCCGGCGATCATCTCCACATGGCTGCGCGCTGCGATCTCGGGCACCACGCCGCCATAGGCCGCATGGTCGTCGATCTGGCTGTGGACCACCGAGGACAGCACCTCGGCCCGGCCCCCCCGGTCGCTGGGCGTCAGGCGCACGACGGAGGCGGCGGTCTCGTCGCAGCTCGTCTCCAGCCCCAGCACCGTCAGGGGGCGGACGCCGCGTCCCGTTGCCGCCTGTGCGCCGCTGCTATAGTCCGCATGGAACTCCATGGGGTCGAGGTAGCGGCCCGCCTGCTCGCGCGCAACGTATCCATGACCTTTCCCCTTCGCATCGGCACCCGGCGGTCCCGACTGGCGCTGGCCCAGTCCGGCATGATGCAGCGCGCCATCGCTCGGGCGCTCGGCGTGCCGGGCGACGAGGTCGAAACGGCCGTGCCGCTGGTCGAGATCACGACCACCGGCGACCGGGTGCAGGATCGGCGCCTTCTGGAGATCGGCGGCAAGGCGCTGTTCACCAAGGAGATCGAGGAGGCGTTGCTGGACGGCCGCGTCGACCTGGCGGTGCATTCCATGAAGGACGTGCCCGCCGACCAGCCGCACGGCCTGTGCATCGCCGCCGTGCCCGAACGCGAAGACGCCCGCGACGCCTTTGTCAGCACCCGCTTCGAGACCTTCGACGATCTGCCGGCCGGCGCCCGCATCGGCACCGCCAGCCTCCGGCGTCAGGCGCAGGCCCTGGCGCTGCGGCCTGATCTGAAGATCGAGATGCTGCGCGGCAACGTCGACACCCGCCTGCGCCGCGAGGCCGAGGGCGACTTCGACGCCATCTTTCTGGCCTGCTCCGGCCTGAACCGGCTGGGCTTCTCCGCCGTGATCCGCGAGCCGCTGTCGCTGAACCGTTTTCTGCCGGCGCCGGGGCAGGGGGCGCTGGCGCTGCAGACCCGCGCCGAGGACAGAGACAGCGCCTGGGCTGCCGCGCTGAACCACGCCCCCACGGCCCTGACGGTCGCGGCCGAACGCGGCGCCATGCGCACGCTGGAGGGCTCGTGCCGCACCGCGATCGGCGCGCACGGAACCCTGGCCGAGGGTCACATGCGGCTGACCGTCGAGATGCTGAGCCCGGACGGCTCGGCCCGCTGGCGGCGCTCAGACGAGCTGTTCGACGCTTCGGCCGAGGATGCGGAACAGGCCGCCCGCCTTTTGGGCGAACAACTCGGCGCCGAGGTCAAGGCCATGGCCGGCGACCAAGAGGTCGATCCCGCCGCCCTGGACGGATGAGCCCGGGCGCGCCCCGCGTCTGGGTCACCCGCGCCGAGCCGGGCGCCGGCCGAACGGCGCATCGCCTCAGGCGTCTCGGCTTCCAGCCGATCGTCGCGCCGGTGCTGAAGGTCCAGCGGATCAACGGCGTCCCGATCGATCTCGACGGCGTCGCCGCGCTCGCCTTCACCAGCATCAACGGCGTCTCGGCCTTCGCCGAACTCAGCGACCGCCGCGACCTCCCGACCTTCTGCGTGGGCGACGCCACGGCGGATGCGGCGCGGGAGCTCGGATTCACGGAGGTGCGCTCGGCCTCCGGCGACGTGCAGGCGCTCGGCCGGCTGATCGCCGCGGCTGCGCCGCAGGGCGCGGTTCTGGTTCCCGGCGCCGAGCAGCCGGCCGGCGATCTTGGGGCTGCGGCCGGCGGCTCGATCCCGATCCGCCGCTTGCCTGTGTACCGCACGGTGGAGACGAAGTTGGAGCCGCCGCCTGCGTGCGACGCGGTGCTGATTCATTCGCCCCGCGCGGCGGTCGCCCTGCGCCCGCTTATCGAAGGGAAGCCGGCGGGGTTGCTCGCCGTCGCCATCTCCGCGGCGGCCGCCCGCCCGCTCGCCGGCCGGCTGCAATGCGCCGTCGCCGACCGCCCGGAAGAAACGGCCCTGCTCGCCGCCCTGCAGGCGGCGCTTGGCAAGCCGCTCCCGCACGTATAAAGAGCCCCTCTCGCGCGGGTCCCGACCCGCCGCACCGGGCCGCTTTAGCTCAGCCGGTAGAGCACCTCATTCGTAATGAGGGGGTCGCGTGTTCGAGTCACGCAAGCGGCACCACCTTTCCAGAGCACCATTAGCCTTGAAGCTCGGCTGGGATAAGTCGGAAGGGGCTTCCGCTTGGGTGTTGCGTGGGTCCCTAGTGGGAAGGACGTTCGGCCGTCTGCGGTGCGGTAGTGCCGTGATGAGGACTCTCATCGGACCGCCGACGTGGATCGCTCCTGCGCCGTCAGGTGAGCTTCCTGCCACCCATTGAACCTTGCCGCGCAACCGGCCAAGCTCGCCGGGAGATGGTGAGAGACTCACATGCCTGACGTATTCGAACTGGCTGATGGTGCCGAACAGCTCGACGTGCTGATCTCAACCGTCGAGGCCACGGACCATGATTGGAACGAGGCCAACACCCGGTTCCACATCCTCGACAATGTCATCCGATGCCTGGGGTGGACAGACAGCGAGCTGAACCTAGAGGTTGCGCAAGGACGTGAGTATTCCGACTACGAGCTCGGAACTCCTGTTTTAGCCATCTGGGAAGCAAAGCGTGAGGGTAAAGCTTTCGAGATACCAGTGCGGCGCAAGGGCAGTATCGTACACGGCCTCGCATCCATGATCCGACTCTCAGCCAATGCGAAAGATGCAATCACACAGGTCAACAGCTACTGCCTTGCGCGCGGCGTGGAGGTGGCAGTCGCCTCGAACGGACACCAGTTCATCGCGTTTAGGGCCGATCAGAAGCTAGACCAGAATACGGGTGCGAAATGCGTGGTATTCGAAAGCTTGGCGAGCCTTCGAACAAACTTTGCCCGTGCTTGGCAGCTCCTTTCTCCAGGCGGCATCGCCGCAGGATCTCTGTCAGCATTCTTGGACAGGGCTTCCGCCCCTCGCCCACCGGCTAAGCTGGCGACCTTCATCCCTGACTATCCTCAGTTCCGCCAGCAGACGGAACTGCAGAGGTCACTCACCGATATGGCGGAACTTCTGCTTCTGAGCGTCGAAGAACAAGACGATCTTGAGAGACAGTTCTTCCAGAGTTGCTATTGTGAAAGCGGCGCACTCAGTCAGCACGCACTTATAGGCAAAAAGCTCCTGGCAGCACGATACGCGTCGCTCTTTCCGGACGCACTCGACGCCCCAGAGCCTCAGCCTGTTCGCGGCAAGGACAAGAACGCGCAACTCACGCCTGCGGTACTCGCCGATGCAATCTCCAACCGCCCCATTGCTCTAGTAGGCGACGTAGGCGTGGGTAAAACATCATTTCTCAAGCATCTGATGTACGTGAGCGCATATGCGGAGTTCCAGCACGCGCTGTACGCGTATGTCGATCTGGGTAGGAAGGGAGCTTTGTCGGAGTCTCTCCAGGAAACAGTCCTAGATCAGATAGAGTCAGCATTCCTCGAAAATCACGACATCGATGTTCTGAGTGCCGACTTTCTTCAGGCCGTTTACAAGAAGGATGTGAGGCGCTTCGAGACGGGCGTCTACGGATCTTGGAAGGAGGCCAATCCGGAGAAGTATCAGGATCGGCTCATCGAAATGCTTGCAGAGAAGCAGGCCAATCGAGCAGAGCATCTGCGCAGCGCCATATCTTATCTGTCCTCTCAACGGCGTAAACAAATTATTATCGCGTTGGACAATGCTGATCAGCGTTCCAGCACAATTCAGTCTGAAGCGTTTGTGATAGCTCAGAACCTTGCAGCTGAGTGGAAGGCGACCGTTTTCATATCGATCAGGCCCAAGACGTTCTTCTATTCCAAGCGCTCCGGAGCCCTATCAGCTTATCCTCATCGCGTTTTCACCGTTGCGCCTCCAAGGATCGATGAAGTTATAGAAAAGCGGCTGATATTTGCGTTGAATATCGCTGAAGGAAGAGTTCAAATGGAGCGCCTTCAGGCGATCTCCCTAAGACTTGGAAACGTCGCCACTTTTGTGAAAGTTCTCATTTCCTCTATCGAGAGGTTCGATGACGTCAAGATTTTCCTCGAGAATATCACCGGCGGAAACATCCGAGAGCTGATACAGTACATATCTAGCCTGTTCGGCAATCCAAATATGGATACGCAGGGTGCGGTCATAGCCCTGGAGAAAAACAGTGACTACGCCATGCCTGTCCATGAGTTCTGGAAGGTGGCGATGAAAGGTGACTATCAATACTACGATCCTGAGAAGGCTTTGGCATTTAACTTGTATGATGTGTATTCAAATGATGAGCGTGAACACTTCATAGTCCCACTACTGCTGTCGCTACTGGACACTCCCGGGCCTCACCGAACAGCAGAGGGCTTCGTTACGTTCGACGAGCTAGTCCGTCAGATGCAAGATCTCGGCTTCAAGCCGGCGTCAGTGGATGCGGCTATTAGAGCTGCAAACAACAAGAAACTTGTTGAAGCACCCGAGCGAATGACATTCGAAGAAGACGAAGACGGTGCACTAGGTTTGATGCCTACCGCCTTTCGACTCACCACTATAGGGGCATACCACGTTAAAGTCTGGCTCGCTGACTTTGCTTACCTGGACGCAATGTGTGTGGATACACCAATCTTTGATGCTGACATCGCTGGCGATCTATCCGCTACTATTCGCTCGTTCAATCTGTCCGATCGCTATGACAGAGCAATGAAACTTCGCGACTACCTCGGCGAAGTTTGGACCCGGCTCGATGTTCAACCCGCCTTTTTCGATTGGGAGACCGCAACGCGAGCTGCCAACGACAGCTTCGCCAAGGTTGCCAAATCATTGGCTCGTTTTTAGCAGCCACACCGATCCACCACTAAGGCGAACGGCCGACAATCTCGAAGTCTCCTCTGGCGCGGCAACCAGATCGTCGGTCTATGCGTCAGTTTGACAAACTCCTGAAGCAGCTTCGCTAGGTCGCGACCGAGCGCCTCCGCCACCTGACAGGCCTCGATCGCGCTAACCGCCGCTCGCCCCGCTCCACCTTCGACGCGACGCTCGGGGGTTCCCCCAACCGCTCTGCTAGCTCGACCTGGGTAATGCCGGCCACCTTCCGCACCGAAGCGGCGAAGCCGTTCAGATCCTGATGCCGGTGCGTGAAGATCGGTGACGGCGACGAGCGCAGATCAGGCCATCTTATATGAATGGCCTGCAAGACGGCATCTCGAGGCGGATGGTGACTATATCCTCAACGCCCTCGACAGCCTTCTCGTCACCCGTTCGAATAGCTGGGTAGGCTCGGTGTCCATGGCCCTGGACAGCGCCACGAACTCCAGCACGTCGACCCGGCGCTGGCCGCGCTCGATGATGGACACGAAGGACTGATCCTTCCCCACCCGCGCAGCCAACTCAGCCTGCGTAAGTCCCGACGCCCGACGCGCTTCAACGAGCACCGCGACGAGGTGTCGATGATCGCCGCCGAAGATCGTCTTGGGCATCCGATAAGCCGCCGAGTCTGAACCGGCAACCCACCTATATGGAAAAACCACTTATGCGGTTTTTCCCTTTTCGGTATGCGATCTTTCCATAACCTGCGGATGTGAATCACAGCTCACAGCTCGCTTGCCACCAACCTAAAAGGAGAAACCAATGGTTGAACCCAACTGCGAGATAAATATCGATCAGGTCAAAACTTCATACGCTTGCGTAGCGCAGATGAACGAGCCACTGGGCGCGGTATTGCGCCTCATACTTCCCGATCCAGAAGGTAAGGAATATGCCCTGCTAACGATCTTCGACCCGGACACCGGTACAGCCCGGGTCCGTGGCGTGCTTCACGACGGCGTGGCCAAGGCAGGTGAGGGCGTCTGCGTCTTCAATACAGGGAATGTCTGGTGCGGCTTCTCATACATGGAGCAGGACATCGAAATTAAGATCTACTATCGCCGCCAGCCGTAGCGACGCCTCACACCATGAATACCTAAGCGAATCTGCGACTTAAGGGACGTTCACCGAACTGCCCTAGCGCCACTCAAACCCAACCCGATTCCCGACCCCCGTGGCCTTGCGCTGCGGGGTTTTTCTTTGCCCTGAAAGGACTTCCCCTTGCTCTCACTGACCGACCGCGACGGGGTCACCGCCGCCCTGACCGACCCTGCCCTGGACGCCGACCTGCGCGCCCTGATCGGCCTCCGGGTCTGGCAGGTGGACACCGATCAACGTCGACCCCTTGGCGAAATCCTCCAGATCGTCGTCGTTCAACCCGGCGATCCGCCAGAGGTAATCCACGACGCAGTCGGCTTTCCCATCTGCTGGGACCAGGCCGAGCAGCCCGGCTTCGAGTGGATGAATGACCACGGCTCCTGGTTCGAGCTGGCCTACGTCCTGACCGACGACTTCGGGATGCTGGTCTTCGTGGCCGACCACCCGGACACCAACGACACCCTGCGCTTCAACTGCCTAGGCTTCGCTGACCGCCCGCCGGCCTCCGACGCCGACTGAACCTCCAACCAGACCCATCCGACCCGCACCCTCCGACACCCGTCGCGAGGGCTTTTTTGTGCCTGAAGGACACCTTCCCCATGCTCAGCCTAACCAACCTCGCTGACGTCGCGAATGCGATCAGCGACCCCGACCTGGACACCGATCTTGCGACCTTGATCGCTCAACGCGGATGGCAGGCCTATGTGATCCTCCCTCGGTTTGGTGGACACCCATGCTAGCTTTTCGGAGCTGGAGAGGAGTGTCTGATGAGTGTTCAACGCCGGAACTTTCCGGATTCTTTCAAGCGCGAGGCCGTTGACCGCGTCGCC
>JAEYAO010000010.1 GCA_023456105.1 Pseudomonadota bacterium | reverse complement strand
CGAAGCTGTAGCGCAAGCCCAGCGTCACCGTGTGGCTCTCGTCATAATCGCCGTCGAAGGTGCCGAACGCCGGAGCGCCCGCGCCGGCGGTGACCGAGTCGAACTCCAGGTCGCTGGTCAGGTAGCGGTAGGTCAGGTCGATGTTGGCGCGCTCGCCGACGGCGAAGGCGACGCCCGCGATCGCCTGGGCGGCGAACTTGGTCGAGCTGTCGTCGGCCACGAAGCTGACCGCCGGCGTGGCGCGCATGCGGCCCGCGAAGTCGGTGTTGACGTAGTTGGCGCCGGCGCCCAGACCCACGAACGGACGCAGACCCCAGTACTCGAAGCCGAAGTCATAGATGACGTTGGCCATCAGGGTGGCGGACTCGAGGTCGCCTTCAGGCGAATGGCAAGCGCCGGTCGCCGGAGCGAAGTTGCACACGCCCTGCGTGCCCGACACGGCGCGGACCGTGCCGATGTCGCCCGAGCGATAGCCGCCCTCGAGTTCCACGCGCCAGTTCGGGTTGAACCGGTAGCCGAGGCGCGCAAACGCGGCCCAGCCGTCGTTCACGTCGATGTTGAAGTTGGCGCCGTTCGTTTGCGACTCGACGTTGATCGGCTCGATCCACTGATAGCCCGCGTCAATCGCGCCGTACCAGCCATCCGGCTCCGCCGAAGCCGCGCCGGCCGCGAACAGCCCCGCTGCCGCGACGCCTGCGAGAAGTTTGACCTTCATTTGCGTCCTCACTCTGAAAAAGGAATGCCAAAAAATGCCGGCATTGAGTCCGCCGACGTGCCCGAACCGAACGGCGCCGCTCGCACAGGGTTCCGCAGGCAAGTGGCGGAATGTGGCGAGTGTGGCGCCATTTCAACACAAGGAGGCGGAACCCGACCTTTCGCAGACCGACTTTGCGGCGGCTATACCTTCTCGCTGATCTTGATCGCCACGCGGCAGCCGGTCTTGATGACGGCCGACAGCAGCCGATAGACGGGCGCTTCCCGACTGCCGTGCGCAACCGCGTGGTCGTGGTGCTCCAGTTCCTCCATCCGGAACTGGGTCAAGTCAGCAGCGAGCGCGGGATCGCGTTCGCCGATCTCGGCGATCTGATCGGCGTAGTGTTCTTCGATCACGCTCTCCACCGCCTCGGTGCAGGCGTGCGCCGCCTTCTCCCCCAGCAGGGCGGTGCCCACCCCCAGCGCCGACGCCGCCACGCGCCAGACCGGGATCATGGCCGTCGGTCGGGTGCGACGATCATTCAACAGACCCTCGAAGCGCGCGAGGTGCGCCGCCTCCTGCGCCTGCATGTGCTCCAGGTCCGCGGCGACGGCCGCATGTCCCTTGCGCCCCTCGAACACGGCGCGTTGCGCCTGGTAGATGCGCACGGCCGCATACTCGCCGGCGTGATCAACCCGCAGGATCTCATCCATGCGCGTCTTGTCCGCATCCCCGCCGGGGCGCGCCAACGGAGTGCGTCTTTGGCTGTGGATGTCGGTCATCGGTTTGTTCCTCTTGGTGCGCGGGCGTCCTTGGGACGCTTGGCCGCCAGAAGGCTGAACACCGCCAGGGCCAAGGAGATCACCGCATTCCACCCGGCCATGGAGACGCCCATCCACACCCAGGCCGCTTCGTCGCAGCCGACCACGCGGGGCGCCGGCCCAGTGCCCAGCGCCAGCGCCGCCAACCCCTCCAGATCAACGCCGCCGCCAGCCGCGCAGGCCGCCGGCAGCCGCCACCAGCCGTACTCGCCGCCGGCGTGAAAGGCGGCCGCGATCGTTCCGGTCAGGAACACCGCCGCGAGGAGAAAGGAGGCGATCCGGGGCGTGCCCCTCCGCCCGCCGCTGATCAGCGTCCAACCGGTCGCCAGAAGTCCGATCGCGGCCGCCCCCCAGAACACCTCCCGCTGCTTCAGACACAGATTGCAGGGCTCCAGTCCGCCGAACTGCTCGAACGCATGGGCGACGCCCAGCATGGCGAGCGAGGCCGCCAGCGCGAACGCAGTCCACCATCGGGTCAGAAGTCGATAGGCGCGGGTCATCGTCGACCTCTTAGCGCGCGGTCATGTCTCCGTCGACCAGCCCGCCCAAGGCGCGCTATGTCGATCCGTCTTTCCCCGGAACCGCTGGTCATGCCCCCCACTCACGCCTCCGTCCATGAGGACGACGTCAGCCATAACGTCACGCGCCTGCTGCGCAGGCTGTCCGATGATGGCGGCGAGCAGGGCCTGACCCTGCACGAAATCCGCGACCGGATGGACGAGCGCGCCTACGGCCTGCTGATCCTGCTGCTGTCGATCCCCTGCCTCGTTCCCGGACTTTATGGCGTTCCTCAGGTGGTCGGCGTCGCCATCGTGATCCTGGCCGTGCAGCTTCTGCTCGGGCGTGAAGAGCCGTGGCTGCCGCGCTGGCTGCTGAACCTGCGCGCCAAGGGCAAGTGGCTGAAGGCCATGGCGGACTTCGCTGAAAGCAAGCTCAGCTGGATCGACCGTCTGTCGCGGCCGCGAATGCGCCGCTTCGCCTGCGGCCTGGGCGAGAAGCTGGCGGCGGTCTTCATGATCCTGGCCACCCTGACCATCATCATCCCCTTCACCAACACCGTGCCCTCGGTCGCGCTGGCGCTGCTGTCGGTGGGGCTGATCCAGCGCGACGGCCTGTTCGTGCTGGGCGGAACCGCGGTGGCCAGCGCCTGGCTGCTGTTTCTGGCGGCCCTGGCGACCGGCGTTCTGATGGGCGCGGGCTGGGCGACCCAGCTGATCCCCGGCGGCGCCTGACCCGTCTCGCGGGCAGGTGATCGCGGCTCGCCTTGGCGAAGCGGGCGCGCGCGACTAGTTTCCGCTGCAACCGGCCGGCAAGGCCTCACCGCATCAGGCAGGACACGCTCATGACCGACATCACCCAGACGGACGCCGCCCGCATCGACCAGGAAAACCCCCTGGGCGTCGACGGCTTCGAGTTCGTGGAATTCACCGGACCCGATCCCAGGGCGATGCAGGATCGGCTGGAGGCGATGGGCTTTGTCGCCACCCATGTTCACCCGACCACCGACGTCGTGCGCCTCAAGCAGGGCGACATCTCCTTCCTGGTTCACCGGTCGGCGAAGGGTCAGGCGGCCGCCTTCGCCGGGGATCACGGCCCGTCGGCCAACGGCATGGCCTTCCGCGTCGAGGACGCCAAGGCCGCCTATGAAGGCGCGCTTCAGCGGGGCGCCGTGGCGGCGCCGGACGCGCAGGGCGGGGCGCTGGGCGACCACCCGTACATCCTTCAGGGCATCGGCGGCTCGCTGCTTTATCTGATCGACCGATATGGCGACGCGGGCTCGATCTACGATGGCTGGACCGAGATCGAGGGATGGCGCGAGGCGGCGGCGAAGAACGGCGTGGGCCTGGAAGTTCTGGATCACCTGACTCACAACGTCCGTCGCGGCCAGATGCGGACCTGGTCCGGCTTCTACAACTCGATCTTCAACTTCGAGGAGCAGAAGTATTTCGACATCAAGGGCAAGGCGACCGGCCTGTTCTCACAGGCCATGATCGCGCCCGACCGCGCCATCCGCATCCCGCTGAACGAAAGCCAGGACGACAACTCCCAGATCGAGGAGTTCATCCGCCGCTACAACGGCGAAGGCATCCAGCACATCGCCCTGACCACCGAGAACATCTTCGAAACGGTGGAGGCGATGCGCGCCCGCGGCGTCGAGTTCCAGGACACCATCGAGACCTACTTCGAACTGATCGACAAGCGCCTGCCCAACCACGGCGAGGACGTGGAGCGGATGCGCAAGAACCGCATCCTGATCGACGGCTCGGACGAAGAGGGCCTGCTGCTGCAAATCTTCACCGCAGACGTGTTCGGGCCGATCTTCTTCGAGATCATCCAGCGCAAGGGCAACGAGGGCTTCGGCAATGGCAACTTCCAGGCCCTGTTCGACTCCATCGAACTGGATCAGATCCGTCGCGGCGTGATCAAGGTCGAGGCCTGATGAACCGGCGGCCGCCGGCCTGGCTGCCCTGGCTCGGGCCGCTGCTGGCGGCCGGCGCCGGGGGGCTGGCGGGCGAATACTGGCTGGGCGGCGGCTTCTGGGTGGTGCTGATCGCCGCCCTCGTCTGCGGCTTCGCCCCCATTGTCGCCTACAAGGTGTGGAAGCGGCTGCATCATCGTTCCTGACGCGAGACTTCTCATGCGCCCTTTCCTGCCCGCCGCGGCCGCTCTGCTGTCCGCCCTCTGCACGCCGGCATGGTCACAGGATGCGCCGCGCTGGTCCCTGGCCATCCATGGCGGCGCCGGCGTGATCGAGCGCGGCAGCCTGACGCCCGAACAGGACGCCGCCTATCGCGCGGCGTTGAACACGGCGCTGAAGGCCGGATCGGCTGTTCTGGCGCGGGGCGGCTCGGCCATGGACGCGGTGGAGGCGGCGATCCGCGTCATGGAGGACGACCCGCTGTTCAACGCCGGGCGCGGCGCCGTCTTCACCGCCGAGGGTCGCAACGAACTGGACGCCGCCGTCATGGATGGAAGCGACCTGGCCGCCGGAGCCGTCGCCGGCCTGACCACCACCCGTCATCCGATCACCGCCGCCCGCGCGGTCAAGGAGCGGTCGCCCCACGTCATGCTGGTCGGCCAGAGCGCCGACGCCTTCGCCGCCTCTGTGGGACTCGAGCAGGTGAATCCGGCCTTCTTCTTCACCGAACGTCGCTGGCGCGGACTGGTCGAGACGCTGACGGAAAGCGGTCAGCCCATCCCACCCCGTCCGACGGGCGCGCCGTCGCCTGAGCAGACCGCTCCCACCGCATCCCTTGCGGAGCCGCCGCTGAACGAACGCAAGTTCGGCACGGTGGGGGCAGTGGCCCTCGACAGCCAGGGGCGGCTGGCGGCCGGCACCTCGACCGGCGGCATGACGGCCAAGCGCTGGGGTCGGGTCGGGGACGTGCCGGTGATCGGCGCCGGGACCTACGCCTCCAACGCCGACGGCTGCGCGGTCTCCGCGACCGGCTCGGGCGAATACTTCATCCGCTCCACCGTGGCCCGCGACATCTGCCACCGCACGGCGGGCGGCGCGTCCGTCCAGTCGGCGGCCGAGGCCGAGATCGCGGAGGTGGGCTCGATCGGCGGGGATGGCGGCGTCATCGTCATGGGCGCGGACGGCGTCTCGGCCTTCGCCATGAACACGTCGGGCATGTACCGGGGCTCGGTCGCCTCCTCGCGGCCGCCGGTCGTCGCCATCTATGCGGATGAGGCGCAATGAGCGACGAGCTCGAGACCATGGCGGCGGAAGAGCTGGACGCCGCCTGCGCCATGCCCTTTGCCGACATCCGCAAGATCACGCCTTGGGGCGACAGCTTCACCGGCTTCCTGCCGTCCGGCCGGGAGGTGGAGGTGGCCCGCCGTTACCTCTGGGCGCATGAGCCGGAAGGCGGCGTCATCGTGGAGGTCGAGGTCCACGACCCGGAGACCCGCACCGGGCACGAGGCGCGCGCGCTCCTGACCGAACCTCGATCCGAATAGGCCTTGCCAGCGCAAACGGCGGGCGTAGGCTCCGCCCCGTCACGCTCTTGGGGGGAGAGAAAGCCATGACGCCGCAGCAGGTCCTGCCCGTGCTGATCCCGATGCTGGTCGTCGGGTTGATCGTGCTGAAAAGCCGGGGCGCGCCGCGCACCCTGCGCCCGCAGTTCATGTGGGTCATGCCGGCTGTGGTCCTGCCTCTGATCGGCATGGGCCTGTTCTTCACGCCGCATCAGCCGTTCGGCCCGGTCGCATGGCTGGCGTTCGCTGCGGCCCTCGCGCTAGGCGCCGCCTTCGGCTGGTGGCGCGGCAAGACGGTGACGATCCAGAAAACGCCCGACGGCGTGCTGAAGGCCAAGGCTTCGCCGCTCGGCGTGATCGTGCTGGTGGCCCTGCTGGCGGGCCGCACGGTCTTGCGGGGCTTTCTGGAAACCCACGCCGCCGGCTGGCATGTCGATGCGGCGGTGTTCACCGACGCCTTTCTGCTGTTTGCGGTCGGCCTGATCGTGGCCCAGCGCCTGGAGATGTACATTCGCGCCCGCCGCGTCATGGCCGGCGAACCCGACAGCCACCTGGCCGCCGTCGCCCTACACCGTTCCGCTTGAAAAGCGGTCCGCCGCGCGCTAGGCCGTCACCTGCCTCACGGCTCGCGGGCGTGGTGGAATTGGTAGACGCGCCGGACTCAAAATCCGGTTCCGAAAGGAGTGTCGGTTCGACCCCGACCGCCCGCACCATCGGCTCGGCCGCACGCCCTGAACGCAGGAAGGCGCGCCAGTCCCAGCGGCCACAGCAGATCGCCCCGCTTCAGCAGGACATGACAGGCCAGAGGCGCCAACACGCCGGCGGTCGTGCCCAAGACAAGGTCGGCAGGGAGGGGCATCCGTACGCCGGCCTGCTCCAGCGCGATCCGTAGGCCGCTCGCCGCCAGAATGTGCAGCACATAGATCGTCATGGAGGCCCGGCCCAACGCCGCCGCGCCTTGAAGCACCGGACCCTTCAGCACCTGACCGAGCAGCAGCACGGCCGCGCCGCCTGAGAGCGCGCATGGCAGGAGCCAGGGCGAGCGGGCATCGCCCTGCGCCAGACCCACAAGCCACAGCAGCCCAGCCGCGAAGACACCCGCCGCCAAGGCTGCGCCGCCTGCCGCCTGGCCGCTGCGCCAGCGCCATGCCTTGAGCCCCGGCCCAACAGCCACGCCCGCCCCATAGAACAAGGCGCCGTGCAGCAGGCCGCGCCACAAGCCCTGATGGGGCGCAAGGCCGATGCTCGCCGCGAACGCCGCCGCGCCGACCGTCAAGAGCCATCGCGTCCGACCGCCCGTCAGCACAGCGACGCCGTGCAGCACCGCCAGCGCATACAGGAACCAGAACTGTCCGATCGGGGCCCAGCCGATGCGCAGCAGATCGCTCCATGCCCGCTCGCCGTTGGTCGCGCCCGCCGCCAGCGCCGCCGCCGATCCCTGAACCACCGACCACAGCAGATAGGGCCAGACCACCGTCCACAGCTTGTCGCCCACGAAGCCTCGTGCGCCTCGCGCCAGCGCCGCGCGCACGTTCAGCCCCGCCAGAAAGAAGAACAGGGGCATGTGGAAGCTGTAGAGCGCCAGATCGGCCGCCCCGACCCAGGCCGCGCCCACCGCTTCACCGGCGGCCTCCAGCCCCCGCAGGACATGGCCGAACACCACCACGACGATGGCCAGGCCCCGCGCCGCGTCCAGCCATTCGATGCGCTGCGCGGCCGGCGTCGGCGTCACCGGACGCAGGCCTCCGGCCGCGTCTCGCCCGGTCCCCACTTGTCGCAGGCCCATGCGATGTGTTCGCGGATCAGGGCGCAAGGATTCGCCGCGTTGCAGGGCGGATGGGTCGCGGGACTGACGTTGCGGCAGCGCTGGACCAGCCGCGTCGCCGCCGCCTCTCCGATCTCGCTCCGGCACGGCGTCTCTCCGGCGGGGACGCGCACCGGCCGCATGTCCGGCCCTTCGGGGATGGTCGCCTGCGGCTCAGGGCCGGCGTTCGGCTCGCCGAGCTGAGGCGCACAGCCGATCAGCATCGCCGCCAGTCCCGCGATCACCGCTCGCCGCATCGTCCGCCCCCCAGCGTCACTCAGCGCCACAGTGGCCGCATCGCCCGCGCCAGGTAAAGGGGCTCAGCGGCCGAGCGCCGCCCGCTGCAGCGCGAACAGCTCGGCGCACCCGCCCTCGGCCAGGGCGAACAGCCGGTCGAACTCGGCGCGGGAGAAGCCGCGCTTCTCGCCGGTCGCTTGGATCTCCACGATCTGGCCCGCTCCGGTCAGCACGAAGTTGCTGTCCGCCTCGGCGTTGGAATCCTCTTCATAGTCGAGGTCCAGCACCGGCTTGTCCTGGAACACCCCGCACGACACCGCCGCCACCTGGTCCAGGATCGGGTCGCTCTTCAGCACGCCTTCGTCGCGCAGGTAGCCGAGCGCCGAGGCCATGGCGACCCAGGCGCCGGTGATGGCGGCCGTGCGCGTGCCGCCGTCGGCCTGGATCACGTCGCAGTCCAGCACCACCTGCCGTTCACCCAGCGCCTTCAGGTCCACCACAGCTCGCAAGGAACGGCCGATCAGCCGCTGGATCTCCTGCGTGCGGCCCGACTGCTTTCCGACCGCCGCCTCGCGCCGTCCCCGCGTGTGGGTGGCTCGGGGCAGCATGCCGTACTCGGCGGTGACCCAGCCCTGGCCCTTGCCGCGCATCCATCCCGGGATGCTTTCCTCGACCGAGGCGGTCACCAGCACCTTGGTGTGGCCGAACGACACCAGGCACGAGCCCTCGGCGTAGCGGTTGACGCCCAGCTCCAGCGTGACGGGGCGAAGCTGTTCGGGCGTGCGTTCGGACGGGCGCATGTGGAAATCCTTGGAAGCGGCGGCGGCGCTGCTTATCCTGAAAGCGTGAGCCTGTATGCCCCCCAGCCCTCGCCTTTCGCGGACGGCGCCGGTTTCGCCGGCCTGACCGGGCTGGACCTGCGCGCGCGCGACATCTTTCGCCGCATCGTGGAAAGCTATCTGGAGACCGGCGAGCCCGTGGGCTCCAAGACGCTGTCGATGGGGGGCGTCGCGCTGTCGCCGGCCTCGATCCGCAACACCATGCAGGCGTTGACGCTGGCGGGCCTGCTCGCCTCGCCGCACACCTCCGCCGGGCGCATCCCGACGCATGCGGGCCTGCGCCTGTTCGTGGACGGCCTCCTGCAGGTCGGCGACCTTGGCGAGGAAGAGCGGCGCGAGATCGACAGCCGCCTCGCCGGTCGAGGGCGAAGTTTCGAGGCCGCCTTGGACGAGGCCTCCAACCTGCTGTCGGGTCTGGCCGGGGGCGCGGGCGTGGTGTCCAGTCCAGTGCGCGATGCGGGTGTCAAGCACGTGGAGTTCGTGGCGCTCAGCCAGGACCAGGCGCTGGCGGTGATCGTGGCGGACGACGGCACGGTCGAGAACCGCATCATGAGCCTGTCGGCGGGCGTCACGCCATCGACCCTGCAGGAGGCTTCGAACTTCCTGAACGCCCGGCTGCGCGGCCGCCCGTTCGCCGACGCCCGGCGGGAGATGGCGCGCGAACTGGAGATCGCACGCTCCGAACTCGACCAGACCGCCGCCCGCCTGGTGGAAGACGGCCTCGCCGCCTGGTCAGGCGGCCCCGACCGCGAGCGCGCGCTGATCGTACGCGGCCGCGCCAACCTGCTGCAGGATCGCGAAGGCCTGGCGGACCTCGAGCGTGTGCGCGTCCTGTTCGACGACCTGGAGCAGAAGGAGCAGTTGATCGGCCTGCTCGATGGAGTCGATGCGGCGCAGGGCGTGCGCATCTTCATCGGCGCGGAGACGCGGCTGTTTTCGCTTTCGGGTTCCGCCGTGATCGCGGCGCCCTATATGTCGGGCCGCCAGCGGGTGCTGGGCGCCATCGGCGTAATCGGCCCCGCGCGACTGAACTATGCCCGAGTGATCCCGTTGGTGGACTACACCGCCCGGGTGCTGGGGCGAATGCTGGACGGAAACGACACGTGAGCGACACAGACTTCAACGCCAAGCCCACCGAACTGGACGCCGACGAGGCTGAGATGAACGCCGAGGCCGGCCTGGACGCCGACCCGTCCGACGCCCTGGCGCCGCTGGACCAGGTCATCGCCGAGCGCGACGACTGGAAGGACCGCGCCCTGCGCGTGGCCGCCGAGATGGAGAACCTGAAGCGGCGCTCCGAGACGCAGCAGAACGACGCCCGCGCCTTCGCGATCCAGCGCTTCGCCCGCGACCTGCTGGGCGTGGCCGACAATCTTGAGCGCGCGCTGCAGGCGGCCCCAAAGGACGCCGAGGGTCCCGCCGCCGGCCTGGTGACCGGGCTGGAGATGACGCAGAAGTCGCTGCTGCAGGCCTTTGAGACCAATGGGCTGAAGCGCCTGGCGCCCGCCGCGGGCGATACTTTTGATCCCAACTTCCACCAGGCCATGCTGGAGCAGCCGTCGGACACCGTACCCGGCGGCTCGGTCATCCAGACCATGCAGGCGGGCTTCGAGCTGTTCGGCCGCACGATCCGTCCCGCAATGGTGGTGGTCGCCGCCAAGGGATCAGGCGCCAGGCCGGGCGGCGCCTATACGGCTCCGCCCGCGCAGGACGGTCAAGCCTTCGACGGGAAGGCCTGACAGCGGCGCTTAGAACGCCCGCCGCCAGGCGCCGATCAGGGAAAAACCTGGTTTGGCGCCGGCGATGTGCTGGGGCTCGCGGCTGGCGATCCCCTGCACCGTCACCGAGGATCCGTCCGCCAGCCGCCGCTCGCCCGCCAGCGTCAGATCGATCTGACGTCCGCTGGGCGCGGCCGAGAAGCGGCGTTGGGAAAAGGTCAGCGGATCGAAATAGTCCAGCGGCACGTCTGCCAGCAGCGCCGTCAGCTGGCCGTGCTCAATCCTCAGCGGCTGACCCAGCGACACGGTGACACGGTCGCACAAGAGGCTCCAACCCTTGCAGCCGGCGGCCGCTCCAAACCGCCAGGCCAGGCTGGTCGCCGCGCCTTCTGTGCCGATCAGCCGGCCCTCGATCTCGGTACGGCCCATGCTGGCCTCGCCGAACAGGCCCACGCGCGGGCTCACCGCCCAGTCACCCGCCAAAGCGTAGAAACGCGTCCTTGACGGCAGCGCCATCTCCGAGCTCGAGGGCATCCAGGCGCCGAGCGGCCCCAGCCGTTCGTCCAGTCCGCCGAGCCCCAGGCTGACGCCGCCCGCCTGGCTGCGCCACGCCAGCATGGCCCGCGAGTATGACGAAGCCTCGTCCTCGACCCGCTGCAGCGGCATGCGACGGTCGCCCGACCCCGTTTCGGCCGACAGCGACAGGCCGTGGCCCAGTCTGACGCCGCCCTGCACCGCGCGGTCGGCCTGGGCCAAGGCCGCGAAGCCGTCGCCTGCGCCGCCGCCGAACGGCGAGGCCGCGCCGCCCTCTCCCCGCCAGACGTTCAGTTGCAGGCGACCGGCGTCGATCCCCACCATGGCCTCGCGCCGCACGTCGTCGTCGCGCCAGGGCGTCTCAAGCAGGTTGCGCCGCGGCATGATCGGCTCGGGCGTCGGGACCGGCTGGGCCGCCACCAGGTTCAGGCGCACCGATCCCGGCCCTGTCAGGCTGACGCTCGCCTGCTGGCTGGGCTCATAAGGGCGCGGCTGCACCGATGGGCGCGGCGCAGTCGGATAGGCCGAGCCCAGCTGCACCTGGAACAGCCGATCGTAGGCGTCATAGGCGACCGTGGTCAGCGAGCTTTGGCGACCGAAAGCGTCGCCAAAGGCCGGGCCGATGAACGATCCGGGACTGGCCTCCGCGACCACGCTTGCGCCGCTGGCGGTTGGCGTGGCGGTCGCACCAACCGGCTGGAACGCTCGCGTCAGGTCCATCAGGCCCCGGCCGTAGACGACGTCCGTGCCGGGATCGCCCGCGTCCCGCGCCGTGTCGAACAGAATGCGCACGGCCTGCTGGCCGGTCAGGTTCGGAAAGGCGTCCAGCAGCAGGGCCACGGCCCCCGACACGTGGGGCGCCGAGAACGACGTGCCGTTGGCGCGGTAGCAGATGGAGCCGTCGCAGCCCGTGATGATGTCGCTGCCCGGAGCCGAAAGATAGCCGGCGGCGGCTACCCCCGCCTTGTTGGAGAAGCTGGACATCACGTCCTGGGCGGTGTGCGATCCGACCGCGATGACCCGACCGCCATAGCGGGAGTCAACGGCGTAGCGCGCCGGCCAGCCGGGATTGTCCTCTCCGTCGTTGCCGGAGGAGGCGACCACCACGATGCCGGCGTTGGTGGCCCGCAGCAGCGCCGCCTCGAACGCGGTTCCCAGCCGGCCGTCGCCGCCCAGCGACATGTTGATGACGCGGGCGCCGTTCGCCACCGCATAATCCAGCGCGCGCACCAGGTCGGCGCTGCCGAAGCAGAACTCGTTCTCGTCGTCCTCGCAGTCGGACACGTCGGCGCGGATCGACAGGATGGTCGACTGATAGGCCACCCCGATCGTGCCGAAGCCGTTGAAGTTGGCGGCGATCACCCCAGAGACGAGGGTGCCGTGATTGTCCGGTCCCTCCGGCTGGTTGCGGCCGGGAACCACGTCGGTCGAGGCGCTGGAGATGCGTCCCACCAGATCGGCCTGATCCAGGTCGATGCCGTCGTCGACCACGGCGACGATGATCCCCTCGCCCGTCGCGCCCGCGTTCCATCCGGCCTGCGCCCGGATGTTCGCCAAGCCGTAGTTGCGGCCGTACTCCGCCGAGCTGGTGGAGGGCGGAGGCGGCGGTGGGGGCGGAGGCGGGGGCGGTGGTGGCGGAGGAACCGGCGGCGTCAGCGCGCCCCCGCCCGATCCACCGCCGCCTCCACCCCCGCCGCAGGCGGCCAGCGGCAGAAAAAGCAGCGCCGCGCCCATCATCCAGGCGGCTCTCGGGCGCGTTCTCGCCAGCTTTGCCATCATGTCCTCGAAAAACGACGTCGCGGACACAATGCCCACCAGAGGTTACTTCGACATTTCAACGTCTTGATAAAAAGCGCAAGCCCACGTGCGCACTACGCCGCCGACGACCCTGCGCGCCTCAGCGTCAGGTTCAGCCGCCCGCCTTCGGGCATCAGGCTGGACGACCCGGCAAGCACGCGGTCGATCCCATGGCGGGCCAGCCGCGCCGGCCCCGTCAGAGCGCAGACGTCGCCGCTTTCCAGCCTCAGCGAGGTGGTGCGCCCGCCCTGCGCCGGGCCGATGCGGAACACCGCCGCATCTCCCAGCGAAACCGACAGCACCGGCGCCATGAGGTCCGCTTCGTCGCGGTCCTGATGCAGCCCCATGCGTGCGCCCTCCCCGTACAGATTGACCAGGCAGGCGTCCGGCGGCTCGGGCCAGTCGGTCGCCGCGTCCCAAAGCTCCATCAACATGGGCGGGATCGCCGGCCAGAGCTCGCCCGTGACGGGATGATGCGGCTGGTAGCGATAGCCGCCGCGGTCAGACACCCAACCCAGGGGTCCGAAGTTGGTCATCTGGACAGAGAACGGCCGCCCGCCCGGCGTGGTCGGCCGATACAAGGGAGCCTGCGCGATCCCAGCCTCGACCTGCGCCAGCAGGGCGCGCTGCCGATCCTGCGACAAGGCGTCCTTCCACAGGCGAAAGCCGTCGATCGCCGTGGGCGTCTCGTGCAGGAAGGGGCGTTCGGACGGGTCCACGCCCGGCGTATAACCCATCCGCAGCCTGCACGCCCGCATCGGCTCTTGCAGCCCCCGGGCCTCTTCCCATATCGGGGCCAGTCCGGAGAAACCCCGCAACGCTTGGGGCTATCCGGAAAACATCAAACGCCAACCCACATGGGGGCGGTCAAGCGCGGCGCTTCTTCAGCAAGGCCGCCGCATCGCCCGCCGCAACGGAGACTAGACCAAGCTCATGGCCAAGATCATCGGCATCGACCTCGGCACCACCAACTCCTGCGTCGCCGTCATGGACGGCAAGAACCCCAAGGTCATCGAAAACGCCGAAGGCGCCCGCACCACCCCGTCGGTGGTCGCCCTTCAGGACGGCGGCGAGACCCTGGTCGGCCAGCCGGCGCGTCGCCAGGCGGTGACCAACCCGGCCAACACCTTTTTTGCGATCAAGCGCCTGATCGGCCGCAACTTCGACGATCCGATCGTGGCCAAGGACAAGGGCATGGTGCCCTATGACATCGTCAAGGGTCCGAACGGCGACGCCTGGGTGCGCGCCCACGGCAAGGACTATTCGCCCCAGCAGATCTCCGCCTTCACCCTGACCAAGATGAAGGAAGCCGCCGAGGCCTACCTCGGCGAGAAGGTGACGCAGGCCGTCATCACCGTTCCGGCCTATTTCAACGACTCGCAGCGTCAGGCCACCAAGGACGCCGGCAAGATCGCCGGGCTGGAAGTGCTGCGCATCATCAACGAGCCGACGGCGGCCGCGCTCGCCTATGGTCTTGAAAAGAACGACGGCCAGAAGATCGCCGTCTACGACCTGGGCGGCGGCACCTTTGACGTGTCGATCCTGGAGATCGGCGACGGCGTGTTCGAGGTGAAGTCCACCAACGGCGACACCTTCCTGGGCGGCGAGGACTTCGACGTGCGCCTGGCCGACTACCTGGCCGACGAGTTCAAGAAGGAGCAGGGCGTCGACCTGCGCCAGGACAAGCTGGCCCTGCAGCGCCTGCGCGAAGAGGCTGAAAAGGCCAAGAAGGAACTGTCCTCGACCACCCAGTACGAGGTCAACCTGCCGTTCATCACCATGAACGCGTCCGGCCCGCTGCACCTGAACATCAAGCTGTCGCGCGCCAAGCTGGAGGCCCTGGTCGACGACCTGGTCCAGCGCACCATCGAGCCGTGCAAGAAGGCCCTGGCCGACGCCGGCCTCAAGGCTTCGGACATCGACGAAGTGGTGCTGGTCGGCGGCATGACCCGCATGCCCAAGGTGCAGGAGGCCGTGAAGGCCTTCTTCGGCAAGGAGCCGCACAAGGGGGTGAACCCCGACGAAGTCGTGGCGCTGGGCGCGGCGGTTCAGGCCGGCGTGCTGCAGGGCGACGTCAAGGACGTGCTGCTGCTGGACGTGACCCCGCTGACCCTGGGCATCGAGACCCTGGGCGGCGTCTTCACTCCGCTGATCGAGCGCAACACCACCATTCCGACCAAGAAGTCCCAGGTCTTCTCCACCGCCGACGACAATCAGAACGCGGTGACGATCCGGGTCTTCCAGGGCGAGCGCCCGATGGCGTCCGACAACAAGATGCTGGGTCAGTTCGACCTGATGGGCATCCCGCCGGCGCCGCGCGGCATGCCGCAGATCGAGGTCGCCTTCGACATCGACGCCAACGGCATCGTCAACGTCTCGGCCAAGGACAAGGCGACCAACAAGGAACAGTCGATCCGCATCCAGGCCAATGGCGGCCTGTCGGACGCCGACATCGACAAGATGGTCAAGGAAGCGGAGGCCAACGCCGCCGCCGACAAGACTCGCAAGGACCTGGTCGAAGCCCAGAACGGCGCCGACAGCCTGATCCACTCGACCGAAAAGGCGCTGGCCGAGCACGGCGACAAGGTCTCGGCCGACGACAAGACGGCGATCGAGACCGGCCTGACCGAGCTGAAGGCCGCGCGCGACGGCACGGACCCGGAAGACATCCGCGCCAAGACCAACACCCTGGTCCAGGCCTCGATGAAGCTGGGCGAAGCCATGTATGCGGCTCAGCAGGGCTCGGGTGACGCCGGCGACGCTCAGCCGGCCGACGACGGCGTGGTCGACGCCGAGTTCGAGGAAGTGTCGGACTCCGACGACAAGAAGAGCGCCTGATCCGCAACAGGTCGCTGAAATGATGGGGCCCCGCTTGTCACACGATGGGCGGGGCCCTTTCATGAAGGTTGCATCACACGCCCCGGCGCCCATCTCAGCCGGGACGGAAAACCCGTGCCGGCCGGCGCCCGATCGGAGGCGCGGCCGCGGGTTCGCCGAGAAACGAAAAGGGACCAACGCCAGATGGCGCGTGACTATTACGAGGTTCTGGGCGTCGAGCGCACGATCGACGCCCCCGGTCTGAAGGCCGCCTATCGCAAGCTGGCCATGACCCACCACCCGGACCGCAACGGCGGCTCGGAAGAGTCGGTGACCCGCTTCAAGGAAATCTCCGAGGCCTACACCGTCCTGTCGGACGACCAGAAGCGCGCGGCCTATGACCGGTACGGCCATGCGGGCGTGAACGGCGGCGCGGGCGGCGGCTTCGGCGGCGGCCAGCAGGGCTTTTCCGACATCAACGACATCTTCTCCCAGGTGTTCGGCGACGCCTTCGGGGACGCGTTCGGCGGTCGCCAGAACCGCAGCCAGGGCGGTCCGCGTCGCGGCTCCGACCTGCGCTACGACCTCGAGATCACCCTGGAGGAGGCCTATCGCGGGGCCGATCGGGAAATCTCCATTCCCTCCACCGCGACCTGCGACGTGTGCGAGGGCTCAGGCGCCAAGCCGGGCGCCAAGGCCTCGACCTGCCAGACCTGCCACGGCGCCGGACGCGTGCGCCAGGCCAACGGCTTCTTTCAGGTCGAGCGCACCTGTCCGTCCTGCGGCGGCGCCGGTCAGAAGATCGCGGCGGCCGACGTCTGCTCCGCCTGCCACGGCCACGGCCAGGTCCGAAAGACCCGCAACCTCAGCCTCAAGGTGCCGGCCGGCGTGGACGACGGCTCGCGCATCCGCCTGTCGGGCGAAGGCGACGCGGGCCAGCGCGGCGGCCCGCGCGGCGACCTTTATGTCTTTCTGTCGGTTCAGCCGCACGAGCTGTTCGAACGCGACAACCTGGATCTGTTGGTCACCGTGCCGGTGCCGATGACGGTGGCGGCGCTGGGCGGCGAGATCGACGCGCCCTGCCTGGTGTCCGAGGCCTGCGACGGCAACTGCAAGGCCGGCGTGACCGTTCCGGCCGGCGCCCAGACCGGCAAGACGGTGCGCATCAAGGGCAAGGGCATGCCGCACCTGAACGGCCGGACGCGCGGCGACCTGGTGGTCGAGCTGTTCGTGGAGACGCCGACCGAACTGACCGCGCGCCAGAAGGAGCTGATGCAGGAGCTTGCGCAGTCGTTCGGCGAGGCGCAGAACCCGCGCAACTCCAGCTTCGCTGGAAAGGCCAAACGCTTCTGGGCCGACATCCTGCGCAATCAGGACGCGGACGGATCGAGAGAGAACGCATAAGCGCATGTTCCACGCCGGCATCTCCGGCGCCCGGGGCCGGATGGGCCGCGCGGTGTCCCAGGTCCTTGATGCGCGCAACGACGTGGTCGTCTCGGCGCGTTTCGACTGGGGCGAGACGGCGGACCTGTCTCTTTGCGACGTCGTGATCGACTTCTCGACGCCTGAGGCCTCTGTCGATCTGGCGCGTCGGGCGGCGGAACAGGGGGCGCCGGCTCTGGTGATCGGATCGACCGGCTTTTCGCCCGAGCAGGAGGCCGAACTGCACAAGGCGGCCGAGCGCATCGCCATCGTGCGCAGCGGCAACTTTTCGCTTGGCGTGAACATCCTGATCGGCCTGGTGGAGCACGCCGCCATGCGGCTGGACGCCGCCGACTGGGACATCGAGATCGCCGAGGCCCATCATCGCCGCAAGGTCGATGCGCCGTCCGGCACCGCCCTTATGCTGGGCGAAGCCGCCGCCGCAGGCCGTGGGGCCGATCTGGAGGACCTGCGCACCGCTCCCTACGACGGCGTGGGCGCCGAGCGCGAGGCGGGCAAAATCGGCTTCTCCACGACCCGTGCGGGCGGGATCGTGGGCGAGCACACCGTGCTGTTCGCCTCCGAAGACGAGGTCCTGACGCTCAGCCATTCGGCCATCGACCGCAGCCTGTTCGCCAAGGGCGCGGTGGTCGCCGCCGCCTGGGTGCGCTCGCGTCGTCCCGGCCTCTACGACATGCAGGACGTGCTGGGCTTTCGTCAGGCCTGAGCCTTACCTCAGCCGCCGACGCCGGCCGGGTCCCCGCCCCACCGGCGCGCCGGTCAGCACCGACTTCAACACAAAGAAGATGGCGATCACGATCAGATAGCCCAGGAACAGCGCCGCCGCGCCGATCCAGAATTCGCCCGACAGAACGGGCGGCAAGGCGAACGATCCGCCGCGCGCCAGCGGCAGCATGGCCAGAAACAGCAGGTGCACCACCACGGCGCCCACCGCCGAGACCGGCAGCCGCCGCCACGACGACGTCATCAGCGCCGCGGCCAGCGCGATCACCAGGCCCAGAGCCTGGTTGACCCCGTCGAACCCGGCGCCCGCCAGAGAGAAGACGCCGCTCAGCGCGTCGGTGATCCCGTCCACCAGAGCCTCCATCGCCTATCGTCCCGTCGAACCGAAGCCGCTCGAGCCGCGCGCAGTCTGATCCAGCGCCTCGACCTCGACCCACTCGGCGCGCTCGTGCCGGGCGATGACCAGCTGTGCGATTCGCTCGCCACGCCGGATCACGAAGGGCTCCGAGCCGATGTTGGCCAGGATCACTCCGACTTCGCCGCGATAGTCGCTGTCCACCGTTCCGGGCGCGTTCGGGCAGATGATCCCATGCTTCAGCGCCAGCCCGGATCGCGCCCGCACCTGCGCCTCGAACCCCGACTGCAGCGCGATGCGGAAGCCGGTCGGAACCAGCACCCGCCCGCCCGGCTCCAGCACCAGCGGCTGATCGTCCGCCACCGCCGCCCGCAGGTCCATGCCGGCCGAGCCGTCCGTCTCATAGGCCGGAAGCGGCAGCCCCTCGCCATGCGGCAGGCGTTCCAGCTGGACAGCGGTCATCGGTCTTCCTTCAGATGTTCGACGATGCGAGCGACCAGCGCCCGCGCGATCGCGACTTTGGACTGGCGCGGCCAGGTCTCCGCCCCGTCCGCCGTGACCAGCGTCACGCCGTTACCGTCCGAGCCGAACACGTCTTCGGACACGTCGTTGCCCACGATCCAGTCGCAGCCCTTCCTCGACAGCTTGGCGCGCGCGTTCGCCTCAAGGTCCCCTGTCTCGGCGGCGAAGCCGATCACCAGCGCCGGACGCCGCGGTCCCGGCGCCGCCACGCCCTTCAGGATGTCCGGGTTCTCGATCAGATCGAACGTCGGCGGCCCGCCCGGCCCCTTCTTGATCTTGCCGCCGGAAATGGTGTCCACGCGCCAGTCGGCCACCGCAGCGGACAGCACGGCCACATCGGCGGGCAGCGTCGCCTCCACCGCCGCCTGCATCTCCAGAGCCGTCTCCACGTCGACGCGCCGCACGCCGGGCGGGGCGGCGAGCGCGGTCAGCCCCGACACCAGCGTCACCTCGCACCCCTGGTCCGCCAGCGCCTGCGCGATCGCATAGCCCTGCTTTCCGCTGGAGCGGTTGGTCAGGCCCCGCACCGGATCAATGGGCTCGAACGTCGGCCCCGCCGTCACCACCGCGCGCCGGCCCGCAAGCGGCCGCTCGCCTCCGATCAGATCGACAATGGCGCGCAGGATCGCCGGCGGCTCGGCCAACCGGCCGGGGCCGTATTCGCCGCACGCCATCTCACCCTCGTCCGGCCCGACCACGGCCGCGCCGTGAAAGCCGGAGTAGCCGCGCAGCCGCGCCAGGTTCGCCTCAACCGCCGGATGCTCCCACATGCGCACGTTCATCGCCGGCGCCCACAGCACCCGCTTGTCGGTGGCGATCAGGGTGGTGGAGGCCAGGTCGTCCGCCAGGCCATTCGCCGCACGCGCGATCAGGCTCGCCGTCGCCGGCGCCACGACCACCAGATCGGCCCAGCGCGACAGTTCGATATGGCCCATGGTGGTTTCGTCGTCGGGCAGGAACAGGCTCTGACGCACAGGATGGCCGCTCAGCGCCGCCAGCGACAGCGGCGTTACGAACTCCGCGGCGGCCGCTGTCAGGATCACCCGCACCGCTCCGCCCGCCTTGCGGATCAGCCGCACCAGCTCCAGCGACTTGTAGGCCGCGATCCCGCCGCCCACGATCAGCAGCACCTTGCGGTCGGAAAGCGGGAGGGTGGTCATGTCCTCTTCTCTAGACGGGCCGACCCCGCCGCGCAAAAGAACATTGCCGGAACGCGCAAGCTGTGCCTAACCTCGTTCGGCGGGTCAGGACAGGGAGAGGGATCATGACCATTCGGATCGCGGCGCTGGCGCTTGCGGGATTGGGACTGCTGGGCCTCGCGGCCTGCGGTGAGGCCTCGGCGGTGGAGACGCGGGAGCGCCCGATGCAGGCCGCATCCTTGGACGGCGCCTCGGGAGCGGAGCCCATGGATGCGGTCGCGGCGGCCCAACCGGCCGAGAAGCCGGCCGTCACCTCGACGCGCAACGAGACCGCCGACGCCAAGGTGACGCGTCTGTACGAGCGCAACGGCTCGGCCTTCGGCGCCAAGTCGGCCGAGGACTACGCCGACAAGATCGAGGCCTTCACCCGCCGCCCGCCCAAGGACGCTGAGACGGTGAAGCGCGCCAACGGCGACACCCTGATCTATCAGGCGTCCACAAACACCTTCGCCGTGGTGGCCCGCAACGGCACCCCCCGCACCATGTTCAAGCCGGACGACGGCCCCGCCTATTGGGCCGAGCAGAAGGAGCGGGCGCCCACCTTCGGCCAGCGCCGCGCCTCCAGCCGCGACGAGGGCTGACGGCACGCGCGACAGGGCGTAAAGCGGCGGGATGACGCACGTCCCGCCCTCGCCTCGCGGCCCGCTGAAGACCGCCCTGATCTATGACTTCGACGGGACGCTGGCGCGCGGCAACATGCAGGAGGTCAGCTTCATTCCCTCGGTCGGGATGGGCATCGGCGACTTCTGGAACGAGGCCGAACGCCTGACCCAGGCCGCCGACGGCGACGGCATCCTGATGTACATGCAGTTGATGCTGCACCACGCCCGCCAGAACGGCGCGCCGATCACGCGCGAGACCCTGCGCGACCACGGCCGCGAGGTGGCGCTGTTCGAGGGCCTGAAGGACCTTTCCTGGTTCGAGCGGATGAACGCCTTCGGCGCCCGCTACGATCTGGACATCGAACATTACATCGTCTCGGCCGGCCTGGAGGAGATGATCGAGGGCACGCCGATCCGCCCGGCGCTGACGCATGTCTTCGCCTCCCATTACGTCTATGACGACAAGGGCGAGGCCGCCTGGCCGGCGGTGGGCGTCAACTACACCACCAAGACCCAGTACCTGTTTCGCATCAACAAGGGGGTGCGCAACCACTGGGAGCACGAGCGCATCAACCACTTCATCCCCGACGACGAGCGGCCGATCCCGTTCGATCGGATGATCTTCATTGGCGACGGCGACACCGACGTGCCGACCATGAAGATGATGCACACCAAGGGCGGCTTCTCCATCGCCGTCTATGATCCGCGATCCAACGAGCGGGACCAGAAAAAGGTCTACAGCCTGATCTCCGAGGACCGGGTCAACTTCGTCGCCGCCGCCGACTACCGCGAGGGGGCGGCGCTGGACCTGATCGTCAAGGGACTGATCGGGCGCATCGCCATCAACGCGGGGGCGATGCCGTCGGACGCGCGTTGACCCGCTCGGGGCTTTCCGCTATAGTCGCGCGCTCTTGAGATTTCCGCGCCGTGGACAGGTGGTCTGCGGCGTTTCCGCATCATAGGTTTGACGATGGCCAACAACCCCGGCGCCCGCAAGGCGATCCGCAAGATCGAAGCCCGGACCCAGGTGAACAAGGCGCGCCGTTCGCGCGTCCGCACCTACCTGCGCAAGTTCCAGGAAGCCGTGACGGGCGGCGACGCCGAAACCGCCAAGGCCGCCTTCATCGAGGCCCAGTCGGAACTGATGCGCGCCGTGTCCAAGGGCGTGGTCCACAAGAACACCGGCTCGCGCAAGGTCTCGCGCCTGGCCGCGCAGCTGAAGAAAATGTCGGCCGCGGCCTGACGCTTCTCCGGGGCGCGCTCGCCCCGACCTGCAGACGTTTGAAACCGGCGGTCGCCCCTGCGGCCGCCGGTTTTCTTATTGGGCGGTGGTTCCACCGTCGATCTTGAACTCGGCCCCGGTAACGAAGCGGCTCTCGTCAGAGGCGAGGTAGAGCACGCAATAAGCCACGTCGTCCGGCTCTCCGATCCGCTTCATCGGAATGCCGCGCGCCAGGCGCTCGTGCGCCCTGGCCTCGTCGCCGCCGGCCATGGCGGTGAAGGGGTCCAGGATCGGCGTGCGGATGAACACCGGATGCACCGAGTTGCAGCGCACGTTCCAGTCGTTCTTGGCCGCCTCCAGCGCCACGGTCTTGGTGTACATCCACACGCCCGCCTTGGTCGCGTTGTAGGCGCCCATGCCGGGCGCCGCGACCAGTCCCGCCAGTGACGAGATGTTGACGATGGAGGCGGGCGCCGCCTCTCTCAGATGCGGCATGGCGTGCTTGCAGCCCAGCATCACCGACCGCAGGTTGATCTCGAACTGGCGCTGCCAGTTCTCGACCGTGTCGTCCTCGGCGAAGGCCAGCGGCCCGCCCACGCCCGCGTTGTTGACCAGCACCGACAGGCCGCCCAGATCGCGCGCCGCCGCCTCGGCCACCCGCGCCCAGTCGTCCTCGTGGCGCACGTCGTGGGCGTAGGCGACCGCCGCGTCTGGGATCTCGGCGTTGACAGCCTGCGCCAGCCGCTCGGCCGCCGCGCAGTCGATGTCGGCGATCGCCATTCGGGCGCCCTCGCGCGCCATCATCCAGGCCATGGCCTGGCCCAGTCCCCCCGCGCCGCCCGTGATCAGGACCCGCTTGCCCGCGACCCGGCCGCTCATTCGCGCACGCCGGCGGCCAGCGCCGCCTCGTCGATGAAGCGCGCCATGCGAACGTCCCTGTCCGTCACCCCGCCCGCATCATGGGTGGTCAAGAGCACCTCCACGCGGCTGTAGACGTTGGACCACTCCGGATGATGGTCCATCTTCTCGGCCAGCAAGGCCACGCGGCTCATGAAGCCGAAGGCCGCGTTGAAGTCGGCGAAGCGCAGCGAACGCGTGATCGCCGGGCGATCCCCATTATGGGCGCTCCAGGCGGGAAGCTGCGCCAGCGCCTGTTCCAGCTCGATCGATGCGTCCGTCATGGCGGTTCCTCCCCAGCCTGTTTCGCAAAGGCCTAGCCCGCATCGCCCCAAGCGCCAAGCCTGATGGCGCATGGGGCCAAACGTCCGGATGACGGCGGGGCGGCGAGCGGCTAAACCCTTCTGCATGAGCGACGCCGCCCCTCCCCCTCCCGGCCCCGACGCCGCGCCTTCGGGCAAGACCTCATCCTTCGGCTTCCGCGACGTGGATGCGCGCGAAAAGGTGCGCATGGTGCGCGGCGTGTTCGATTCCGTCGCCTCCAACTACGACCTGATGAACGACCTGATGAGCGCGGGCGTCCACCGGTTGTGGAAGGACGCCGCCGCCGCCAAGCTGAACCCCCGCCCCGGCGAGACCATCCTGGACGTGGCCGGCGGCACCGGCGACATGGCCCGCCGCTACTCCAGGATGGCGCGCGCGGCGCAGGAGCGGCGCGGCGGCGACGACGCCTCCGTGATCGTGCTGGACTACAACGCCGAGATGATCCTGAACGGGGTGCAGAAGGGCGGCGAGCCCGAGATGCAGTGGACCGCCGGCGACGCCATGGCCCTGCCGCTGCCGGACGCGAGCGTCGACGCCTATTCCATCAGCTTCGGCATCCGCAACGTCGCCGATGTCGACCAGGCCCTGCGCGAGGCGCGGCGCGTGCTGAAGCCCGGCGGCCGCTTCCTGTGCCTGGAGTTCTCGCGCCCCACCACGGGGGTGATCCGCCGCGCCTATGACGCCTGGTCGTTCAACGCCATTCCGCGCATCGGCCAGTGGGTCGCCAAGGATCGCGACAGCTACCAGTATCTGGTCGAAAGCATCCGTAGGTTCCCGGATCAGGCGACCTTCAAGGGCATGATCGAGCAGGCCGGCTTCAGCCGCGTTTCGGTGACCAACCTGTCCGGCGGCGTGGCGGCCATTCACCACGGATGGGCCGTCTGACCCCGCGCCCGCCCTATCGCACCGCGCCGGAGCCGCCGCCGGCCCTGCCGGTGAACGATCCGTTCGGCTCGCTGCTGCGGCTGGTCGGCTGGCTGTGGGTGCTGGTGCGCCACGACGCCCTGATCCCGCGCGAGGCGACGCCGCTGCTGCCCCGCTGGGCGCGGCCGCTCGCCCGCTTCATCCAGATGTTCGCCACGCGGGAAGGCAAGCTGGGCCGCCCCGGGGAGCGCGTCGGCAAGGCGTTCGAGCACCTGGGGCCGGTCGCCATCAAGCTGGGTCAGGTCCTGGCCACGCGCGCCGACATCTTCGGCATCCAGTTCGCTCGCGACCTCGGCCGGCTCAAGGACCGCCTGCCGCCCTTCCCGCTGGAGGAAGCGCGGCGAGAGATCGAGCGTTCGCTGGGCCGTCCGGCCGAGGCGCTGTTCATCGACCTGGGCCAGCCGGTCGCCGCCGCCTCGCTGGCGCAGGCTCATCCGGCGCATCTGGCGGACGGGCGGCGCGTGGCGGTCAAGGTGCTGCGCCCCGGTGTCGAGCGGCGGGTGACCCAGGGACTGGACGCCATGCGGCTGGCGGCGCGCCTGGTGCACCGCCTGATCCCCATGGCGCGCCGCCTCGAGCCCGAAGCCTTTGTGGAGACCATCGCCCGCTCGCTGGAGCTCGAACTCGACATGCGGCTGGAGGCCGCCGCCGCCTCCGAGATGGCCGAGGTCATGGCCAAGGACGGCTACATGTCGGCGCCCGCCGTGGTGTGGGACGGCGTCGGCAAGCGGGTCCTGACGCTGGAGTGGGCGCCCGGCACGCCCATGACTGATCCGGCCCTGGTCGATCTTCCCGGGCTCGACAAGGATCAACTGGCCGACAATGTGGTGCGCGCCTTTCTGGTCCAGGCGCTGGATCACGGCGCTTTCCACGCCGACCTGCACGAAGGCAATCTGTTCGCCAACGCGCCCGCGCACCTGACCGCCATCGACTTCGGCATCGTCGGGCGGCTGGGCCCCGCCGAGCGGCGCTACCTCGCCGAAATCCTGTGGGGCTTCATCAGCCGGGATTACGACCGCATCGCCCGTGTGCATTTCGAGGCCGGCTATGTCCCGCCGCACCACTCGGTCGAGGCGTTCGCGCAGGCGCTGCGCGCTGTGGGCGAGCCGGTGATTGGACGCGCCGCCAGCCAGGTGTCCATGGGTCGGCTGCTGGGCCAGCTGTTCGAGATCACCGCACTGTTCGACATGCATCTGCGGCCCGAGCTGATCCTACTTCAAAAGACCATGGTGTCGGTCGAGGGCGTGGCCCGCCGCCTGAACCCCGACCACGACCTGTGGAAGGCCGCCCAGCCGGTGGTCGAGCGCTGGATCCGCCGGGAGCTAGGTCCGCAGGCGCAGGCGCGCGATGCGCTTCAGGACGTGCTGGCCGCCGCCCGGGCCCTGTCGCGCCGCATTCAGGAGGAGCCGGAGGTCCGCACCGTGGTCATTGAAAAGCCCCGAACCGCGCCTTGGCTGGCGGCCTGCGTGATCGTGGCGACCGTGGCCTCGCTCGGCGCCTTCGCCCTGGCCCTGTGGCCGCACGTGTCCTGACCGTCGGAGCCGAAATGAAGACCCTGCTGATCGCCGCCGCCCTGCTCGCCGCGCCCCTGCCGGTCCTGGCCCAAAGCGTGGCCGCCGGAACCGTGCCCAACAGCTTCGACGCGCCCCGCGCCGCCCAAGCCGCCCCGACGCTCGCGGCTCCAGCCGCCTCACCCGCTCAGGCGCCGGACACAGCCCGCGCGGAGACCGCGCTGCGCGACCTGATCTCGGCGGCGCAGGGAACGGGGTTCGACTACAGCGACTTCACGGCCGATCTCGCCACGAAGATCAGGGCGCAGGAGGCGCAGGTCACGCCCCTGATCAAGAGCTTCGGCGCGATCAAGACGGTTGAGGCGCGCGGGCAGGAGAACGGCGCCGACCTGTTCCGCGTCACCTTCGACAACCAGGTCACCGAGTGGCTGATCGGCTTCGACGCCGAAGACAAGATCGCCCTGCTGCTGTTCCGCCCGGCCGAAAGCTGAGGCCTCAGTCCAGCCGGGGCTTTCCGCGCCCGCTCTTGATGCTGGAGCGGCTGGCCTTGGCGACGAGGCGTCGCTCCTTGGAAGCTCGCGTCGGGCGGGTCGGCACCCGGTAGGTCGGGGCGACGGCCGCCTTGTCGACCATGACCTGCAGCCGCTCGATCGCATCGGCGCGGTTGCGCTCCTGGGTGCGAAAGCGCGTGGCGGTTATGACGATCACGCCGTCCAGCGTCAGCCGACTGCCCGCCAGCTTCATCAGCCGAGCCCGCTGCCCCTCGCTCAGCGACGGCGAGTTGCGGGCGTCGAAGCGCATCTGCACCGCGGTCGAGACCTTGTTGACGTTCTGGCCGCCGGGTCCGCCCGCACGGAAGAAGCGGAACTCCAGCTCCTCTTCGGGGATCGTCGTCATGGCCGGACACGCCTGGCTTTCACCACGGCCTGATCCAGCGCCTGCAGGAAGCGCGAGCGGTCGGCGGGTCCAAACGGCGGCGGGCCGGAGGTCGCCACGCCCATGGAGCGCAGATGCTCGCCCACCATGCGCCCGGCCAAGGCCGAGCCGATGCTGTCGGGGGTGAAGGGCTGTCCATTGGCCTTGAGCGCCTGAGCCCCGGCCTTCAGGCACCGGTCGGCCAGAGGGATGTCGGCGGTGATCACCACATCGCCCGGGGACGCCCGCTCGGCGATCCAGTCGTCGGCCACGTCGGGCCCGGCGTCCACCACCACCTGCTCGATCAGCGGCTCGCCGCGCGGAACCTGCATCCAGCCGTTGGAGACCACGAACACCTTGAGGCCGTAGCGTCGCGCCACGCGATACGCCTCCTCCTTCACCGGGCAGGCGTCGGCGTCGATGAAGAGGGTGGTCATGAGAGGGGCTTAGCGCAGCCGCGCCGCAAAGAAAAAGGGCGGGACCGAAGTCCCGCCCCCTTTGCGCCGTCAGTTGCGATAGGCCGGCGGCATGGGCGTCGCTTGCCGATAGCGGTCGCGCAGCAGGAGGTTGCGGGCTTCCAGCGGCTGCTCCACCCCGTTCACGAACACCGCCGAGGGCTGGCTCAGCGGCTCCAGCGGATCGCCAGACCACACCACCACGTCGCCGGCCGCGCCCGGCGCGATCTGGCCGAACTGGCCCGCCATGCCGAAGATGCGCGCCGGATTGACGGTGATCGCGGCGATGGCCGAGGCGTAGGGCAGGCCGTGCGACACAGCGTTGCCGGCGTTGAAGCGGGTCTCGCGCGCGCGGTGGACCGAGCCCTCGTTGCCCTTGATGGCGATCACCACCCCGGCCGCATCCAGCGCCGCCGCATTCTCCATCCGCGCGGCTCGGACCTCGAAGTTGGCCGGCAGGTTGGACACCGGGTTCAGCAGCACAGGCACGCCCGCCGCCGCGATGTCGGAGGCGACCAGCCAGCCTTCCTCCGCCCCGTCCAGGATCAGCTTGACCCCTTCCTCGCGCGCGAGCCGCAGCACCTGCTGGATGTCGGAAGCGCGGTGCACGGTGACGATCAGCGGCATGTCGCCGTTCGCCACCGGGATCAGCGCCTCCAGATCGGCGCGCGAAAGCATCAGGTCGCGCAGCCCCGCCCGCTCATAGGCCGACTTGTTGCGGGCATAGAGACGCACCTCGGCCAGGGTCTCCTTGAACAGGGTGTATTCGGCGCCGCGCGCGCCGCCGGCCACACCCGCGCCGGCCTCGCCGAACGGCGCGGTCATCGCGACGCGGGGCTTGACCAGGATGTCGGTCCCTCGACCCAGGTGGATCACCGCCGCCTGACCGGCGAACAGGCCGGGCGTATGATAGCCGCCTTCGCCGGCGCCGGCGGTGTCGTGCTCGTGCACATGGCCGCCGGACGAGCCCGCATGCTGCGGCACCACCACCGCGCGGGTCACGCCGCCCAGCCGCGCGACCGGCAGGGTGAAGGACCAGGGATCCAGCCCATAGGAGACGTCAAAGGCGGCGCTGAGGGTGTTCGACCGGTTGGCCAGGTCGTTGGTCCCGCCGACGGAGCCGACTTCCGAGCCCGCAAGGCCTGAATCCACCGCCACGAACCCTGGCGCGACCACCTTGCCGGCCGCGTCGATCACGCGGGCGCCGGCGGGCGCGCCGCCCTGGCCCACCGAGACCACCCGGCCGTCCGAGATCACCACCGTGCCGTTCTCGACAACGGAGGTTCCCGTCAGCACCCGACCGCCGACGATGGCGACCGTCTCCTGCGCTACAGCCGGCAGGGCCAGCGCGACCGAGGCGACCGCGCCCATGATGAGTTGAGAAATGCGCATCAGCGGGCTCCTCCACGGACGTTGGCCGCGGACAGGCCGTAGCCGGGCTGGCCCAGTTCGAAGTCACTGGTCGGCTGGTAGGCCGGGTTGCTGCGGTCGAACGCCAGGGCGCCATCGACGAACACCTGGTCGGCGCGGGCGTAGATCGAAAAGGGATCGGCGCTCCAGATCACCACGTCGCCGCGCTTGCCGGGCTCCAGCGAGCCGGTTTCCTTGTCGATGCCGATGGCCTTGGCCGCGTTCAGGGTGAACCAGCGCACGGCGTGCTCTTCGGAGATGTTCAGGCCGGCGCGACGTCCTGCCGACAGGGCGGCGGCGGCTTCCTGGTTCAGGCGCTGGGTCAGTTCGGCGTCGTCGGAATGGATCACCGCGCATCCGCCGGGCGCCGCGTCCACCAGGGCCGCATTCTCCTCGATGCCGTCCAGCGCCTCCATCTTGAAGCCCCACCAGCCGGTCCAGATGGCCGTGCAGATGCCGGCTTCCGCCAGTTGCGGCGCCAGCTTGTAGGCCTCGGTGGCGTGGTGGAAGGCGGTGATGCGGAAGTCGAATTCCTTGGCCAGATCCATCATCAGCGCCATCTCGTCGGCCCGATAGCAGTGGTTCTGGATCAGGACGGAGCCGTCCAGCACGCCCGCCAGCGTCTCATTCTGCAGGTTGCGGGTCGGCGGCGAGCCCTCGCCGTCCTCGCGCCACTTGTCCCATTTGGCCTTGTAGTCACGTGCGGCGATAAAGGCGGCGCGGTAGCCGGCCATGTTGCCCATGCCGGTGGCCGGGCTCTGGTTGCGGCCGCCGTAGACGCGCGACGGGTTCTCGCCGCACGCCATCTTCACCGTATAGGGCGCGCCGGGGAATTTCATGCCCTGCATGGTGATGGAGGGCACGTTGCGGATGGTCACGCCGCGTCCCCCGAACAGGTTCGCCGAACCGGGCAGGATGTGCATGGTCGTGACGCCGCCGGCGCGGGCGGTGTTGAAGCCCGGATCCTGCGGCCACAGCGAATGCTCGGCCCACACCTGGGCGGTGTTCGGATTGGTGGCCTCGTTGCCGTCGCTCATGCCCTGCACGCCGGGCGACGGATAGACGCCGAGGTGGCTATGCACGTCGATCACGCCCGGGGTGACATAGCGGCCGCGCGCATCCACCACCCGGTGGCCGGTCGGCGTCGGCGTCGAGGCGTCGCCCACCGCCGCGACACGGCCGTCGGTCACGATCACGACGCCGTTGTCGATCTTGGCGCCCGTTCCGGTCAGCACGGTGGCGCCGACGATGGCCATGTTCTCGCGCGGCAAGGGCCGATAGGTCGAGGGATAGGGATCAGGATTGGCCGAGGCGTCCAGGCCGGGGGCCAGGGCCTCGCGCGCCTTATCCGGCTCCGCCTCGCTTGAGCCGCCCGTCGAGGCGCAGGCCGATGCGCCCAATATGGCGCAGGCCAGGGCCGCAAGGCTCACGCCTCGCAGAACATGTCCGATCATCAAAGCCCCTCATCTCCGCCAGCCCGGCGGGTCACTGAACAGTGGGGGCATAGAAGCGGCGGAAATCTCCGCCGTCAAAGCGTTTCCACACTCGCCTTCGGTGTCTCGCAGCGATGAGGCCGCGAGGATCAGCCTCGTATCGTCGCCTTGATGCGATCGCCCAGGACGGCCTCGCTCAGACCTTCGACGGCGATCATCTTCAGCCGCGACCGCCCGCCGCGCGACAGGGCGACCGATCGCTTCGGCAGGTCCAGCGTCCTGGCGATCAGCGCGATCAACGCCGCATTGGCCTCGCCGTCCACCGGTCGCGCCCTCACCCGGACCTTCAGCACGGCTTGGCCGTCGGGATCGGTCTCCCAGCCCTCGATCCGGTCGACCGACGCGCCCGGCTGCAGCTTCACAGCCAGACGCGCCTCGTCAGCCACCGATCAGTCCAGCGCCTTCAGCAGCTCGGGCACCGCGGTCTTGTAGTCGGCCACCCAGCCGTAGTCGGCGATCTGGAAGATCGGCGCATCGGCGTCCTTGTTGATGGCGACGATGGTCTTGGAGTCCTTCATTCCCGCCAGGTGCTGGATGGCGCCGGAGATGCCGACGGCGATGTAGAGGGCGGGCGCCACCACCTTGCCCGTCTGGCCGACCTGATAGTCGTTGGGCGCGTAGCCGGCGTCCACGGCGGCGCGAGATGCGCCGACCGCCGCGCCCAGCTTGTCCGCCAGGGGCTCGATCACGGCGTGGAATTCTTCCGCCGAGCCGAGCGCACGACCGCCGGAGACGATGATCTTGGCGGCGCCCAGTTCGGGGCGGTCCGACTGAACCTTTTCCTCGCCGACAAAGGTCGTCTTGGGGGCGTCGGCGCCCGAGACGCTTTCGACCGGGGCCGAGCCGCCCTCTTCCGCCGCCTTGAAGGCGGTGGGACGCACGGTGATCACCTTCTTGGCGTCCGAGGTCTGGATCGTCTCCAGCGCATTGCCGGCGTAGATCGGGCGCACGAAGGTGTCGACCGACACCACCTCGACGATGTCCGAGATGGGCGCCATGTCCAGCTTGGCCGCGATGCGCGGGGCGAAGTTCTTGCCGTCGTTGGTCGAGGGCGACAGGATCGCATCATAGTCGCCGGCCAGCGGCAGCACCGTCGCCTCGACCGCTTCGGCCAGGGTTTGGCCCAGGCCCGCGCTCTCGGCCAGCAGAACCCTGCGCACGCCCGAGATCTTCGCCGCGGCGTCGGCGGCGGCCTGAGCGCCCTGCCCCACCACCAGGATGTCGATGTCGCCGCCCAGCGCTTGCGCGGCCGTCACGGTCTTGTGGGTGGTGTCGCGGACGGCCGAACCGTCGTGATCGGCGATGACAAGAACGGCCATCTTACAGAACTCCCGCTTCGTTCTTGAGCTTCATGACGAGGTCGGCGGCGTCGGTGACCTTGACGCCGGCCGAGCGCTTGGCCGGCTCGGTGACCTTGAGGACCGAAAGACGCGGCGCCAGATCGACGCCGTAGTCGGCGGCGGCCTTGGTCGCGATCTCCTTTTTCTTGGCCTTCATGATGTTGGGCAGGGACGCATAGCGCGGCGTGTTCAGCCGCAGGTCCACCGTCACCACCGCCGGCAGGGCCGCGGCGATGGTCTGGAGGCCGCCGTCCACCTCGCGCGTCACCGTGGCCTTGCCGTCGGCGATCTCGATCTTCGAGGCGAAGGTCGCCTGCGGCCAGTCCAGCAGGGCGGCCAGCATCTGACCCACCGCATTGTTGTCGCCGTCGATGGACTGCTTGCCCATCAGCACCAGGTCCGGCTGCTCTTCGTCGACCACCGCCTTCAGCAGCTTGGCGACCGCCAGCGGCTCCAGATCGGAATCCGCATTGATCAGGATTCCACGGTCCGCGCCCATGGCCAGGGCGGTGCGGATCGTCTCCTGCGCCTGGGCGACGCCGATGGAGACCACCACGATCTCCGACGCCGTGCCGGCGGCGTGATGCTCCTTGCCTTCCTTCAGGCGCACGGCCTCCTCGACGGCGATTTCGTCAAAGGGGTTCATGCTCATCTTGACGTTGGCCAGATCGACGCCGGTCTGATCCGCCTTCACCCGCGCCTTGACGTTGTAGTCGATCACCCGCTTGACCGGGACGAGTACCTTCATGGGTTTATCCGTGAAATCGCCTGAATATCGTGGCAGGGACATGGAGCGGCCCGCCGGGCCTGTCAACGTAACGCCGCGTCAAGCCCGGAGGCTCCGCCTGGACTTTGGAACGGCGATGTGGATCGGAAAATGAAGCGCTTCCTGACCTTTCCCCGCCTCAGCCTGCTGTTCCTGGCCCTGTTCGGCTTGTCGGTGGCGGGCGTGTTCGTGCTGCAGACCTATTGGCTCGATCCCGGCAAGCGCTGTGAGGCGGCCGGCAGCTGGTACGACGTCGAAAGCCGCACCTGCGCCAAGCCGATCTACATCCCCGACATCACCGGCCGCCCCGCCGGCGTGACGCGCGCGGACGCCTCGAACGCCAAGAACCGGGAGCTGATCCAGCTGGAGGACGAAGTCGCCCAGCAGCAGCGCGCCTTGCGCGAACAGGTCGCCCGCGAAAAGGCCCAGATCGAGAACCGGCGGGCGCAGTAGCGGCTAGCGCGTCGCGCCCGGCTTCCACAGCACGTCGCCGGCGCCGTTGGCGTTGGCGCGCCGGGCGGCCACGAACAGATGGTCGGAGAGACGGTTCAGGTATCGCACCGCCTCCGGGTTCACCGCCTCGCCCGCCTCCATCAGGCGCACGGAGTCACGCTCGGCCCGGCGGCAGACGGTGCGCGCCAGGTGAAGATGCGCCGACAGGGGCGCGCCGCCGGGCAGGATGAAGCTGTCGAGCGACTTCAGGCTCTCGTTCATCCAGTCGATCTCGCTTTCCAGCCGATCTACCTGCGACGAGACGATCCGCAGCGCCTCCCACTTGGGCGGCGGCTCCAGCGGCGTGGCCAGGTCGGCGCCGAGATCGAACAGCTCGTTCTGAATGCGGCCCAGCATGGCGTCGATGCGGTCGTTCTGGCCGCTGTGCAGCCGGGCCACGCCGATCACGGCGTTCAGCTCGTCCACGGTTCCATAGGCCTCGACGCGCGGGTCGCTCTTGGACACGGAAGCGCCTGACGCCAGCCGGGTCTCTCCGGCGTCGCCGGTGCGGGTGTAGATGCGGTTCAGCACCACCATGGATCAGCCTCCGCGTGTCGCCTTCCAGAGGAGGCCGCCCATCAGCAACAGCACCGCCACGGCCTGGAACATGACCCGCAGCCGCATCAACCGGTTCGAGTTCGACCGGGCGTAGGCTCCGCCGCGATAGAGCGAATACAGGCCGAACCCCAGGGTGATCGCCACCGCCGCGACCGCGACCAGGATGATGATGTCGAACGCGTCCATGGCGAAAGCTGTAGGCCGACGATCCGACGCACGCCAGCGCCCACGTGACGGAACACGGGTCGGCTAAGCCCTTGGTCACCTTTGCCGTTCATCATGCCGCGCTCTTCCCCGCCAGGACCATCATGACCGACCGCGCCGTCCGCAACCTGGATCACCTGCGTCGCTCCGCGTCGACGGCCCGGGTGCTCAACCTGCTGCGGGTGTGGGAGCTGCATGGAGACAGCCGCGACGACGGCGGCGTGCGCACGCAGGAGTGGGCCGAGCGGCCGATGTTCCGCTCCCAGGCGCTGAACCGCTCCCTGATCATCAAGCATCGTCTCCGGCGCAACGAGTTCGACCTGTTCACCGGCCGCCGACAGGTGGCGACCAAGGTGGTGGTGCCGATCGACGAGGCCGATCTGAAGACGGGCGGTCGCTATGTCTTCGTCAACCAGATCGGCTTTGAACGCTCGATCGCCGAGGCCTTTGGTCTGCAGCCGGACCACCCCGACCTGGAGACCCTGCGCCTGATCGACCGGCTGCCGTCGCTGGATCCTTTTCTGCTGCGCGAACAGCTGCGTCGCGGCGGACAGGATCCCGCCGACTGCTACTTCTCCATCTCCGACGGCGACCTGATGCAGATGACCGAGTTCGTGCGACGCCAGATCGAGCCGCTGGTGACGCTGAGCCTTGATGAGGACACCGTCGCCGTGGCCTCGGACTCGGCCGCCCGGATGGCGGCCAAGATCCTTTCCAACGCCCCCGGCAACCAGCTGGAAGCCCTGCGCGACACTCTGCGGCTGGCGCCGGAGCAGTATCAGGAGGGCGTCTTCTGCTGGAAGGGGTTCCTCTATTACAAATGGAGTCTGGCGCGCCTGATGGGCGAGGTGGCGACGGTGGCGGAGGCGGTGCGCAGCGTCCAGCCCGCGGGCACGCTGGACCAGCCCTCCCGGGAGTACCTGGCCCGGGGGCGCGAGGTGCTGCGTGGGCGGATCGTCAAGACGTGCGACGAAGTGGCCCGCACGCTGCGGGTGTATGACGACGCCTACGAGAACCTGACGATCCACGGCCGGCCCACCGCGTTCCGGGACTTTCTGCTGGATGCGCCCGCCATGTTCAGCCGGCTGGGCGACCAGCTGGGCGCGATCCAACACATCGTGTCGTATTGGCGTTTCCGCTTTGCGCCCGGCGCGGCCCAGGTGCAGGTGGAGGAGCTGATCGACATCTTCATGGACTTCGAGACAGGCCTGCTCGGCCGCGACGAGTTCGCCGAGACCTCGAGGTTCATGGCCGCCTGACGGACCAACAAAAAAGGCCGGCGTCTCCGCCGGCCTTTTGTCCGCCTGATCATCCGATCAGTAGCGGTAGTGCTCGGGCTTGAACGGCCCTTCGACCGGCACCGAGATGTATGACGCCTGGTCCGGCTTCAGCTGCGTCAGCTTGGCGCCCAGCTTGGCCAGGTGCAGGAAGGCGACCTTTTCATCCAGGTGCTTGGGCAGGGTGTAGACCTGCTTCTCGTACTTGGCGGCGTTGGTCCACAGCTCGATCTGGGCCAGCGTCTGGTTGGTGAAGGACGCCGACATGACGAACGACGGGTGGCCCGTGGCGTTGCCCAGATTCACCAGGCGGCCTTCGGACAGCAGGATGATCTTGTTGCCGTCCGGGAACTCGATGTGGTGGACCTGCGGCTTGATCTCGTCCCACTTGAAGTTCTTCAGGCCCGCGACCTGAATCTCGCTGTCGAAGTGGCCGATGTTGCAGACGATGGCGTTGTTGCGCATCCGGCGCATGTGATCGACGGTGATCACGTCCTTGTTGCCGGTGGCGGTGACGAAGATGTCGGCCTTGTCGCAGACGTCGTCCAGGGTCTGGACGTCATAGCCTTCCATCGCTGCCTGCAGGGCGCAGATGGGGTCGATCTCGGTCACGATCACGCGGGCGCCGCCCTGGCGCAGCGAGGCGGCCGAGCCCTTGCCCACGTCGCCGTAGCCGCAGACCACCGCCACCTTGCCCGACAGCATGACGTCGGTGCCGCGGCGGATCGCGTCGACCAGCGATTCACGGCAGCCGTACAGGTTGTCGAACTTGGACTTGGTGACGCTGTCGTTGACGTTGATGGCGGGGAACGGCAGCTCGCCGCGCTCGGCCATCTGGTACAGGCGGTGAACGCCCGTGGTGGTCTCTTCCGACACACCGCCGATAGCGTCGCGGATGGCCGAATAGAAGCCGGGCTTCTCCTTCAGATAGCGCTTCATCACCGCGAACAGCGCTTCCTCTTCCTCGTTCTGCGGATTGTCGAGAACCGAGGCGTCGGCTTCGGCCTTGGGGCCCAGCACGCAAAGCAGGGTGGCGTCGCCGCCGTCGTCCAGGATCAGGTTGGGGTAGCCGCCGTCGGCCCATTCGAAGATCTTGTGGGCATAGTCCCAGTACTCCTCCAGCGTCTCGCCCTTGACGGCGAACACCGGGGTGCCGGCGGCGGCGATGGCGGCGGCGGCGTGATCCTGGGTCGAGAAGATGTTGCACGAGGCCCAGCGCACCTCGGCGCCCAGCGCCTCCAGCGTCTGGATCAGCACGGCGGTCTGGATCGTCATGTGGAGCGAGCCGGCGATCCGCGCGCCCTTCAGCGGCTGGTCGCCGCCGAACTCGGTGCGCAGCGCCATCAGGCCGGGCATCTCGGTCTCGGCGATGGCGATCTCCTTCTTGCCCCAGTCGGCCAGGGAGATGTCGCGGATGATGTAGTCGGCCAAGGCAGGCTCCTGCACAGGAAGGGTTTGGCGCTCTATAGCGGTCGGCGCGCGCGCCAGCAACGCAACATATAAGGACATCCTTATACGACGGGCGGGCGGGGCGGCGTGAGGCGGTTCTTAACCCGCCGGCGCTAAACGTCCTCGCATGGATCGCCGCGCTCTTCTTGGTCTCGCCGCCGTCGCCGCCGCATCGGCCTCGCCCGCCGTCGCCTCATCGGGCAAGAGCGGAGGCGGCGCGCCCGCCGACAGCTACATCCGCCTGCCCGTCGTCACCGCCAGCGTCATGCGCGCCAACGGCCAGCGCGGCGTCCTGTCCGTCGAGACCGGCGTGGACGTTCAGGATGCGGCCTTGCGCCTGCGCGCCAGCCAGTCGGCGCCGCGTCTGCGGGCGGCCTTCAACACGGCGGTCCAGCGCTTCGCCTTGGGTCTTCGTCCCGGTCAGGCGCCGAACGTGGACCAGCTGTCGCGCGACCTTCAGGCGGCCGCAAACAGCGTCATGGGCCGACCCGGCGCCACCGTGCTGCTGGGCACGGTGATGGCGGTCTAGAGAAACGAATAGGGATCCACGTCCACCGTCAGGCGGACCGAGCCCGGAACCTTCACCCGCGCCAGCCACGCCCTGAGGAAGCCCTGCAGGTCGACGTCGCGGTCCGCGCGCACCAGCAGCCGCTTGCGCCGTCGCCCCCGCACCAGCGCCAGCGGCGCATCCGCCGGTCCATAGACCTCTAGCCGCTCGGCGTTGGGGATGGCCTGAGCCAGGTCGCTCGCCGTCTTCTCCACCGCCGTCGCATTCTCGCTGGACAGGATCAGCGCCGCCAGCCGTCCGTAGGGCGGCAGGGAGCCGGCCTCCCGCTCGGCCATCTCGGCCTCCACAAAGGCGTCGCGGTCCCCGGCCGCCAGCGCCTGCAGCACCGGATGCTCGGGCGTCCAGGTCTGCAGGATCGCGCGCCCCGGCCTGTCGGCCCGCCCCGCCCGTCCCGTGGCCTGGGCCAAGAGCTGATAGGTGCGCTCGGCCGCCCGCAGGTCGCCGCCGCGCAGGCCCAGGTCCGCATCCACCACCCCGACCAGGGTCAGGCGCGGGAAGTTGTGGCCCTTGGCCGCCGCCTGGGTCGCCACCAGTATGTCGATCTCGCCGTCCGTCATGCGTTGGATCAGGGCGCGGGCCGAGCGGGCGTCCGGCGCGGTGTCCGAGCTGAACACGGCGGTGCGCGCCTGCGGAAACAGCTGGCGCACCTCCTCCTCGACCCGCTCCACGCCCGGCCCGACCGGGACCAGCGTGTCCTCGGCCCCGCATGAGGGACAGTGCTTGGGTCTGGCCATCGAGAAGCCGGTCAGGTGGCAGACCAGCCGGCCGGTGTAGCGATGCTCGACCAGCCAGCTGTCGGTGTCCGGCGCCGTCAGCCGGTGTCCGCAGGCGCGGCACAGCACCACCGGCGCATAGCCTCGCCGGTTCAGGAACAGCAGGGTCTGCTCGCCCTTCGCCAGCGTCTCGCCGATGGCTTCACGCAAGGGCTGAGACAGCCAGGTCTGCGGGTCGGGCGGAGTTTCGCGCAGGTCCAGCAGGGCGATGTCGGGCAGCACCGCCGTCCCGTGCCGCGCCCCCAGCCGCAGCCAGCCGTAGCGGCCGACGCGGGCGTTCCACAGCGTCTCCAGCGAGGGCGTGGCGGAGGCCAGCACCACCGCCGCCCCCTCGATCCGGGCTCTCGCCACCGCCAGGTCGCGGCCGTGATAAACGAGGCCGTCCTCCTGCTTGAACGAGCTGTCGTGCTCCTCGTCCACGATCAGCAGGCGAAGGTTCTTGAACGGCAGGAACAGGGCCGAACGCGCGCCCACCACGATGTTGCAGCGTCCAGCGACCACCGCCTCCCACACCTGGCGACGGCGCGGCGGCGCGACGCCGGAATGCCACTCGGCGGGGCGGGCGCCGAAGCGGGCGGTGATCCGCTCGATCAGCGCCTGGGTCAGGGCGATCTCGGGCAGGAGGATCAGCATCTGCGCGGCCCGATCGGCGCGCAGTACCTGGGCCACCGCCTCCAGATAGGCCTCGGTCTTGCCCGATCCCGTCACCCCGTCCAGCAGGAACGGCTTGAACCCCCCGGCCTGAACGCCCGCCGCCATCGCCTGGGCCGCCGCCGCCTGGTCCGGGTTCAGGGTGGAGGGCGCATGATCCGGGTCGGCGCGGTCGAATGCGGCCACGGCGTCGATCTCCACGACCTCCAGCACGCCCTCGTCCAGCAGTCCCTTGACCACTCCGGCCGACACGCCCGCCGCGCGCGCCAGCTCCGCAGGCGGCAGGCTGCGCGCGCCCAGCGCCTCCAGCACCGCCGTCCGCGCCGGCGTCGGCCGCTTCGGCGCCTGGCCCTCGATCCGCCGCACGCGTCGTTCCGGACGCGGCCGCGGCGCACGCAAGCCTTTCAGCGCGGTGGCCGCCATCTCGCCGGGCGGCGACAGGGTCCAGCGTCCGGCCCACTCCACGAAATCCACCGTGCCTGGGGGAAGCGCGGGATCATCCAGCCGCTGCTCCACCGCCTTCAGCCGGCGGTTTGAGCCAGTGGTCTCGAACACCTCGGCTACGATCCCGCGCACCAGCCGGGGACCGAGCGGCGCCGCCACATGGTCGCCCCGCGCCAGCGCCATGCCTTCCGGGACTTCGTAGTCAAAGGCTTCCGGCACCGGCAGCGGCACAAGAACCGACGCGACCCTCACCGTCGTCCTCCCTGCCCGGCGCAGAAAGGGAGTCGCCTCGCGCCGGGGGCGGCGCTAGAACCCCGCTCCATGAAACTCTTTCTCGACACCGCCGACGTTTCCGTCATCAAGGACATGGTCCCCACGGGCCTGGTGGACGGCGTCACCACCAATCCGTCGCTGATCGCCAAGTCGGGCCGGAACATCGCCGAGGTCATCGCCGAGATTTGCGCCCTCGTCGAGGGGCCGATCTCGGCCGAGGCCGTGTCGCTGGATTGCGACACCATGATCCGCGAGGGCGAAAAGCTGGCCGGCATCGCTCCCAACGTCGTCGTCAAGCTTCCGCTGACCTGGGACGGCCTGCGCGCCTGCCGCCACTTCGCCGACAAGGGCATCAAGACCAACGTCACCCTGTGCTTCTCCTCGGCCCAGGCCCTGATGGCGGCCAAGGCGGGCGCGACATTCGTGTCGCCCTTCGTCGGGCGGCTGGAGGACGTGGGCGCCGACGGCATCGCCCTGCTGGAGGAGATCCGGGTCATGTACGACGTGCATGGCTTCGAGACCCAGATCCTGGCCGCCTCGCTGCGCAACGTCGCCCATGTGTCGGCCGCCGCCGTGGCGGGCGCCGACGCCGCGACCTTCCCGGCCGAGACCTTCAAGGCGCTGGTCAAGCACCCGTTAACCGACAAGGGTCTTGATGCATTCGTGTCGGACTGGGCCAAGACGGGGCAGTCCATCCTGTAGTATCCCGCCTTCCCGGAGAGGTTCGTTGAGCGGCTCATTGGACCTTTCCGCGACGCCGGAAACGGACGTGGACCAGCCCCTGCACTGGCCGCGCGTGCGCGACTGGCTGCAGGCGCATCCGCAGACCCTCCTGGACGATCGCTCGCTGCTCGAAGAGGTGGGCCTGCGGCCCCACGGGCGCAATGTTGTCGACTTCGGCGTCGCCGCCCTGACCCGCATCGAGGCTGTGGCCGAGCGCGAGGCCGATGCGCGCCGCCAGATCGAGGCCGTCGCGCGCGCCAACTTCGCCGCTCAGACGCAGACCCATGTGGCGACGCTGGACCTGCTGGAAGCGCGCAGCCACTCCGACCTGGCCCGGCGGCTGGATGCGGCGGCGCAGGGGCGCTTCGGCCTCACGTCGGCTGCGATCGCCCTGGAGAAGCCCGGCGGCGTGCCGTTCGGCTGGCGCGCGCTGGAGGCCGGCGGCGTCGACCGCTGGCTGGGCGAGCACGGCCTGACCTGGCTCGGCCCCGCCTTTCCGGAGCTCGACCTGTTCGGCGCGGCCGCCGAGGGCGTGGCGTCCGTCGCCCTGGTGCGGATGAGCCTGAACCTGGATCCCGACGGCCCGGCGCGCTCGGCCCTGGTCGCCTTCGGCTCACCGGAGCCGGAGGGCTTTACCCTCAACATGGGCTGCGAACTGGCCGCCTTTCTGGCCCGCGTGGTCGAGCGCATGGCCGAGCGCTGGCCGGTTCTGCAATGACGGCCGACGAGGCGCTGGCCGCCTGGCTGGCGCACCTGGCGCACGAACGCCGCCTGTCGCCGCGCACGCTGGAGGCCTATGGCCACATCGGCCGGCTGTACCTCGCCTTTCTTCAGCGCCATCGCGGAGACCCGCTGTCGGCGCGTGATCTGGGAGCCGTCGCGGCGGCCGAGGTGCGCGCCCACATGGCCGAGCGGCGATCCGGCGACAAACCGCTGAACGCCCGCTCGCTGTCCCAGACCCTGTCGGCCATCCGCGGCCTTCATGCCTTTCTGGATCGCCGCCTCCACATCGCCACGCCGCAGATCGCGCTGGTGCGCGGGCCCAAGGTCAAGCCGTCGCTGCCCCGCCCGGTGACCGAGGATCAGGCGCGCGGCCTGCTGGCCGAGCCGGAAGGGGATGAGGACGCCGAGCCGTGGGAGGCGGCGCGCGACCGGGCGGTTCTGACGCTGCTGTACGGCTGCGGCCTGCGCATCTCGGAGGCGCTGTCGCTGCGCCGCTTGGACGCGCCCCTGCCCGAGACGCTGCGGATCACCGGCAAGGGCGGCAAGACCCGGATCGTCCCGATCCTCCCCGCCGTGCGTGAGGCGGTGGACGCCTATCTCGCGCTGCAGCCCTTTATCCTGGATCCCGAGACGGCGCTGTTTCGCGCCCGACGTGGCGGGCCCTTGAGCCCCCGCCACGTGCAGGCGACGGTGCAGCGGCTGCGCGGCCGGCTAGGCCTGCCCGAGCGCACCACGCCGCACGCCCTGCGTCACAGCTTCGCCACCCATCTGCTGGGCGCCGGGGCGGACCTTCGCGCGATCCAGGAGCTCCTGGGCCACGCCAGCCTGTCGACGACCCAGAAATACACCGGCGTCGACGCCGCGCGCCTGCTGGGCGCCTATGCCTCGGCCCATCCGCGCGCCTAGAAGGGGCGCATGAGCATCGACATCCTGGTCCTTGGCGTGCCGGCTTTGGCCGAGCGGTTGCTGGAACAGCGGGCGGCCGATCGCGGCTGGACGCTGCATCGGCCAGGATCCGACGGCCTGGCCCCGGCTGAGGTCGCGGGTCGCATCGTCGCCGTGGCGGCGTCCGGTGGATGGCCCGTCGACGCCCGATTGATTGACGCCTTGCCGGCGCTGAAGATCGTGGCGGTTCACGCCGTCGGCTATGATCTGGTGGACGTGGCGCACGCCCAGGCGCGCGGGGTCGTCGTGACCCATACGCCCGAGGTGCTGGACGACGACGTGGCCGACGTGGCGCTCGGACTGGTGCTGTCGGTGCTGCGAGGCCTGCCTGCCGCCGACGCCTATGTTCGGGCCAGGCGCTGGCCCAGCGAGGGGTCTCTGCCGCTGAGGCGCAGCGCCAGCGGTCTCCGCTACGGCGTGCTGGGCCTGGGCCGAATCGGAACCGCCATCGCGCGGCGGCTGGCGCCTCTGGCCCGCTCGCTCGCCTATCACACCCGCCGGCCGGTGGAAGGCGCGCCCTGGAGGCACGAGCCGGACCTTCTCGCCCTTGCTCGAGACGTGGACGTGCTGGTGGTCGCGGTGCCCGGAGGTGACGCCACGCGAGGCCTGGTCTCGGCCGAGGTCATCGAGGCGCTGGGCCCGCAAGGCGTGTTGATCAACATCGCGCGGGGCGAGGTCGTGGATCAGGCCGCCCTGATCGCCGCGCTGCGGGAGGGTCGGCTTGGCGGCGCGGGGCTGGACGTCTTCGACGGCGAGCCCCACGTGCCCCAGGCCCTGATCGACAGCGACCGCACGGTGCTGACGCCGCACATGGCCTCGGCCACGGTGGAGGCGCGCACGGCGATGGCGGACCTGATGATCGCCAACCTTGAGGCCGTTCTGTCCGGAGACGCCGCCCTGACCCCGGTTCCTTCAGATCAGCGCTGAGGCGAGGCGGACGGCGCCTGCGACGGTTCAGGCACGCGACCCCACTCGCGGCCCAGCGCGCGGGGCTGGTTCGGAACGTCGAAGCTGATGGGCGCCGGGCATCCACGGTAGCGCCGATCCAGCAGCAGGTAGCGACGCGCCTCTCCGCGATCCGGCGATCGGTCCAGCAAGGAGGATCGGCCCTCCGGGGTCGGTTGCGGATCCAGGCCGGCCTCCCGCAGCAGCGCGTCGCAGGCGGAGGATTCAGGCTGGGGCGTCCGCCAGGCCATGACGCCCGATCGGCTCGGCTCCGCAGCGACGGGCGCCGCCTGCAGGGCGGTCAGCAGGAACAAAGAAACGATCATCGCACCCTCCTGTCTTCGCCGAAGGATAGCAGACCGTCGATCCGGCGGCGAGCCGCCCTCCGCTCAGATCGCCTTGATCGCGCCGCCGTCCAGCCGGATCAGCGAGCCGGTGATGTAGGCGCCCAGCGGACTGGCCAGAAAGGCGGCGGTCGCGCCGAACTCCTCGGTCGCGCCAAGACGGCCGGCGGGGATGGTCCTGACCGCCTCGGCGCGCGCCTGCTCGGGCGTCACGCCCGTGCGTTCGGCCGCCGCCCTGTCCAGCCGCTCGATGCGGGGGGTGTCGATGCGGCCGGGCAGCAGGGTGTTGACGGTCACGCCGTCGGCCGCGACCTCGTTCGACAGGGTCTTGGCCCAGGCGGCGACCGAGGCGCGCAGGGTGTTGGACACGCCCAGCACGGCCGAGGGCTCGACCACCGTGATGGAGGCCACGTTCAGGATGCGGCCCCATCCGGCCTGCCGCATCGCCGGCAGCACCCGGTCGGTCAGACGGAACACCGACAGCACCATGGACTCGAAATGCTCGCGCCATACGGATGGATCGAGCCCGGAAACGCCGGACGGCGGCGGCCCGCCCGTGTTGTTCAGCAGAATTTCGATCGATCCGCCCAGCTGACGCTCCGCCTCGTCCACACTCGCCAGAAGGGCGTCATGATCGGCCAGGTCGGCGGCGACGAAGCCGGCGCGGCCCGGCCCCTCCGCGCTGAGCTCGTCCGCGACGGCCTTCAGTGCTTCGGCGTTGCGGGACAGCAGGATGACGTGCGCCCCCTCGCCTACCAGCGCCGCAGCCACCGCTCGGCCCAGGCCGCTGGAGCCGCCGCAGATCAGCGCCCGCCTGCCCGTCAGTTTCAGATCCATGACCGCGCCTCCTCTGTCCGGCCGATCAGGCCTGCATCATCCAGCCTTCGACATCCATGGCCGCCTGGCGCACGGCTTCCGAACGGGTCGGGTGGGCGTGGCAGGTGCGGGCGATGTCTTCCGAAGCGCCGCCGAAGGCCATGGTGATGGCCGCCTCGTGGATCATCTCGCCGGCCTGCGGCCCCATGATGTGGACGCCCAGCAGCTTGTCGGTCTGCGCGTCCGCCAGCACCTTCACGAAACCGTCGGTCTCGTGGTTGATCTTGGCGCGGCTGTTGGCGGTGAAGGGGAACTTGCCCTTCTTGTACTGCACGCCCTCGGCCTTCAGCTGGTCCTCGGTCTTGCCCACCCAGGCCACCTCGGGGAAGGTGTAGACGACGCTCGGCACCAGGTCGTAGTCGACGTGGCCGAACTTGCCGGCGATGGTGTCGATGCAGGCGACCGCATCCTCTTCCGCCTTATGCGCCAGCATCGGGCCGTAGGTCACGTCGCCGATCACCCACACGCCATCCGCAACCTTGAAGTGGTCGTGGGCGATAAAGCCGCGCTTGTCCGGCGTGACGCCCACGGTCTCCAGGCCGAGGCCTTCGGTGTAGGGGCGGCGACCGATGGCGACCAGCACCACATCACCCTTCAGCGTCTCGGCCGCGCCGCCCGCCGCCGGCTCGACCGTCAGTTCGACGCCATCCTTGCCCGACTTGGCGGCCGTGACCTTGGCGCCCAGCTTGAAGGTCATGCCCTGCTTGGTCAGGGTGCGTTGGAAGGCGGTGGCGACCTCGGTGTCCATGCCCGGCGTGATGCGGTCCAGGAACTCCACCACCGTGACCTCCGCGCCCAGGCGACGCCAAACCGAGCCCAGCTCCAGCCCGATGATGCCCGCGCCGACCACGATCAGCTTCTTCGGCACCGCCGGCAGCGACAGCGCGCCGGTCGAGTCCACCACCTTGCCGGCCTCAAACGCCACGCCCGGCAGCGGAGTGGGCTCCGAACCCGTGGCGATGACGATGTTCTTGGCTTCCAGCGTCCGGGTTGAGCCGTCGGCGGCTGTCACCTCGACCTTGCCGGGACCGGTGATCTTGCCCTTGCCCTGAACCCACTCGGCCTTGTTCTTCTTGAACAGGAACTCGATGCCCTTGGTCAGGGCTGTGACGCTGTCGTCCTTGGCCTTGTGCATCTGCTGGAGGTTCAGCTTCGGCTGCACCTCGATGCCGATCTTGGCGAACTCGCTGTTGGCGGCCTGATACAGCTCCGACGCATGCAGCAGGGCTTTAGACGGCATGCAGCCGACGTTCAGGCAGGTGCCGCCCAGCGTGCCGCGCATCTCGACGCAGGCGACCTTGAGCCCCAGCTGACCCGCGCGGATCGCGGCGTTGTAGCCGCCAGGCCCGCCGCCGATGATGACGACGTCGTAGGGAGCGGAGGCTTCGGCCATGGTGTCCTCAGGGGTTCTTCAAAGCGCAGGGGAAGGCGGCTCGGACACTAGCGCCCGACCCGTCGGAATCAACCGCAAGCCGCGACATCGATCCCTCTTTCGACCATTGGCGAAGCCGACAAAAAGGCCGGGCGTCGCCGCCCGGCCTCTTTGCGTCCACATTAGCCGTCAGCCTCAGAACGCCATGCGCGCCACGACCTGGAACCAGGGACCGGCTTCCTCGGTCTCGAGTTCAAACTCGTCGTAGTCGCGGTCAATCTGGTCGGCCAGATTGTCGAACTTGTCGAAGGTTTCGTCCTTGGACGCGTTCAGCAGGTTAGATCCGGTGAAGCGCACCACGATGTTGTCGGCCACCTTCTTCTCGATAAAAATTTCGAGGTCGGCGCCGTAGGAGGTCACGACCTCCTCCGCGATCACCCGCGAATAGGCGTCGCCCTGCTTGCGATAGGTGGCGCCGAAAGCCGCGCCCCAGCTCGGGATGTCGTGGGTGAAGCCCGCGTTCAGCACATAGTCCGACTGCGAGTTGAAGCGGCGCTCGCCCAGGAGGTCGTCCACGGCGCTGTCCAGCCAGGAGTAGTTCAGGAAGACGCCCGTCGTTCCATGCCGATGAAGTCCAGCGGCGTGGACAGGTCGAATTCGACGCCCCAGACTTCGCCGTCGCCGACGTTGTCGACGCTGTAGACGAACGTCCCCTCGCCTTCGCTGCCCTCGGCGCCGGTGTTGACGTTCTCGATCAGGTCGCTGATGTCGCGATAGAAGGCGTTCAGTCCGATCACCCCGCGGCGACCCAAGCGACGCTCGACGCCCACGTCCACGCCCCAGGCGGTTTCCGGCTCCAGGTCCGGATTGCCGATGAAGTCGCTGTCGCCGACCTCTTCCTCCAGCAACGCCGGCGACAGGGCGTTGAAGTCCGGGCGGCGGACGGTGCGCGCGACCGAAAGCGTCAGCCGGTCGCGCTCGTTCAGGGCAAACCGCAGACTGGCCGACGGCAGCAGCACGCCATAGTCGTTGTCGGTGACGCGGCTGACTGCGTCGGCGGTTTCGTCCGTGATGGTTGTGTCGGTCGTTTCATAGCGAAGACCGGCCTCCCACTTGGCGCGCCCCTGCTCGCCCGACAGCATGACATAGGGGTCGAAGCGGGTCTCCTCGATGGTGCTGAAACCACCCGTCACAGGCTCGTAATCGGAGAAGTCCCCTTCGGCGGCCGGCGCGTCGTCCAGATCGCCGTCGGCGCCGGATTCCTGGATCAGGGTGTCACGGGTCTTGTCGATGTAGTCGAAGCCGACCTCGAGCACGACGCCGCCGAAGTTGCGCTCGTGCGAAATGCGGCCGGACCATTCCTCGTCCTTCAGGTCCGTCAGGGTACGGGCGGATTCGAACTCGGCGTCCTCGAAGTTCAGCTCGTCCTCGAATTCGAACTGCTGGTCGTCGATGTCGGCGTAGCCCAGGCGGAAGTGCGTCTCGCCGCCCAGCATGTTGATGTCGTAGCGTGCGTTCAGCGACAGGTTGTCGGTGCGGATGTCCAGGTCGTTGTCGCTGCTGCTGACCAGGTTCTCGGCGGTCTGCACGCCCCCGGCGTATTCCAGCGAGTCCTCGTCCTGGTAGCGGTCGGTGCGCACGAAGACGCCCGACAGGTCCAGCATCCCGCCGCCGACTTCCATCTGGTAGGAGCCGTTCAGCGAATAGTCGGTGCCGTCGCGGGTATCCGTCTGGACCTCGACGTTGTCGAGTTCGCCGTTCGGCTCGTCGAAGCGTTGGCTGAACTTCTCCTTGGGATTGCGGCGATCCTGGACATTGGCGCCGAGCAGCAGGCGGCCGGGTCCGACCTCGCCGCCCCACACGGCGCCGGCGGTGCCGCCGAACTCGCCGTATTCGCTGTCGTCCCACTTCAGCGCGCCCAGACGAACGTAGCCGCCGTCCAGGCTGAGCGCGTCGCGCAGCACGATGTTGATGGCGCCCGCGACCGCATCGCCAGAGCGGTTAGCCGAAGACGAACGGACCACCTCGACCCGCTCGATCAGCTCGGCGGGGATACGGTCGACAAAGAAGGAGCGATCCACGCCCGCGCCCGGCACCCGCTCGCCATTGATCAGGATCTGGGTGTAGCCGGGATCGAGCCCGCGCAGACGCACGCCGTCGGATTCCAGCACGTCCGACAGGAAGGCGACGGACGGCACGCGCTTCAGGGCGTCCCCAGCGGTCAGAGGCTCGAAGCGCTGAAAATATTCCAGGTCGTAGGACAGGGTGGGAACCGCGTCGTCGGTGCGATTGCGAACCTGCGGCTCACCGGTGACGATAACCTCATCCAGCGCCGTGACGGGACCGCGATCCTGCGGCTGCACCACCGGAGCAACGACGGGCTCGGCGGCGAAAGCCGGCATGGCGATCGCCAGGGGGGCGAAGGCTGCGCCCATCAGCAGGTGAAGTTTCATGATCAAATCCCCGAGGCCGGCGACGCTTCGCCTAGCCGATGCAAGCGGCGCTTAGCCGCAGGCGGCGACGCCAAAGCGACGGTTGCGAGACGCTGAGTCTTCGAATTTCACACCGATGAATGACGACTGCTCCTATGGCGGATGATTTGTCATCCAGTGGAAGTCGAAGCGTCACACAGGCGCCGTTGACCTGCAGACAAGCTGTGCCGAAGGAAGCCGCATCTAACGAAAGGAACCGTCATGTCCCGGACGATCAGCCTCGCGGCCCCAGCCTGCCTTCTCGCCCTGCTCGGCGCCTGCGCCACCCACGAGGTCGACTATCAAGGCGAGGGCGAGGGCGTGATCGGGCAGGGCTCGCCGGTGCAGGCTGTGCTGGAGACGCCGTCCGTCGGCACCGCCGGCGAGGACGCCGCCGACGATCCCGCCATCTTCGCCTCGACGACGCCGGTGATGGTCAAGGGCGTGCGCACGCCGGGCTTTGTGGCGGGCACGGACAAGAAGGCCGGCCTCTACATATACGGACTGGACGGCGAGGTGCTTCAGTTCCTGCCCGAGGGCTTGCTGAACAACGTCGATCTGGTCGAAGGCCTGAGCGTCGGCGGACGTCCGCAGGTGCTGCTGGGCGCCAGCGACCGCACACCGGGCCGCGAAGGCGTTTCGCTGTATCTGTTCGATCCGGCGGCCGGCGACGCGGCTAACGCCGTCAGGCCTTGGGGCCGTATCACCTCGGACGTGGTGGAGCCCTACGGCTTCTGCTTCGCGCGTCGTGGAGCTGAGATTCACGCCATCCTGGTCGGGCACGAGGGCGAGGTGCGGCAGTTCGTCGTAACGGCCGATGCGAATGGTCAGCCCGCCTCGCGCGAGGTGCGCCGGTTCGAGATCGGCACCATCTCGGAAGGCTGCGCCGCCGACGAGCCGACAAACGCCCTGTATCTCGGCGAAGAGAACGTCGGCGTATGGCGCTATGATCTCGACCCTTCGACCGGCGCTCGCCGGACCCTGGTCCAGCCGATCGCGCCGGGCCGCCTGGTTGCGGACGCCGAGGGGCTGACGATCCTGCAGGACGGCTCAGCCCGCTATCTGATCGGCTCCAGCCAAGGCGACTCGACCTTCCCCGTCTGGCGCATCGACGGCGCGCAGCCCGACTATGTGGGGCGGTTCGTGGTCACGGACGGCGCGGTCGACCGGGTGACCGGCACTGACGGGCTGGATGCGCAGGGCGGGCCGGTCGGTCCCTTCCCCGAAGGCCTGGTGGTGGTTCAGGACGACATCAACGACGTCGGCACCCAGAACTTCAAATACATCGACTGGCGCGACATCAAGCGCGCGCTGGGCCTCTAGCCGGCGACTACTGGTCCTCGTCGAAACGGCGGGCGACCAGATCGATCAGCGCGTCGATGGCCTCCTGCGCGTCCGGCCCTTCGGCGACCACGCCGACCTCGCTGCCCTTTCCGGCGCCCAACATCAGCAGGCCCATGATCGAACGGGCGTCCACGGTCACCCCGTCGCGGGTGACCTGGATCTCGCTGTCGAAGCCGGAGGCCAGCTTGACGAACTTGGCCGAGGCGCGGGCGTGCAGACCCCGCGCATTGCAGATGCCCAGGGTGGCGGCCGCGCGCTCGCTCATTTCTCGCCCGCCAGCACCCAGGAGGCGACCGAGATGTATTTGCGCCCGGCGTCCTGGGCGTGGGCGACGCAGACCTCCAGCGGCTCGCGCGTGCGCACCCCGGCCAGCTTGATCAGCATCGGCAGGTTCAGGCCGGCGATCACCTCGGCCCGCGTCTGCTCCATCACCGAGATGGCCAGGTTCGAGGGCGTGCCGCCGAACATGTCGGTCAGCAGGATCACACCGTCGCCGTCGTCCACGGCGGCGGCGGCGTCGACGATGTCGCGGCGACGGCGCTCCATGTCGTCTTCCGGGCCGATGCAGATGGCGGCGACCCCGCGCTGCGGGCCGACCACATGCTCCATCGCCAGAAGGAACTCGGACGCCAGCCCCCCGTGGGTGACGATCACCAGGCCGATCATGAAGGCTTCACTCGCATCCCGCCCCAACCGTCCCTCGGCTGCGGCCGCCGGAGGAGGACGGACGCGCCCGATAGGGACCGCAAGCGGAACGTCATAGACCTATACGGCGCAGGGTCAAAGCGTCTGAAGCGCCCGCGCCGCCAGCACCGCGGCCGAGGCGGCGAACGGGTTCAGCCTGAACAAGGGGACGGCGACACCCTCCAGGACGTGCGTCTCCGGCTCCGGCAGGCGCTCGATCGGCTCGGCGCAGGCGATCACGGCGGCGATCCGAGCCATGGGCCGGGTGGACGCTCGGATGATCCCGAGACCCCGCGCTTCGATGCGGCCGGCGATCGCGGAAGGCGATGTGGCGTAGAGCCGCCCGCCCGAGGCCCAGACCAGGCTGTAGTCGTCCGCAACCAGCCGCCAGCCCGCGTCGATCAGGCGCAAGGCCAGGTCGCTCTTTCCCGAGCCCGACGGACCCATAAGCATCAGCCCCCGCCACTCGGCCCCGCACAGCCTCGCCACGGTGGTGGCGTGGATCGGCTGGCGCGGCGTCTGCGGCGCAGTCACGGCCGACGGCTGGCGGATGGGAGAACCACCTGGAACCGTGCGCCCTGCACCTCGCCGTGTTCGTTCGTCCTGTTTTCGGCCCACACACGGCCGCCGTGCGCCTCGACGATCTGGCGCACGATCGACAGGCCCAATCCGGAGTTGGAACCGAAGGCCGCGCCCTTGGGCCGGGACGTGTAGAAGCGCTCGAACACCGTCTCCAGGTTCTCGGACGGAACGCCGGGGCCGTCGTCCTCGATGAGGATGCGCGCCTCGTTGTCGGCGCCGGAAAGCACGACCCGCACTATCCCGCCCGCCGGACTGAACGAGCGGGCGTTGTCGATCAGGTTACGGAACACCTGCCCCAGCGGCCCGTCGCGGCCGATCACGCGCTGCGGCTCGGCCCCGGCTTCGAACGCCACCGTGGGATCGCCGGGCTTGGCCGTGGTCTCATAGACGGAGACGATGTCGCGCAGCAGGGTGTTGAGTTCGACCGCGCGTGGTCGTTCGCGCGACAGTTCGGCGTCGAGGCGAGAGGCGTTGGAGATGTCGGTGATCAGCCGGTCCAGCCGCCGGACGTCCTGCTGCAGCAGATTGGTCAGGCGCTCGCGCTGCTCGTCCGTCTTGACCAGCGGCAGCGTCTCCAGCGCCGAGCGGATGGAGGTCAGAGGGTTCTTGATCTCGTGGCTGACGTCGGCGGCGAACCGCTCAATGGCGTCCATCCGCGCCGACAGGGTCTCGGTCATCGACTCCAGTGATCGCGCCAGATCACCGATCTCGTCCTTGCGGTCTTCGAGGTCCGGCAGGCTGATGGCGCGCGCCCTTTGCAGCCGCACCTGGTCCGCCGCCGCCGACAGCCGCATCACCGGCCGCGCCACGAACAGGTGCAGCAGCAGGCTGGCCAGCAGGTTCACACCCAGGGCTACAAGGGCGAAGGGCACCAGCGCGCGGCGCTGGGCGCCCAGGATCTCGTCGACGTTGCCGGCCTCCAGCGTCAGGACGCCCAGCACCTGGCTGACGTGGCGCACGGGGATGGAGACGGAGACGACCCGGTCGCCCTCCTCATTGCGGCGCAGGGTCTGCTGCGACTGGCCCGCCAAGGCGTTTGCGACCTCGGCGGTCAGCTCGCGGTTGGCGCGCTCCAGCCGCTGGGCGGCAAGCGTCTCAAGGCCGACATCCCGCTCAGGCTGCGGCGTGCCTGCGGGACGGGCGTCCGGCAGGGGCGCGCCGGGAATGGCTTCGGTCACCTGATAGCTGTCGGCGACCAGCAGGCCGTTGATGTCGTAGAGTCGAACCCGCTGTCCCTGCGGGATGAAGTTGTCGCGCAGCCAACGGGCGGCCGAGATCGGATCCAGCTCCGGCGACGGCTCGCCGCGCGTGATAGCCAGTTCGCCCAGGACGTTGGACAAGAGCTCGGCCTGCACCGACAACGATTCCTGGCGCGCCTGCACCAGGCCGCGCGACAACTCGTTCAGCAGCAAGGCCCCGCCGAAGAGGATCAGCAGGCTCAGCAGGTTCAGCGCCAGGATGAAGCCGCCCAGACGCGAACCGCCGAAGCGGAAGGCGCGCCTCGGCGGGGTTTCGTCGTCTCCGGTCAGGCCGGGATCAGCTTTCGCGGTAGCGGTAGCCGACGCCATACAGGGTCTCGATCGCGTCGAACTCGGGATCCACGGCGCGGAACTTCTTGCGCATCCGCTTGACGTGGCTGTCGATGGTGCGGTCGTCGACATAGACCTGGTCGTCGTAGGCGGCGTCCATCAGATTGTCGCGGCTCTTCACGAAGCCCGGGCGCTGGGCCAGGGCCTGCAGCAGCAGGAACTCGGTCACAGTCAGCTTGACCGGGCGGCCGTCCCACATGGACTCGTGGCGGGCCGGGTCCATGGTCAGCTTGCCGCGCTTGATCGCCTTGCCCGAAGCCTCGGCCGAGGGCTCCGGCTCCACCCCGTCGGCGCCGGTGCGGCGCAGCAGGGCCTTGACCCGCTCGATCAGCAGTCGCTGGCTGAACGGCTTGTGGATGTAGTCGTCGGCGCCGAGGTTGAAGCCCAGGATCTCGTCGATCTCCTCGTCCTTGGACGTCAGCATGATCACCGGCAGCTGCGAGGTCTGGCGCAAGCGACGCAGCACCTCCATCCCGTCCATGCGCGGCATCTTCACGTCCAATATGGCGAGGTCGGGCGGCGTGCTTTCCAGCGCGGCCAGGCCCGACGCCCCGTCATGGTAGGCGGTGATCTTGTGTCCGTGGCTTTCCAGCGCCAGCGAAACCGACGCCACGATGTTTTCGTCGTCGTCGACCAGGGTGATGTTCGCCAAGGGCCTGTCTCCTGCCATCTGTCGGGGGCGGACGTAGGCCACGCGGGGGCGAGCCCGCGCGCGTCCGCCGCAAAACGCGTTCACACTAGAACCTTGGCAGATGGGCCGCCACCCCGTCGGTTGCAATCAGGTCACACATCGACGTCAGCGCAAACCCCGTCTTAAGCCGCAGGGGTGCAGGTTGGCGTCATGGCCGGCCCAGTCCACTACGAAGTCTTCATCCGCCGCACGGCGCCCGCGCCCTGGACGCTGCTGATCGCGACGGAGGATCGCAAGCATGCGATGACCACGGCCGAAGAGGTCATGGCCGACAGCGGCGCGGCCGCGGTCCGCGTCACCAAGGAGACGCTGGACTCCGAGACCATGGAGTTCAACAGCCTCACCATCCTGACCCGCGGCGCGCCGGAGACCAAGCCGAAGCCGCGCAACGCCGCCGCCGCCGGACCCGCCTGCACCGGCCCCATGGACCTTTATGCGCCCCAGGCCCGGGCGCTGATCGCGCGGGTGCTGGAGGACTGGCTGGCGCGTCAGGGCGCGACGACCTTTGAACTGCTGCACCGGCCCGACCTCGCCGAGCGGCTGGAGGCGTCCGGGGTCGAGTTGCAGCATGCGATCCAGAAGGTGGCGGTGCCCGAAAGCCAGGCGACGGGGCAGCCGATCCACGACCTGATGCGCCATTACCAGCGCCTGGCCGACGCAGCCATCGACCGGCTGATCAAGCACGGGCGGCGCGAAGGCTTTCCCGATGCGGCGACGCAGCCGCTGGCCGGCATCGCCGAGCGCCTGAAGGCCGGCTCCGACCGCGCCTTTGTCATGGGCGGCGTCCTGTCCGCCGCGCTGAAGGACCTCCGCGGGGCTCGGGCGCGCCTGTCGAAGCTGGCGGACCTGATCGACGCCGCCCCGCCCGAAGGCGGCCCGCGCGCCCTGGTGCTGGTGGGCGCCGAACAGATCGCCAGCGAGATGCTGGGGGACCGCAAGGTCCTGGCCGAGGTTCTCGGCCCCGCCCTGGATCAGGGCGGCAGCCTGGCCGCCGTGATCCGCATGGTCGCCCCGCGCGAGGTCGAGGCCCTGACGCGGATGGACCCGCGTCTCGCCCTGTTGACGCCGACACTGGATGAACCGGCCGCACGGCTCGGGGCGCACTTGGACGCGGGCGAGTTTCCGCTGCTGGCGGCGTCCTTGGCCCGCATGGTGGTGCGCGAACTGATGAGCCCGCGCCGGCTGCGCCCCTCCGACGCTCGCGGCGAGATCGACATCCTGCGCGCGCTGGCCATGAGCCTGACGGCCACGGCCGGTCGGCTGCTGACGCTGGAGGAGGTGCAGAACGCCTTTGTGGAGCGGTCCAAGGCGCTGGTCGCGGCCGATTTCGTCCAGGCCTATGTGGCGCCCTGCGACACCGTGCTGTGCGAGGCCGAGCACCTGATGCGGCTGTGCGAGAACGTGACCGGCGCCGCCAACAAGCGGGCCGCCGCGCGCTGGCTGCACGCCTGCATCACATCGCTGCGGTTCGAGACCGAGATGCGGAAGAGCGCCAACCCCATGGCGGCGCTCGCCACCCTGGCCCGCCTGCAGAAGGCCGCTCAAGGCCTGCAGCTCAACGAGCAGGACGAAGCCCAGGTCATCGCGGCTCTGGGCGCTGTCGGCGGAGCGGTCGAGACCGAAAGCCGGCTGCTCGCCCAGATCGTTCGCGCCGGCGCGGCGCCCGCGCAGAAGCTGTCGGCCCTGCTGCGTCTGGGCGCCGGCGAGACGGCGCCTCTAGGGCCCGCCGCCGACCGGGCCAAGGCCGAGGCCCTGCGCCTGCTGCGCGCGCCCGAGACCCGCACCGCGCTATCGGCCGCGCCGACCGAGCTGAACGCCATGCGCGATCTGATGAAGGCCGCCGGCCTGGCGGCCTGACGGGGCGGGCCTGAAGCCGAAAAGGGGCCGGGCGCTTGCGCCCGACCCCTCCGAAAGTTGATCGCGATCAGGCGATCACCAGATGCGGACGCGCTGATCCGCCGGCAGGAAGTATTTGTCGCCTTCGGTGACGCCGAACGCCTCGTACCAGGCGTCGGAGTTACGCAGCGGGCCGATCACGCGGAACTCGGCCGGGCTGTGCGGGTCGGTGGCGACCTGCTGCTTCAGCGCCTCTTCGCGGTACTTGGACTGCCATACCTGCGCCCAGCCGTAGAAGAAGCGCTGGTCGCCGGTGACGCCGTCCAGAACCGGCGCCGGCTGGCCGTTCAGCGACAGGTGATAGGCCTCCAGCCCCACCGCCACGCCCGCGGCGTCGCCGATGTTCTCGCCCATGGTGAGGCCGCCCTGGACGTGGAAGCCCGGCAGCGGCTCGTACTGGTCGTACTGGGCGCCCAGGCGCGTGGTCAGGCCTTCGAAGTTGGCCTTGTCCTCGGCTGTCCACCAGTTGCGCAGCACGCCGTCGCCGTCGGATTTGGAGCCCTGGTCGTCGAAGCCGTGGCCGATCTCGTGGCCGATGACGGCGCCGATCGCGCCGAAGTTGGCCGCCGCATCCCGGTGCGCGTCGAAGAACGGCGGCTGCAGGATGGCCGCGGGGAAGACGATCTCGTTGTTGGCCGAGTTGTAGTAGGCGTTCACCGTCTGGGGCGTCATGCCCCATTCGTCCTTGTCCACCGGCTCGTCCAGGCGGGCGAGGTCGTAGTTCCACTCGAACAGGCCCTTGCGCTCGGCGTTGCCGACCAGGTCGTCACCGCGGACCTCAAGCCCGGCGTAGTCGCGCCACTTGTTCGGATAGCCGATCTTGACGGTGAACTTGCGCAGCTTGTCCTGCGCCTGCGCCTTGGTCTCGTCGCCCATCCAGGTCAGGTTGTCGATGCGGTGCGACAGGGCGGTGCGCAGATTGGCGACCAGCTCCTCCATCTTGGCCTTGGACTCGGCCGGGAAGTATTCTGCCACATACAGGCGGCCCGTCGACTCGCCCAGCTGGTTCTCGGCGAACGAGATGGCGCGCTTTTCGCGCGTGCGCTGCTCGGGCTGGCCGGACAGGTCGCGGGCGCGGAACTCCCACTGCGCGTCCGAAAAGCGCTTGGACAGCATGGGCGCCATGTCGTCGGCGGTGTGGAAGGCCTCCCACGCCTGCAGCAGTTCGACCGGCGTTTCCGCGTAGATGGCCGCGATCTTCGGCATGGCCGTGTCCTGACGCACGATCAGGCGCGGCACCCCGCCCAGTTCCGCGGCGTCATAGTAGGCCTGCCAGGCGAAGCCCGGCGCCTCCTGCGTCAGCTGCTGGATGGTGTATTCGTTGTAGGTCTCGTCGCGGTTGCGGTTCTGGATCGGGGTCCAGTGGGCCTCGGCGACCTTGGTCTCCAGCGCGACGATCTGGGCGGCCGTCTCGGCGGAGTTATCCCAGCCGATCATTTCCAGCATCCGGCCGACATAGGCCTGATACTTCTCCTTCTTGTCGGCGTAGCGCGCGTCCAGATAGTAGTCCCGGTTCGGCAGGCCGATGCCCGATTGGCCGGTCGAGACCACGTAGCGGGTCGGCTGCTTGGAATCGATGGTGATGCCGGTGCCGAAGAAGGACGAGCCGAAGCGGCCGGCCGTCTGGCCCATGTAGACGGCCATCTTGTCGTGGCTGTCAGCGGCGCGGATGGCCGCGAGGTATGGCTGCAGCGGCTGGGCGTCCAGCTGCTCGATGCGCGCCTCGTCCATATAGGCGCGGTAGGCGTCGGCGATCTTGGCCTCGTCCGAGCCCGGCGTCAGGTCGTTGCGAGCCGCGAGGCCCGTGACCAGCGCCTTCATGCGGTTGTCCGACAGCTCGCGCAGCAGGGCGAAGGAGCCGTAGCTGGTGCGGTCTGAGGGAATGACCAGGTCTTCCAGCGCCTTGCCGTTGGCGTACTGGAAGAAGTTGTCGCCCGGCTTCACCGAGGTGTCGCGGCCGTTCAGGTCGAAGCCCCAAGTTCCGTAGCGGGGCGCCTCGACACCCTGGAAGCCGCTGGCTCCTTCGGCCGGAGCAGTCTGGAACAGCGCCTGCACCGTGCAGACGTCGTCGACGCATTCATGATCGTGCCCGTCATGGGCGAAGGCCAGGCTGGCCGGAAGAAGAAGGGCGCCCAGAGCAGCGCCGACAAGCAGACGTTTCATACGCAGGGTCTCGCAAGGCCGCCTCACCGCGGGCGGGTCGATCGGACCCTAGGCCCCTCAGGCGCGAGTTTGTCTTAAAAAAAGTTCATGATCCGATTTCGGGCTTCGCTAGACCGCTGTCTTTTCAGCCTGATAGTTCAGCGACGGGGGGCAGGCGCATGACAGGTCACGGCGGCGGCGACTACAAGGATCTGGTGGTCTTTCTGGCGGCCGCGGGCGTGGTGGTGCCGCTGTTCAACCGATTCCGCATCAGCCCGGTGCTGGGATTTCTGGCCGCCGGGGTGCTGCTGGGCCCCGACGGCCTGGGTCGCTTCGCCGGTTCGGGCGACTGGCTGTCCTGGTTCACCATCAGCGATCCGGCCCAGCTGACGCAGCTGTCGGAGCTGGGCGTCGCCTTTCTGTTGTTCACCATCGGACTGGAGCTGTCGTGGGACCGGCTGCGCGCCATGCGGCGGCTGGTGTTCGGCCTCGGCCTGATGCAGGTCGTCGCCTGCAGCGCGGTGCTGGCGGCGGGCTTCATGCTGCTGGGCCAGACGCTCGCGGGAGCGGCGGTGCTGGGGCTGGGGCTCGCCCTTTCCTCCACGGCGGTGGTGATGCCGGTGCTGGCCGAGCGAGGGCGGCTGAAGGGGACGGTCGGCCGCTCGACCTTTGCGGTTCTGCTGGCGCAGGATCTGGCGGTCGCGCCCATCCTGGTCACCGTCGGCGTCATGGCGGCGCTGGCGTCCGGCGGCGGCGGGCTCGACCCGGCGGTGCTGGGCCGCTCGCTGCTGACGCTGGTTCCCGCCGCCATCGGCATGGGGCTGCTGGTGGTGCTGGGTCGCGTCGTGCTCAGGCCGATGTTCCGGTCGGTGGCGCGCGCCAGAAGGGGCGATCAGGGCGGCGAGCTGTTTGTCGCCGCCTGTTTGCTGGTCGTGGTCGGCGCGGGCGTCGCGGCCCAGGCGTCGGGCCTGTCGATGAGCATCGGCGCGCTGGTCGCCGGCGTGCTGCTGGCCGAGACCGAGTTCCGCCGTCAGGTCGAGGTGTCGATTGAGCCGTTCAAGGGCCTGCTGCTGGGCGTGTTCTTTGTCGGCGTCGGCATCGGGCTGGATCTCGACGCCGTGGTCGCCGCGCCGCTGGTCGTGCTGGCGCTGGCGGTCGCGATCATCGGGATCAAGGCGGCGGTCGTCTTCGGCCTGGCGCGGCTGTGGGGGGTGGGCGGACGATCCGCGATCGAGACCGCCCTGGTGCTCGGCCCGGCCGGCGAGTTCGCGTTCGTGGTCCTGGCGCTGGGCATGCGCGAGGGGGTGACCTCGCCCGACTTCACCCCGACCGTGCTTATCGCCGCCACCCTCAGCATGTTCGCCGTGCCGCTCATGGCCATGCTCGGAGAGCGTCTGTCCAAGCGCTCGTCCGCCGACGCGCCCGCCGCGCCTGTGCCGGTCGTTCCGCCGTCCGGACCGGACGGGGCGGTGATGATCGTCGGCTTCGGGCGGGTCGGCCGGCTGATCGGCGAGCTGCTGACCGAACATGGCCAACCCTTCATCGCGCTGGATACGGACGCCGCGGCGGTGCAGCGCGCGCGGGCGGACGGCCACCAGGTCTTCTATGGCGACGCCGGTTCGGCGGAGATGCTGCTGAACTGCGGGGTGCGCACCACGCGCGCCCTGATCGTCACCATGGACGCGCCCGGCAAGGTGGACGAGGTGGTCCGCGCCGCGCGAGCCGTGCGCGAGGACCTGATCCTGATCGCCCGCGCCCGCGACGACCGCCATGCCGCGCGCCTCTATGCGCTGGGCGTCACCGACGCCGTGCCCGAGACGACCGAGGCCAGCCTGCAGCTGGCGGAGAACACCCTGGTTGATCTGGGCGTGCCGATGGGCCTGGTGCTGGCTTCCATCCACGAACGCCGCGACCGCTTTCGCCAGCTGTTCCAGGAAGCCGTCCCCGAAGACCGCCGCGCCCGCCCCACCCGCGCCCTACGGGCCGCCGCGCAGCCGAGGGTGTGAGATCACGCAAAAGAATGGGCCGCTCGAACGATCGAGCGGCCCCATGTCTTTCAACGAAGGACGCCTGGATCAGGCGGCGGTTCGCTCCGAAGCCTCTTCGGCCAGGATGGTAAGGCCGGCGGGGGTGACGTCGGCGAAGCCGCCGCGCACCTCGAACACCCGGCGCGAGCCCCCGTCCATGACCGTCACCGCGCCTTCGCGCAGCGCCGTCATGAAGGGCGCATGATCCGCCAGCACGCCGAAGTCGCCCTCGACGCCTGATGCGTCCACCTGGTCCACAAGGCCCGCGAAGACCTCACGTTCCGGCGAGACCAGGGAAAAGTTCAGCTTGCCGGCCATGATCAGGCGCTCGCAGCCATCTTGGCGGCCTTCTCGACGGCTTCCTCGATGGCGCCGACCATGTAGAAGGCGGCTTCCGGCAGGTGGTCGTATTCGCCGGCCACGATGCCCTTGAACGAGCGGATGGTGTCGGCCAATTCGACGAACTTGCCCGGCGAGTTGGTGAACTGCTCGGCCACGAAGAAGGGCTGCGACAGGAAGCGCTGGATCTTGCGGGCGCGCGACACGACCAGCTTGTCCTCTTCCGACAGCTCGTCCATGCCCAGGATGGCGATGATGTCCTTCAGCGCCTTGTACTGCTGCAGCACGCCCTGGACCGAGCGGGCGACGTTGTAGTGCTCCTCGCCGATGACCAGCGGGTCCATGATCCGCGAGGTGGAGTCCAGCGGATCGACGGCCGGGAAGATGGCCTGGGCGGCGATGTCGCGGCTCAGCGTCGTCGTCGCGTCAAGGTGGGCGAAGGAGGTGGCGGGCGCCGGGTCGGTCAGGTCGTCGGCCGGGACGTAGATGGCCTGGACCGAGGTGATCGAGCCCTTCTTGGTGGAGGTGATCCGCTCCTGCAGGTTACCCATCTCGGTGGCCAGCGTCGGCTGATAGCCCACCGCCGACGGGATGCGGCCCAGCAGCGCCGACACTTCCGAGCCGGCCTGGGTGAAGCGGAAGATGTTGTCCACGAACAGCAGCACGTCCTTGCCTTCCTCGTCGCGGAAATACTCCGCGATGGACAGGCCGGTCAGGGCGACGCGGGCGCGGGCGCCGGGAGGCTCGTTCATCTGGCCATAGACCAGGGCGCACTTGGAGCCTTCGGTGGAGCCGTTGTTCTCCTTCGGGTCCACGTTCACGTTGGACTCGATCATCTCATGGTACAGGTCGTTGCCTTCGCGCGTGCGCTCGCCCACGCCGGCCAGAACCGAATAACCGCCGTACGCCTTGGCGATGTTGTTGATCAGCTCCTGCATGGTCACGGTCTTGCCGACGCCGGCGCCGCCGAACAGGCCGATCTTGCCGCCCTTGGTGTAGGGGCAGATCAGGTCGATCACCTTGATGCCCGTGACCAGGATTTCCGACGAGGTCGATTGCTCGTCAAAGGTCGGGGCGTCCTTGTGGATCGGACGATATTCCGAGGTCAGGATCGGACCGGCCTCGTCGATCGGCTGGCCGACGACGTTCATGATGCGGCCCAGCGTGCCCGGGCCGACCGGCGCCTGGATCGAGGAGCCGGTGTCGGTCACCGGCTGACCGCGCGTCAGGCCCTCGGTGGTGTCCATGGAAATGGCGCGGACCATATTCTCGCCGAGGTGCTGGGCGACTTCCAGCACCAGGGTGAAGGTCTCGCCCGTCTTCTGATCGACGTTCTGGGTGTGCAGGGCGTTCAGGATCGCCGGCAGCGGGCCGGTGAACTCAACGTCCACGACGGCGCCGATGACCTGGGCCACGCGGCCGCCGTTCGAAGCGGCGACCGGCGCGGCCGAAAAGGCCTCAGGCGCAGGCTTCTTGGCGCGAGGCGCGCGGGGCTTGGGGGCGGTGGGGGCGACGGTGTCGGTCATGGCTGGGGTCCGTATCGGAATGTCGTGGCGTGCGGGATCAGACGGCTTCCTTGCCGGCGATGATCTCGATCAGCTCGGTGGTGATCTTGGCCTGGCGGGAGCGGTTGTACTGCAGCGTGAGGGCGTTGATGAGGTCGCCGGCGTTGCGCGTGGCGTTGTCCATCGCCGTCATCTGCGCGCCGAAGAAGCCGGCTTGGTTTTCGTACAGCGCGGCCAGCACCTGGGTGGTGATGTTGCGCGGCAGAAGCGTCTCGAGGATTTCTTCCTCCGACGGCTCGTATTCGTAGACGGCGCCATTCAGGTCGATGGGAGCGGCGTCGCCGTCCACCACCGCCGGGATCAGCTGCTTGCCGGTCGGGACCTGCGAGATCACCGACTGGAAGCGGCTGTAGAACAGGGTCACGACGTCGGCGCGGCCCTCTTCGAACTCTTCGGCGATCAGCTCGGCGATCGGCTGGGCGGCGGGCAGGCCCACCGTCTTGTGCTCCGACAGCTCAAAGGTGCGCACGATCTTGTCGCCGTACAGGCGCGCCAGCTGGTCGCGCGACTTGCGGCCCACCGCAATGATGCGGACCTGCTTGCCGTTGGCCAAGAGGCTGTTGATGCGCTCGCGCGCGGCGCGGACGACATTGGTCGAGAAGCCGCCGGCCAGGCCCTTGTCGGCTGTCGCCACCACGATCAGGTGGCGCTGGTCCGAGCCGGTGCCGGCCAGCAGGCGCGGCGCGCCGTCGCCGGACACGCCCGCCGCCAGGTTGGCGATCACCGCGGCCATCTTGCGGGCGTAGGGACGCGCGCTTTCGGCCTGGTCCTGCGACCGCTTCAGCTTGGCGGCCGCGACCATGTTCAGGGCTTTCGTGATCTTCTGCGTGGACTTCACGCTTCCGATCCGATCGCGCATTTCCTTGAGGCTGGCCATCCGGCGCTACTCTCGCTTCGGTTGGGGGCTCAGGATTAGGCGAAGGTCTTGGAGAAGCCGTCCAGGATGGACTTCAGCTCGGTTTCCAGCTCCGGCGTCAGGTCCTTCTTGGTGCGGATGCCGTCCAGCAGGCCGGCGTGGTTCGCGTGAACGCGGGCCAGCAGCTCCTTTTCGAAGCGGCCGACGTCGCCCACCGCCACATTGTCCAGGTAGCCGCGCGTGCCGGCGTAGACCGAGACGACCTGCTCCTCCATCGCCAGGGGCGAATACTGCGGCTGCTTCAGCAGCTCGGTCAGACGCGCGCCGCGGGCCAGCAGCTTCTGGGTCGAGGCGTCCAGGTCCGAGCCGAACTTGGCGAAGGCGGCCATCTCGCGATACTGCGCCAGCTCGCCCTTGATGGTGCCGGCGACCTTCTTCATCGCCTTGGTCTGGGCCGAGGAGCCCACGCGCGACACCGAGATGCCGACGTTCACGGCCGGGCGGATGCCCTGGTAGAACAGGTCGGATT
>JAEYAO010000118.1 GCA_023456105.1 Pseudomonadota bacterium | reverse complement strand
TCTATGTATAAGTTATTGACTGGTGTCGTTTGTTTGGCTACAAAATTGTCCAGTATTTTATCTTGCTGAAAACTTCTATTCAAAGTTTGACGATAAATCTTCTGGTTCTTATAATCATATACATAAGATTTGCCATTGGAAACTTTAACTTCGTTTTGTGCACAAATATTATTTGTAAAAACAAATAATGCGACAATTACTGAAATGAAAAAACTTAATGTCTTCATAATATCTTTTTTAAATACCGTAATTATTATTTATATAATCAAGTAGCGAAGGTTGCATACTATAAATGATACCTTTATTATAGCCAGGATCTTTAACTTTAAAAAACTCCATATAGTTGTAATAACCATATCCAGCATATTTAGTAGATAACACATCTGATAGAGAAGGAAATTTTTCATCAAGAAAACCATCTTCACATAACAACATAATCCATCTTGTATAATCATCGGCATGTGTCGGTCCTGCTCCTAAGCCACCAAATCCATATCCATTAGCGCAATATATAAGTTCTTGAATAATCTTTGCTTCAAATTCTATGTTTGGAGTTCCTTCTTTACCTGCATATTGAAGAATTCCATTGAAATATACTCTATCTTGTGCGGCATGTATAAACTCCTCCTGTATTGAATTCGTTGCGATTGTTGAGCCTGTTTTCAACAATACCTCATTCGTTTTTGCATTGTACGAAGCTGGTGCTGTGCCTGTATCGCCTCGGGATATTTTTGATACCTTTTTAGTTGTCAGTTTCTTGAAAACACATCTGTATCCTTTGCCTAAAGGATTACTTTGTAATTCCTCAAGAATGGAATTGACAGAACCTTGGTCTGTTAAAGTCAACGACACATTGCTAATAAAGCTACTCATAGGATAAGTCAATGAAGCTCTACCCGAAAGTCCCCTTGTGGTAACATCATCTTCATAGGAGAAAAGTAAATCATCTCCAGAGCATGAAACCATAAATAAAATGGCTATGCATGAAATAAATTTGAACATCTTTTTCTTCATAATGTTTTTCAATTAAAGATTAATATTTAATTAGAGTTTACTCTTTCTTAAAGTTAATATACTAGCGAATTGGACTGCCTTTTGTTTAATGTCGTTGAATTTAACGACATTAACTATATGGTCTAACGTACCTAATATAAATTTCACTCTTGTTTAAAAACCGACTAGTCGGTTTATTTTTGCAAATATATAAGTTAAAATCAAAAAATGAAAACCTATCCTTGGTTATTTTCAAAAAAATATCAAAGGGTACTAACGGAAGCTGATTGATGTAGAATATCTCTCAGAAAAACATTGTATCTTTATGTTAAGAAGAAAAAAGGAATTATGGATTTTGAAGGAGAATGTAACACGCGGACGGCTTCCGTATTCCAGTTGAAGCGGAAAGGGGAAAAGGTTACTTCAATGCTGAATCCAACTCCCGATTTCCTGGAGGTTTAGTATGGAAGCCCAAACAGAAAAGCGAATAGATAATTCCCGATTTATTTACCTGTATCATGGACTTGCCATACGGTTACTTCTGTCAGGTGGTAAAAAACGGCTGATAAACATAGCTCTTTTGAGAGTTTTAGCTGCTTGTTCAAGCAAGGGAGTTTTTAAGGGGTGTAAACCACTTTCGATAAGACTATCAACGATTTGTTGACAGCACCGGAAGCCCGTGCCATAGATGAAGCGGATGTGTCCGGCAGTTCCATTTCCGAAGCCACCGCCCGTGCGGCCTGCCTTCTGTCGTTTATACGCTCCTTGTATGAGAAGCATCCGGTTGTTGTAACCAAAGACGGAGTTGCTATTCCGGTGGGGAATATATGGAAGGAGAAGCAGTTGTATTCCATCTTGTTTGAAAGAGGGGAATTGCCTCTCAAGAAGTATATCACGACCCGTTTCAGTGGCGGGAAACTTGATTTCAGCCTTATAGATGACACTCATGGATTTTCCCTTATTGACAATGAGAACCAAAACGAGTTTATTGATTCATTCCGCAAATTTGAAGAATTGGATTGGAATGCCATAGCAACGGACAAAGGATTGGATTACAAAACGTATAATAAGAATAAGAAAAGCAAGCGTTACTTTTCAGATGACCTATGGAAGAAAGGCATTAAGAAGTTCAAGATTACTCAGCGGAACAGGGGTTTTGGTTATGTGGATAACGGTGTTTTTTATGTGTTGAGATTTGATTTGGACCATGAGTTGAGTGATGTGGGGTGATGCTTGTACAGCGTTATTTTTAATAAGGATAGTAGTAGGCTGTCCAAAAACTCATATCCTGTTATGTGCATTATGCTATGTTTTAGATAAGAATTCTTGGACAGTTTGATTGTTCCTTTTTCTATTTCAAAGCTCTTTTATTAATTCAACAAACAATCGCAGATTTATAAAGATTGGTATCTTGCTTACCTCCATATACTTTCAGAGGAAATTCAAGGATTACCAATCCTAATACTCATAACCGGCAGATTATAAATCCGCTGGGAGGGTAACAAATTCGATATATTTTGCTTTACTTTTTAGTAGTTTGTCTCTACGACAATTCCATTTCCAATAAATTGATATATCGTTTCTCCTCATTTCTTAGTATTATCCCAAATGCATCAAATGCATTCGATTTAAGGAATTGTATATCAACACTATTCCCATTTAATAATGTTGTTTTGTTATTTTCGTCAAAATGAAACTCATCTTCAAAATCTATACTGGAATTAGCCCAAATAAAAACTTCAAACAAATAACCTTCTCTTTTATATTTTTTTATTTTTGATTTTTGAAAATATTCTACTTTTTCAACTAATAATGGAGTGTATCCATATAGTTCTTCATCAAATAAGACAATCTTTTCATTGTATCCTTGCCTTTTTGCATAAACCCTTAAAGGTGATTTATCC
>JAEYAO010000090.1 GCA_023456105.1 Pseudomonadota bacterium | reverse complement strand
TCCTGGAGGTGGCCGAGACCAACACGGCCGCCCTGGCCCTCTACGGCCGGGCGGGCTTTGTTCCCAGCGGACGGCGCAAGGGCTATTATCCGTCGACGGACGGCGGGCGCGTCGATGCGGTGGTGATGAGCCTCGATCTCTCGTCTCCGGTTCTTCCCTGACGGACGATCAGCCCCTATTCTCCTCGGCCATGGACCGGATCGAGAAACTTTGCGCCGACCGCGGCATGCGCATGACCGAGCAGCGGCGCGTGATCGCGCGCGTGCTGTCTTCGGCCGAGGACCATCCGGATGTGGAGGAGCTGTATCGCCGCGCCTCCTCCATCGACCCGCACATCTCCATCGCCACCGTCTACCGCACCGTGCGCCTGTTCGAGGAAGCCGGCGTGGTCGAGAAGCATGACTTCGGCGACGGCCGCTCCCGCTACGAAGAGGCGGGCGACGACCACCACGATCACCTGATCGACACCCGCACCGGCGAGGTGATCGAGTTCTTCGACGCCGAGATCGAGCGGCTGAAGTCCGAAATCGCCAAGCGGCTGGGGTTCGAGCTGATCGGCCACAAGCTGGAGCTCTACGGCGTGCCGATCGAGGGCGCCGAGCCGTCGTCGCGCGAGGGGCTGATCTTCACCCGCCACGCCGCGCGGGTGAACCCCGCCGACGTCGAGGTCCCCTGAGCCCGACACTCCCGGCCGCGCCCGCCGCCTTGCCCGCGCCCGTTTCGGCGATCATAAGCCGAGGCATGACCGACACCCTCGTTCCCGCCGGGTCGGAGCAGGCGCCCAAGCGCCTGTTCATCAAGACCTACGGCTGCCAGATGAACGTCTATGACTCCGAGCGCATGGCCGACGTGCTGCGCCCGCTGGGCTATGCCGAGACCGACACGCCGGACGACGCCGACTTTGTCATCCTGAACACCTGCCACATCCGCGAAAAGGCGGCCGAGAAGGTCTATTCCGAACTCGGCAAGCTAAAGGAGTTGAAGCAGGCCAAGGCGCAGGCGACCGGCGCCGCCATGACCATCGCCGTGGCCGGCTGCGTGGCCCAGGCCGAGGGCGAGGAGATCATGCGTCGCCAGCCGGCGGTGGATCTGGTCGTCGGCCCCCAGGCCTATCACCAGCTGCCGGAGCTGCTGACCCGCACGGCGCGCGCCCGCGGCGAGCGGATCGGCGCCGACTTCGCGCCGGTGGACAAGTTCGACGCCCTGCCGGCCGAGCGCGGCGGCTCGGGCGTCACCGCCTTCCTGACCGTGCAGGAGGGCTGCGACAAGTTCTGCACCTTCTGCGTGGTGCCCTATACGCGCGGCGCCGAATGGTCGCGGCCGGTGCTCAAGGTGCTGGAGGAGGCGAGGGCGCTGGCCGCGCGCGGCGTGCGCGAGGTCACCCTGCTGGGCCAGAACGTCAACGCCTATGACGGCGAAGGGCCGGACGGAAAGCCATGGACCCTGGCGCGCCTGGCCTACGCCCTGGCCGAGGTGCCGGGGCTGGATCGCATCCGCTACACCACCAGCCACCCCAACGACATGGGGGACGACCTTATCGCCGCCCACGCCGATCTTCAGGCCCTGATGCCCTATCTGCACCTGCCGGTGCAGTCGGGCTCGGACCGCATCCTGCGGCTGATGAACCGCAAGCATGGCCGCCAGAAGTATTTCGACCTGATCGCCCGCATCCGCGAGGCGCGGCCGGACATGGCGATGTCGGGCGACTTCATCGTCGGCTTCCCCGGCGAGACGGACAGGGACTTCGAGGACACGCTCGATCTGGTGCGACAGGTGCGCTACGCCTCAGCCTTCTCCTTTATGTATTCGCCCCGTCCGGGCACGCCTGCGGCCGGCATGGGCAAGCAGATCGAGCCGGAGGTCGCCAAGGCGCGGCTGCACCGGCTACAGGCGCTGCTGCTGGAGCAGCAGGTCGCCTTCAACGCATCCCAGGCGGGGCGCGTGCTGCCGGTGCTGTTTGAAAAGAAGGGCCGCCACGGCGCCCAGGCCATCGGCCGCTCGCCCTATCTGCAGTCGGTTCACGTCGAGGACGCGGATCATCTGATCGGCCGGATCGTTCCGGTCGAGATCGTCAGCGGCCAGCAGAACAGTCTGACCGGGCGGCTTACGATGAACGTCCTCAATGCAGAAAGCAAAGCAGCCTGAATGGCGAGAGACTCCGAATTCCTGCCCCTGAACGACGCCGAGCTGCGGGCGGTGATCGGGCCGAACAGCCGCCACGTCGCCCTGATCGAGGACGCCTTCAAGGTGCTGGTCGAGGCGCCCGGCGGCGGCGTGTCGATCAACGGCGGCGCGCGCGATCGCCAGGATGCGCGCACCGTGATCGAGGACCTGGCCAAGCGCTCCGAAGTGGGCGCCGAGGTGACCGAGGCCGACGTGCGCACGGCGCTTGCGAACGTGCGGGGCGGCAAGGGCGCCGGCATGGCCTTGGCCGGCGTGTCGCTGCCGGTCGGCAAGCGCGGCGCCATCGTGCCCAAGACGCCGGCGCAGGCCGCCTATCTCGACATGCTGGGGCGCTGCGAGCTGAGCTTCGGCGTCGGGCCGGCGGGGACCGGCAAGACGTTTCTGGCGGCGGCCTACGGCGCATCGCTGCTGCGTCGGGGCCAGGTGGACCGGCTTGTGATCACCCGGCCGGCGGTGGAGGCGGGCGAAAAGCTGGGCTTCCTGCCCGGCGACCTGAACGAAAAGGTCGATCCTTATCTTGCGCCGATCTGGGAGGCTCTGAACGAGATCCTGGGGCCCGAGGACGTGCAGCGCCGGCGCGACAAGGGCGAGATCGAGGCGGCGCCCATCGCCTTCATGCGCGGCCGCACGCTGAGCCACGCCTTCATCATCGTCGACGAGGCGCAGAACACCTCGCGCCTGCAGATGAAGATGGTGCTGACGCGCCTGGGCGAGGGGGCGCGCATGGTGGTGACAGGAGACCCGTCGCAGATCGACCTGCTGAACGCGCGCGATTCTGGCCTGCCGCATGCGCTTCGCATCCTGGAGGGCGTGAAGGGCGTGGGGGTGCTGAAATTCGCGGCCTCCGACGTGGTGCGCCACGCCATGGTGGAGCGGATCGTCAAGGCCTATGACGCCGACGCCGCCCGCAGCCGCCCGGGGCCCGACCTCGAAGACGCCGGATGACGGTCGACGTCGAGATCGAGCATGACGCCTGGCTGGAAGCCCTGCCGGACGTCGAGGCCAGGGTGCGCCGCGCGGGCGAGGCGGCTCTGGGCAAGGTCAAGGGCGAGGTCGTGGTGCTGTTGAGCGACGACATGGCGGTGCAGGCGCTGAACGCCCGGTTCCGCAACAAGGACAAGCCGACCAACGTCCTGTCCTTCCCGGCCGCGGAGAGCGCCGCGCCGCACCTGGGCGACGTGGTGCTGGCCCATGGCGTCTGCGCCACGGAAGCCGAGGCTCAGGGCAAAAGCCTGTCCGACCACCTGACGCATCTGGTGGTGCACGGCGTGCTGCACCTGCTGGGGCGCGACCACGAGGACGATGCCGAGGCCGAGGAGATGGAGGGCGAGGAGCGCGCCATTCTGGCCGACCTCGGGGTCGCCGATCCGTACCGGGGCGACCATGCCGTTTGAGGCGGTGCAGGCCAGGGTGAGGGCGTGGCCCGAGCGTCGGCGCACGGTGTTCCTGCGCTGGCTGCGGATCGGGTTGGCGCTGCTGGCGGGGGCGGGCGCGGCGTTTGCGCATCCGCCGTTCGGCGTGCTGCCGGGCCTCTTAGGCTATCCGCTGCTGATGATCCTGAGCGAGCGCTCGGACACGCCGCGCGGCGCCTTCTGGATGGGGTGGCTGGCGGGTTTCGCCTATTTCTTCATCGGCTGCTGGTGGGTGGCCGAGGCCTTTTTCGTCAATCCCGAGCAGGCCTGGATGGCGCCCTTCGCGGCCAGCCTCCTGCCGGCGGGGCTGGGTCTGTTCTGGGGATGCGCCTGTGCGCTGTATCGCAGCTTCGCGCCGCTGGGCGCGCGGCGGGTGCTGTTGTTCGCGGCGCTGTTCTGCCTGTTCGAATGGCTGCGCGGCAACATCCTGACCGGCTTCCCGTGGAATCCGGCGGGAGCCAGCTGGCGTGCAGGGGGGGGCGTGTCGCAATTCGCCTCGGTCGCGGGCGTCTATGGCCTCAGCCTGCTGACCGTCGCGGCCGTCTGCGCCTTTGCGCCGTTGATCGGTCCGGGCGGGCGGCGCGAGCGGTGGATCTCGGCGGGGGCGGGCGCCGTGGTCCTGCTGGCGCTGGTCGCCGGGGGGATGGCGCGGCTGTCGGGGGCGCAGGTGCGGCTGACCGACACCACCGTGCGCATCGTCCAGGCGGATGTGCAGCAGGAATCCAAATGGTCGCCGGACAGTTATCGCTCCATCGTCCAACGCTATCTGGCGCTGACCTCTCAACCAGGATCGCGCCTGCCCGACGTGGTGGTGTGGCCGGAAGGCGCGCTGCCGGCCACGGCCAACGACGTGTTCGCATCCGCCGACGGCCAGGCGCTGGCCGAGGCGATGCGGCCGGGCCAGACGCTGCTCATGGGGCTGTCGCGCGGCGAGGCGGCGGCCGATGCGCCGGACGGCGCGCGCTACTACAACAGCCTGTTCGCCCTGCACGACGAGGGCGCCGCCTTGCGCATCGCCTCCGTCTACGACAAGCACCGGCTGGTCCCCTTCGGCGAATATCTGCCGCTGGGCGGGCTGATGAGCACGCTGGGCGTACGCAGTCTGGTGCATGTGCCCTCGGACTTCAGCGCCGGCCCGACGCCTGCGCCCATCGATCTGCCGAATGCGCCGCGCGTGCAGCCGCTGATCTGCTATGAAAGCCTGTATCCGGGCTTCACGGCGGGCGGCGAGGATCGGCCGCGCTGGATCGTCAATGCGTCCAACGACGCCTGGTTCGGCAAGACATCCGGCCCGCGCCAGCACCTGAACCTCGCCAGCTATCGCGCTATCGAGACCGGCCTTCCGATCGTGCGGGCCACGCCCACGGGGGTGTCGGCCATGATCGATCCCTGGGGCCGGATCGTGGACGGCCAGAGGCTGGAGCCCGGCGTCATGGGCGTGATCGACGCGCCCCTGCCGGAGCCGACCGGCGTGACGCCCTTTGGCCGCTGGGGCGACGCCTTGTTCTGGTTGATGCTGCTCGTCGCCGGCGTCGCAGGCGGTGTTCCGGCCGCCCGCAAAAAGCTGCGCTGGGCGCCTGCCGGCACGTGAAAGTTGAAAGGGCCATGAAACCGCCCGACAAGCGTGACCGTATAAGGCAAAGCTGTTAAGGCGCGCCAACGCGCGAGACGAACGAGGCGAGAATGGCCAGAGGCACAGGCGAAGACGGTCCCCATCCGGTGGATCGCCATGTGGGCCGCAGGGTTTGCGAAAAGCGGATCAGCCTGGGCTACAATCAGAGCGACCTGGGTCGTGCGCTGGGGCTGACCTTCCAGCAGGTGCAGAAGTACGAAAAGGGCGCCAACCGGATCTCGGCGTCCAAGCTCTGGGACATCTCTCGCTTTTTCGGCGTCCAGCCCGGCTATTTCTACGAGGGCCTCAACCCGGGCATGGCCGAGGACGAGGGCGACGGCCGCGCCTCGGGCTTCGACCACGACTTCCCGGCGACGCGGCACACCATCGAGATCGCGCGCCTGGCGCCGCAGCTGCCGGTGCGCAAGCAGAAGCTGGTGCTGGAGATGATCCGCGAAATGGCGGGCGTCGCGCCGGCCGAGGCCGAGCAGGACTGATCCCGTTCAGTCGACGGCGGTGATCTCCACCGTCTGACCGGCCACCGACACCTCGTCGCCCATGCGCCGGCCCAGAAGCGCGCGCGCCAGCGGCGACACGTGGCTGACCGTGCCCTGCGCCGGATCGGCCTCGTCCTCGCCCACGATCCGCCAGGTCTGTTCACGGCCGTCCTCGCGCACGATCGACACGCGCGAGCCGAAGCGGGCGGCCCCGTCACCCTCGACTGGCTCCACCAGCTGGGCCGTGCCGCGGCGCGCGGACCAATAACGCAGATCCCGAGTCGCCCGCGCCATGGCGGTGCGGTCGCTCTCGATGGAGCCTTTCGCCTGGGCTGAAGCATAGGCGGCGCGGGCCGAGGCCAGCTCAGCCTCGATCTGCTGCAGACCCTCGGGGGTGACCAGATTCGGATGCGGCGAGATCGGCCGGTCCGGAAGGTCCGCGGCGGTGGCTTCCAGATCTTCTTCGCGGGTGAAGGCTACGCTCATCGCCGTCATATGGCGACCGGCGTCGCCTATGGCCAGCGCAGGCGCGGCAGGGCAAAGGCTGGACGGATGACCGATCCTTCCTCTCCCGTCCGCCATGTCGCCGTGATCGGCGCCGGCCCCGCCGGGCTGATGGCGGCCGAGCGGCTGGCCGGAGCGGGCGTGCGGGTCACGGTGCACGAGCGCATGCCCTCGGTGGCGCGCAAATTCCTGATGGCCGGCCGCGGCGGGCTGAACCTGACCCATTCCGAGCCGCTGGAGGCGTTCCTCAAGCGCTACGGCGACGAGCCGCGCGAGGTGGCGCGTTGGATCGACGCCTTCTCTCCTGCCGAGCTGATCGCCTGGGCCGAAGGCCTGGGCCAGCCGACCTTTGTTGGCTCCAGCGGGCGGGTCTTTCCACGCGCGATGAAGGCCTCGCCGCTGCTGCGCGCCTGGCTGGAGCGGCTGCAGACGATGGGCGTCGAGGTGCGCACGCGCTCGCGCTGGACCGGGTGGCGCGACGGCGCCCTGGTCCTGCAAACCCCTGAAGGCGAGCGGCTGGAGCAGGCCGACGCCGTCGTGCTGGCGCTGGGCGGGGCCAGTTGGCCGCGGCTGGGATCGGACGGCGCCTGGCGGCCGTGGCTGGAGGCTGCCGGCGTCGAGGTCGCGCCGTTCCGACCCGCCAACGCCGGCTTCGACGTGGCCTGGTCCGACGCCTTCAAGCTCCGCTTCGCCGGTCGGCCGCTGAAGGCCGCCTTTTCCTTCGGCGGCCGGACGGTGAGGGGCGAGGCGGTGATCTCGACCTACGGGATCGAGGGCGGAGCGATCTATGCCCTGTCGGCCGCGCTGCGCGACGCCATCGAGGCGGACGGCGCGGCGGTGCTGACCGTCGATCTGAAGCCGGATCTGAGCCTAGGTCGTCTGACCGAGCGGCTGCAGCGCCCGCGCGGCAAGGCCAGCCTGTCGAACCACCTGCGCAAGGCGGCGGGGCTGGACCCGCTGGCGATCGCCCTGATGCGCGAGGCGGGCGATCCGCCGGCGCAGGGTGCGGCCCTCGCCGAACGGGTCAAGGCGACGCCGCTGCGGCTCCTCGCCATGCAGGGGCTGGACCGCGCCATCTCCTCCGCCGGGGGCGTGCGGCTGGACCAGCTGGACGAGAACCTGATGCTGCGGAGGCGGCCGGGCGTGTTCGTCGCCGGCGAGATGCTGGACTGGGAAGCGCCCACCGGCGGCTATCTGCTGCAGGCGAGCTTCGCCTCGGGTGCGGTCGCGGCGGCGGGCGTGCTGTCGTGGCTGGATCGGCCGGCGAGCGGCTGAAGCCCGCGACGCTTGCGATCAGACGGCGCCGCCGTCCTCCAGCACCAGCTCGGGCGGGGCGTTCACCGGATCGGCGCGGAGCGGCAGGTGCAGGATGAAGGTCGCGCCCTTGCCCGGCTCGCTCTCCACCTCGGCCCAGCCGCCGTGCAGCTCGACCAGGGCCTTGACGAGGGCCAGACCGACGCCCGGCCCGCCGCGCTCGCGGCGCACGAAGCGGTCAAAGACGTGGGCCTGCAGGTGATAGGGAATGCCGCGCCCGGTGTCGGAGATGCGGATGCGCACCTCCGAGGGCCCGCGCTCGACGCTGAGCGACACCGCCCCGCCTTCGCCCACTGCGCGCGCGGCGTTGTCCAGCAGGTGATCCAGCGCCTGGCCGATGCGTGCGGCGTCGGCCCGGATCGGCGCCAGGCTCTCGGGGCAGGAGACGGTCAGCGTCGCGCCGCGTCCCTCGACCCGCGCGCGGACCTTTTCCGCCGCCTCGTCCAGCAGGTCGCAGACGCGCAGGTCGCCCAGCGACAGCTCCATCTCGCCAGCGTCGATCTGGGCCATGTCCAGCACGTCGTCAATGGAGCGCGCCAGGTGGCTGGCGGCGACGCGGATGGCGCCGGCGTGCTGGCGGCTGCGCTCGGGCAGGTCGCCCAGCGTCTCCAGCAGTTCGGAATAGCCGACAATGGTGGTCAGCGGCGTGCGCAGCTCATAGGAGACGCTGCCCACGAACTCGCGCTTCAAGGCCTGGCTTTCGGCCAGCGCCGCCTCGCGCTCGGCCAAGGCCTTTTCCAGCTTGCGGCGGGCGGTGACGTCGGAGAAGGCGACCAGGGTGGCGCCGTCCGGCAGCGGCCGTGTCTGCCAGGCGGCCATGCGCCCGTCGGCGGTGCGGCTCTCGCCCGAGATGGCGACGCGGCTTTCCGGATCGGGATCGGCCACGCGCGCCTTCAGCCCCAGCCACAGGGCGGGATCGGGCAGCACCGCCTTGCACAGCTCGGCGATAGCGTCGAAGTCGCGCGCCTGCGACAGCCGCTCGCCCGACAGGTTCCAGAAGCTCTCGAACGCCTCGTTGTGCAGGCGCAACCGCCCGTCGGAGCCGAACACCGCCACCGCGTCGTTCAGCTTGTCCAGCGTCGCGGTCTGGACCTGCAGCTGGGCGTTGAAGCGGCTGCGCAGCTTCAGCTCGTCGGTGATGTCCGAGAACAGCAGCAGGACGCCGCCCAGCGGGTGCGGCTGGCGCACCACCCGAAGCGTGCGGCCGTCGGGCAGGGACCAGCTGTCGTCCGGCGCGGCCTCCGACGCCTCGTAGAACTCGAGCTCGCGCGCCTTCCAGCCGGCGTAATCCACGACCTCCGGCAGCTGGCGGCGCTGGCGCAGCCGGTCCAGCAGCTCGGCGTGGGTGGGGCGCTCGTCCAGCCAGGCGGGATCGATGTCGAACAGGGTCTGGAAAGCGGTGTTGTGGAACGCCAGCCGCCGCTGCGGGCCGAAGATGGCCACGGCGTCAGCCAGGTGGTTCAGCGTCTCGTCATGCGCCTCGACGTGGCGGCGCAGGGTGTCGCGGGTCTCCTCGGCCTCCGTCATGTCCAGCGCGAAGGCCAGAACGGCGCCGGTTCCACCCGCCGCCGGCTCGGCCAGGATGCGCCAGGCGCGGCGCCGGCCGCCCCCCGTGGTCCAGCGGAAGCCTTCCTGCCGCACGCCCAGCCGCATGGCCTCGGCCACCAGGGCGTCGGCGCCGCGATCAAAGGTCAGGCCCTTCTCCTGCGCCTCGGCGAGGTCGGCGGCGCGCACCTCGCTCAGCC
>JAEYAO010000019.1 GCA_023456105.1 Pseudomonadota bacterium | reverse complement strand
GTCGCAACCGCTCAAACTGCGCGTCAGTCAGCCAGAACTCCGAAGCCATGTCGGTTCTCCTGCATCCGACTGCAGGAAATCACGCTTCGGCCAATCAGGGAATCCCGTTTATGGGTCCAGACCCTAGCGGTCGCTTTGGGTCGAAAGCCGCCCTAAGCCTCCTCCGCTCCGCTGTGCCGATGCGGGCACCCGGGCCAGCAGCAAGGGCGGCGTTTGCCGTCGTGCAGGTTGGAACAGCCCCAGGCGATGCGCTTCCTTCGGGTCTCGGGCTTCTTGGCGGACTCGATCCAGCAGATCCATTCGTTGCGAGCCAGGGGCGTGATGTCCAGCCAGGTCGACACCGCCCCGGCGTCCAACGTCAGGGCCGCCTGAAAATCTTCCGGCAGATCGTGGACGACGCCGCCGGGAAGTGCGCTCTGCTCAGCCATGTCGCCTTGTCGCAGCGGCCAGCCAAGCCTGCAACAGGACGGGCCGCGATCCCGCTCTTCCTGCTGGACGGGAAGAGAGCCATAACCCGCCCGCTACCGCACCTGCGGCGATAAACTTGTGCCTGACCAAAACCTTGGGACTTTCTCGTCCCGACTTGCCCGCCTGAGCTCCCGCCCGTGACATCCTGCATGGGTCTCGTCGCACTGGAGGGCTCGCCTGGCCTGCGACCTTGCGAGCGGCGGGAGCGGATGGAGCGGGAGCGGCGGGGTCATGCCCGTCGCGCCGGTCTCGGGCACGGCCCGAGGCCGAGAGGGTCGAGGGGGATACTCGGCCGGTCCGGGGAGGATGCTCGCAGCGTCCCCTGCCCGCCGCAGGCTTAGGACTTAGGCGATAAGACCGCCACCATCCCACGGTCCTGGCTTGCAGCTCAATCATACGCGCGGGGCGTCGGCCTTCGTCGAAACGGTAACAACACACATCCACTCCGGGCGAAGGCCCGGCGCCCCGCCCGCCCTCCAACCGGATGCATGAACGCAGACCGGGGCTTTCGCGCGCCTGCGGTTCCGTCCGCCGCCCGGAGCCTGTAGGTCACCTGTCTTTACGCCGCCGCACGCCGCATCATGTCCGACCCCGACGATCTTCCGCCCGACCTTCGCGCCGCCCTTCTCGATGTCGGTCGGGCGGCGGAGGCGCTGCACGATCCGTGGTGGATCTTCGGCGGGGCGGCGCTGGCGCTCTATGGGATGGAGGCGCTTCACGTGCCGGACGTGGACGTGCTGTGCTCGCCGCGCGATGCGCGCCGCCTGATCCAGGCGCTGGGCGGCGAGATCGAGCCCGATCCCGGCGAGGGCCTGTTCCGCTCGCGCGTCTTCGGCCACGCCACGCCCGGGCGTATGCGGATCGAGGTGATGGCCGAGATGGACGTGCGCTCGGGCGGCGACTGGACGCCCGTCGTCTTCGCCACCCGCCAGGCCTTTGACATCCCCGATGCGGCGGGCGACCCCGTCCGCGTCTTCACGCCGGTCCCGCAAGAGCATATCTGCGTCTCCCGCCAGTTCGGGCGGCCCAAGGACCTGCAGCGCGCCGAGGCGCTGGAAAGACTGATCTCCCGACCATGACCTTTCCCTTCGACATCACCGCCACCGAGGGCCGGGCCCGCACCGGCGTGCTGAAGACCGCGCGCGGCGACATCCGCACCCCCGCCTTCATGCCGGTCGGCACCGCCGCGACCGTGAAGGCGCTGACGGTGGATCAGGTAGGGGCGACGGGCGCCGACATCATCCTGGGCAACACCTATCATCTTATGCTGCGTCCCGGCCCCGAGCGGATGGAGCGGCTGGGCGGCCTGCATCGCTTCATGGGCTGGAACAAGCCGATCCTGACCGACTCCGGCGGCTTCCAGGTCATGTCCCTGGCCGGCATCTCCAAGGTCAAGGAAGAGGCCGTGACCTTCTCCAGCCACGTCGACGGCTCCAAGCATGTGCTGACGCCCGAGCGCTCGATCGAGATTCAGGCCGACCGCATCGGCGCCGACATCTCCATGCAGCTGGACCAGTGCGTCGCCTATCCGGCCGAGAAGGACGCGGCGCGCAAGGCGATGGAGCTTTCGGTCCGCTGGGGCGCGCGCTCAAAGGCGCGCTTCGGCGAGCGCGAGACCCAGGCCCTGTTCGGCATCCAGCAGGGCTCGACGTTCGAGGACCTGCGCCGCCAGTCGTCGGAACAGCTGCAGGAGATCGGCTTCGACGGCTACGCCATCGGCGGCCTGGCGGTCGGCGAGGGGCACGCCGCCATGTGCGAGGTGCTGGACTATGCGCCCGAGATGCTGCCGGCCGACCGCCCCCGTTATCTGATGGGCGTCGGCAAGCCTGTCGATCTGGTGGAGGCGGTGTGGCGCGGCGTCGACATGTTCGACTGCGTCCTGCCCACCCGCGCCGGCCGCCATGGCCAGGCCTGGACTTGGGACGGGCCGCTGAACCTCAAGAACGCCCGCTTCGCCGAGGATCAGGATCCGCTGGACTCCGCGATCCCCTGCCCGGCCTCGTCCGGCTATTCCAAGGCCTACCTGCACCACCTCGTCCGCACTGATGAAATCCTCGGCAAGGTGCTGCTCAGCTGGCACAACATCGCCTTCTACCAGGCCCTGACCGCCGCCATGCGCGCCGCCATCTCCGAGGGGCGGTTCGAGGCGTTCCGGCGCGACTTCCACGCCCGCCACGTCTCCAACGGCTAGGGCTGCTGGATGATGATGCGGGGCGGAGGCGGCGTCGCGGGCGTGAACCAGCGCGGGGCCGCCGGCGGGGCGCAGTTGCGCTGCATGCCCACGCCCTTCAGAAAGGCGCGCTGAGCCTGACCGGCTTGATGCGCCCTCTCCGCCTCGCGCTCGCGCCGGCTGGCGCCGCTGAGACGGCGTATCCAGCTGCGCCCTGGGATCAGATCGGTGGCGGTGTCGCGGATCGCATCCAGCGCCGCATCGGCCGCCGCGTCCGACGCCCTCGCGCTGAGGCTGGAGGCTTCGGGCGCCGCCGGCTCGTCGAGGTCGGGGCCGAGCGCCTCGTCCAGCAGCGCCACCTCCTCGGCGATGGCGTCGCACCGTTCGAGACCCGACATGTCATACGGACGAACCTGCGCCCACGTCAGCACGTCGGCCAGGCTCTTGCGGCGCAGGTTGAGATCGTACAGAGGCGCGCTGATCGCCGCGCCGAGCCCTTCGCGCACCTGCCCCACCCCGCGCCCTGCGGGGTGGCTGGCGCATGCGGCCGTCGCCAGCGCGGAGCCCACGACGACCGAACAGGCGCAGAGGCGATAAAGGCGCGGCCGATCCGCCGCGCCTCGAACAATCCTGCCGATCAACCCTGTCCCCGAACCTGGTCGCGGTTGGCGGCGCGCGTCTTGGGGCCCTGCCCCCGGTCCGCTTCGGTTCCGATGGGACGATTGGCGTGATCGCCGCCGGACTGGACGTTCGCACCGCCCAGGTCGTCGCCCTCGTCCAGATAATCGCCGACCTCGCCCGCCGCCGGCGGCGCCAGGGTCGAGTCGGCCAGATCGGGCGCGGCGTAGCGGCTCGGTTCCGGGTGAGCGGCGGCGTTCTGGTCTCGGCCCTGGTCGTTCGGCGCCTGCTTGTCGCCGACGCCGTTCTGCGCCGTCGCGTCCGACGAGGTCGTGTTCTGATGCGGCATGGATCGCTCCTTCTCGAATGGCTTGCACAACAACCCGGCCCGCAGGGGGCTTGTTCCGAGATCAGCGGTCCATGGCCTTCGCCCTTGACCGGAGCGGCCTGACGCGACAGAAGGCGCGCACCACCGCTCGGTCCCCGGGACCGCGGCCACGGCGCGTCCTTAGCTCAGTTGGTTAGAGCATCTGACTTTTAATCAGAGGGTCCTCGGTTCGAGCCCGAGAGGACGTACCAGCTCTTGTTTCGCCTCAGCCTCCTTGCCGCCATCTGGCGATGCGAAGGAGCGGGCTTGAGCGGCGATCCGTCGGTTTGACCCACACTTGGGAACGGCGGCGCTTGCAAAGCGTTGGCGTAAAGACGTCGGGGAAATCAAATCGATGAAGCGCATTCTTTTTGCATTGGCCGCAGCGGGCGCCCTGTCTCTGGCCGCCTGTGACGACGGCGCTGACCGGGACGCGGACGAACGGCCCGTGGTCGTGGAGGCCGAGCCCGTCGCGCCGGCCGCCGAAGATTCGGCCGCGCCGGTCGTCGCCCCGGACGTCGTCGACCCTGCCCCCACGGCTCCGCCGGTCGAAACCCTGCCGCCCGAGCCCAAGACCTCGGAAGAGTCGGTCCAGCCCGAAAGCGAAACCCTGTTCTACTGACCGCCCGCACGGTCCGCCTCCTGCACGCGCCGGACGATCTCCGGCCAAGACGAAGGGTCTAGTTTGACGTCCCGGCCGAAGCTTTTCCTTGCCGCGCTGGCGCTCGGTTCCGCCTGCGGGTCCGCCGCCCATGCCGATCCGCGCGCCCAGATCCGGGGCGAGATCGACGGCGACCTGCGCCGCCAGCTTGAGCAGGCGGTCGGCGAGGTCGACGACGCGCCGTCCAGCCGCTTCGAAGCCCGTCGCCGCGCCCGCGCCGCCGCGGAGTCCGCCGAGGCCTTGCTGCGCTCCGAAGGCTACTATCAGCCGGTGCTGGAAGACATCGTCGAGGGCGAAGAGACGCCGGTCGCCATTGTCCAGGTCACGCCGGGTCGCCGCTTCGTCCTGACGCCGCCGACGGTGCAATGGGCCGCCCCGCCGCCCGACGAGGCCAGCGCCGCCGTCGCCCTCGACGCCATTGATCTGGAGGCCGGCGCGCCCGGCCGTGCGGTGGACGTCATCGCCGGCGAGGGCCGCGCGGTCGCCTCCCTGACGCGCCAGGGCTACGCCGACGCCGTCGCCAATCCGCGCCGCGTCGTGGTCGATCACGCCGCCTGGACAGTCGCGCCGGAGTACCGCATCGCCTCGGGCGAGCTGGTGCGCTTGAACGGCGTCCGGCTAGACACCGAGGGCCGTACGAACCCCGCCTGGGTAGCGGGCCTGGCCCCCTGGAACGAAGGCGACCGCTACGATCCCGAGGATGTGGCCGAACTGGAGCGGCGTCTGCTGGAGACCGGCGTCTACGACGGCGTGGGCGTGGCCCTGGCGACGCAGGCTCAGAACACCGAAGCGGGCCTGCGCCCCGTCATCGTCTCGCTGCAGGACCGCCCGCGCCGCATCCTTGAGGCGGGGGCCAGCTACTCCACGGCCGAGGGCTCGGGCGTGGACCTGATCTGGACGCACTACAACCGGTTCGGGCGCGCCGACACCCTGCGCTACCAGGCGCGCCTGGCCAGCATCGACAGCCGAATCGGCGTGGATCTCAGCCTGCCGCACTGGCGCCGCCCCGGCCGCACGCTGGCCATGCAGGCCGCCGTCGTCAACGAGGACACCGACGCCTACGTCCGCCAGGCCCTGGTGCTGTCGGCCGACCTGCGCCAGCGCATCGGCCGCACCTCCTACTTCAGCTACGGCATCGGCGTCGACGCCGGCCGTTACGATGAGAATCGGTTCGACTTCTCGGTGGTCCCGCCGCAGCCGGTGGAGTTCAACCGCGATCTCGCCATCGTCACCCTGCGGGGCTCGGCCTACATGGACCGCTCCGACGATCCGCTGGACCCGCGAAGCGGCTATCGCCTGACCGCCTCCGTTCAGCCGACGGCCGTGGCCGGCGACGACACCGTGCTGTTCCTGCGCAACGACTTCGTGGCCACCGGCTATCTTCCGGTCACGGACGGCGGCCGCACCGTGCTGGCCGGTCGCGTCCGCATCGGCTCGATCCTTGGCGGCGAGGAGCTGACGGTGCCGGCCGACCGGCTGTTCTACTCGGGCGGCGGCGGCTCGGTGCGCGGCTATGAATACCAGGGCGTCGGCCCGCGCCTGCCCGATAACACGCCGCGCGGCGGCCTGTCGCTGTTCGAGACCGCGATCGAAGTGCGCCGCGACATCGGCGAAAGCTTCCAGGCCGTGGCCTTCGTCGACGCCGGCTCGGTCGGCTTCCAGGAAACGCCGAACTTCTCCAACATGCGCTACGGCGCAGGGCTCGGGGTGCGCTACAAGCTGCCGTTCGGACCCATCCGAGCCGACATCGCCTTCCCGCTGGACGCGCGCGAGGACGACGCCGCCTTTCAACTCTACATCAGCATCGGCCAGGCCTTTTGACCGACACGCCGCCTCCCCCTGCCGACCAGCCCAAGCCTGAGACCCCGGCGGTCAAGGCGAAGAAGAAGCGCACGCGCCTTCAGGTCGCCGGCCTGATCGTCGGCTCGGTTCTGGCGGCGGTGATCGTGCTGGCGCTGGTCGCCTTTATCGGCGGGCGCACCTATCTGCTCAGCGGCTCGGGGCGCGAACTGGTCACCAGCTTCGTGGCCGGCAAGAAGATCGGCCGCTATGGCCGCATCAACGTCGAGGGACTGTCCGGCGACCTGTTCGACGACTTCACCCTGGCCCGCGTCACGGTCACCGATCGCGACGGCGTCTGGCTGGAGGCGCGCAACGTGCGCGTGGACTGGAGCTATCTTCAGCTCGTCTTTCGCCGTTTCCACGCCGACGAGATCAGCGCCGACCAGATCCGCCTGATCCGCCGCCCGGTGCCCGAGCCGCCGACCGGCGAGCCGCCCCGCCCCGCCCCCATCGGCGTGGTGATCGACAAGTTCTCGGCCAATGTCGAACTGCTGGAGAACTTCTCCAAGGAATACGGCCGCTGGCGCCTGGCGGGCGACGCGGCCATTCCGCGCTTCGGCTCCAAGACCGCCAACGTCAACGCCGACAGCCTCAGCCGCCCGGGCGATTACCTGCGCCTCGCCGCCACCCTCGGCGAAGAGATGTCGGACCTGCGCCTGAACCTGCGGGCGCAGGAAGCGCAGGGCGGCCCCATCGCCGGCGCGCTGGGCTATTCGCCGGACCAGCCGTTCGCCGCCCACGCCTTGGTCAACGGCGAGGTGATCGACGCCCGAGTGCAGACGGGTCAATTCACGCCCCTGACGGTCAAGGGCCGCTTCGGCGAGAACGGCGGGCGTCTGTCCGGCTATTTCGACTTTTCCGGCTCCGACCTGCTTGAGCCCTTCGTCACGCGCGTCGGCCGCACGGCCCGCTTCGGCTTCGCCATCGTCCCCGACCGCTCGGACGACGCCTTCCAGGGCGTGGCCTGGGTGCTGGACGCCGAGAACCTGACGTCGCGGGCGCAAGGCAAGCTGCGCAAGGAAGACCGTTCGTCGCCCGGCGGCATCGCGCTCGAGGTCTCAACCCCCTCCCTGACCCGCCTGGCCGGCACCGAGATCGCCGGCCCCACCGCCTATAGCGGCGTGTTCAAGGGCGACGCCCAGACCTGGAGCCTGTCCGGCCAGGCCAGCCTGCTGAACGCCTCGCTGGCCAGCTACCGCGCGACCCGCATCGCCGGACCGCTGAACGTCCAGGCGCGCGACGGCCGCTATGACATCGACGGCGACATCCGCGCGACGGGCGGCTCGGCCGAGGGCGTGATCGGCGCCCTGCTCGGCGCCCAGCCGCGCGTGCAACTGGAGGCCGCGCGCATGAAGGACGGCGCCATCCTGCTGGAGCGGGTCGATGCGACCGGCCAGGCGCTGGCGCTGAACGGCTCGGGCTCACGCAACCTGCTGGGCGGGCTCTCCTTCCGAGGCCGCGCCGAGATCACCGACGTGTCGCGCATCCGCCCCGGCGCGCGCGGCGCCTTCGGCGGTCCGATCCAGGCGTCTTCCGCCCGCACCGGCGCGCCCTGGTCCCTCCGCTTCGACGGACGCGGACGCGGCCTCGTCACCGGCCTGGGCGAGCTCGACCGTGTGCTGGGCCAGCAGCCGCGGCTGCAGCTGGCGGGCCTGCTGAACGGCGGCCGCATCGAGCTGAACCAGGGAGAGCTGACCGGCGCCAACGGCCGCGCCGCCGCACGCGGTCTGATCGAGCCCGAAGGACGCCTGCGTCTGGCGCTGAACTGGAACGCCCAGGGCCCCTTCAACGCCGGCCCGGCCGAGATCGCCGGCAACCTGCGTGGCGACGGCGCCATCACCGGCACCCTGGCCCAGCCGCGCGCGGACCTGACCGCCAACTTCGACCGCATCACCGCCGGCGCGCTTCAGCTGACGGACGCCGACCTGACGCTGAGCTTCCGCAAGGGCGCCGACGCCTCCGACGGCCGCATTGTCGTCACCTCCGGCTCCAACTACGGACCGGCGCGGGCGGCGGGCAACTTCTTCCTGGGCGGAAACCAGATCCGCCTGACCGAGGTCGATCTGAACGCCGGCGGCGTGACGGCTCAAGGCGCCGTCGCTCTGTCGAACAATGTGCCCTCCAGCGCCGATCTGAGCTTTACGGCCCGTCCCGGCGCCTTTTTGCAGACCGGCGAGGCGCAAGGGCGCGTGCGCCTGCTCGACGGCGGCGGGGCCGACAGCGCCATCCTCGACGTGACCGCCCGCAACGTGAAGCCGGCCGGGTCGGATATCGTCATCCGCAATCTCGTCCTGAACGGCCGCGGCACGCTGGAGCGCCTGCCCTTCAACCTGGCGCTGGACGTCGGCGGCGGCACGCCGGTGCAGTTCAACGGGAACGGCCTCTATTCCCGACAGGGGAACAACCAGAGCGTCACCCTGTCCGGCGGCGGCCGCGTGCGCGAGATCGCCTTCACCACCCGCAATCCGGCGGTGGTCGCCCTGTCCGGCGACGGGCGCGTGGCGCGCGTAGACCTGAACGTCGGCGGCGGCGCGCTGATGGGCGAACTGCGCCAGGATTCCGACTCCGCCGCCATCCAGGCCGACCTGACCAGCGTGGAGCTCGGCTCTCTGGCGCCCGATCTTCGGGGCCGGGCGACGGGGCGCGTGTCCCTGCGCGGCGCGGGCGACGACCTGTCGGGCTCCGCCAACGTCACCCTGGACCAGATCCGCTCGATCGACGCCCCGCGCGGGCTGGCGGTCGACGGCCAGCTGAACGCCACCCTGTTGAACAACGTGCTGCGCATCCAGGCCTCGGCCGTGGACGAGGGCGCGGTGCGCGCTCAAGCCGACCTGACCCTGCCGGTGGAAGCCTCGGCCGCGCCCCTGCGCCTGGCCATCGCCCGCACCCGCCCGCTGTCCGGCAATGTGTCGATCCAGGGCCAGGTCCAGCCGATCTGGGACCTCTTCCTGGGCGGCGAGCGCTCGCTGTCCGGCAACGTCAACGGTCAGGCGACCATCGCCGGCACGCTGAACGCGCCGCGTCTCAACGGCCGGCTGGACCTGGCGGACGGAAGCTATTTCGAGGGCTCGACCGGGACCCGCCTGAACGCGCTGAACCTGGCCACGCGCTTTGACGACACCACCGCCTATCTGGAGCGCTTCTCGGCCAATGACGGCGACGGCGGCACGGTTTCGGGCGAAGGCCGCATCGGCCTGCGCCAGGGTTCGGCCTCCAACCTGCAGCTGGCGCTGAACCGCTTCCGCATCATCGACAACGACCTGGCCGAAGCGCGCGGCTCGGGCACGCTGACGGCGGCGCGCGCCACCGACGGTAAGATCGCGCTGGCGGGCCGGCTGAACGTCGATGAGGCCACCATCTCCGCCAACGACCTGCCCGGCTCCAACGGCATCGTCCGCATGGACGTGGTCGAGATCAACAAGCCGGGCGGCGACACCGACGAGACCGCCCGCCCCGCCTCCACCGGTGGTCCGCCCATCGCCCTCAACGTCGACCTGACCGGCCGCGAGATATTCGTGCGTGGACGCGGCCTGAACCTGGAGCTGAGCCTCGCCGCCAGCGTGCGCGGCACCATCGCCCAGCCGGTGCTGGACGGACGCGCCAACGTGGTGCGCGGGGACTACGAGTTCGCGGGCAAGCGCTTCATCTTCGACGACCGGGGCTACGTCACCCTGTCCACCGATGTGAACCGCATCCGCCTGAACATCGAGGCGACCCGCGAGGACCCGGCCCTGACCGCCACCGTGCGCGTCACCGGCACGGCCGCATCGCCCATCATCGCCCTCACCTCGACGCCCCAGCTGCCGCAGGACGAAATCCTGTCGCAGGTGCTGTTCGGCCGCTCGGCCTCGCAGTTGTCGGCGTTCGAGGCGGCGCAGCTGGCTGCGGGCGTCGCCTCGCTGGCGGGCGGCGGCGGGTTCGACGTGATCGGCAACCTGCGCGAGCTGGCGGGCCTGGACCGCCTGTCGTTCGGCGGCACGGCCTCGGCCGTGACCGTGGCCGGCGGCCGCTACATCACCGACGATGTCTATCTGGAGATCATCGGCGGGGGCGAAGGCGGGGCGGCGGTCAATGTCGAATGGCAGGTGCGCCGCAACCTGTCGCTCTCGTCCCAGTTCGGCGGCACCGGCGACACCAGCCTGTCGATCCGCTGGCGTCGCGAAAGCCGCGAACCCGGCCAGCGCCAGGACCGCCGCCCCAACCGGGAGCTTAGGCGCTAAAGCCGACGGCGAGGCCCGCCTTCACCTTTGCCGTCGGCCCGTCTAGGGTCCGCGCCATGCGTATCTCGAACCCGGATCAGGCCGTGCTCGACCACGTCGCGGCGCGGCGCGAGGCGATCATAGACCGCGCCGTCGCCTGGTCGAACCTGAACTCCGGCAGCCGCAATGCGGCCGGCCTCGCCGCCGTGCTGGATGCGCTTGAGGCGGAAGGCCGTCGCCTCCCCGCCTCGGTCGAGCGCGTGCCGACACGCGGCTCCACCACCGTCGGCGACGACGGCGCGGTGCGGACTGAGGCGCACGCCGACGCGCTGAGGATCACCTGCCGGCCGGACGCGCCGATCCAGATCGTGCTGACCGGCCACTACGACACCGTCTATCCGGCCGACAGCCGCTTCCAGGCTGTCGCGACCCGCGCTGACGGCGCCCTGAACGGTCCCGGAATCGCCGACATGAAGGGCGGGATCAGCGTCATGCTGGCGGCGTTGGAAGCGTTCGAGACGCACCCCGACCGTGCCCGCGTCGGCTGGACCGTGCTGCTGAGCCCCGACGAGGAAATCGGCTCTCCCGCCTCCGCCCCGCTGCTGGCCGAGCTGGGCGCGCGCGGTCATCTGGGCCTGACCTATGAACCGGCGCTTGCGGACGGCACCTTGGCCGGCCCCCGCAAGGGCAGCGGCAACTTCCACCTGATCGTCACCGGCCGCTCCGCCCACGCCGGCCGCGCCTTTGACGAGGGCCGCAACGCCGTGGCCGGCGCCGCCATGATCGCCGCCCGCCTGCACGCCCTGAACGGCGAGCGCGAGGGCGTCACCGTCAACGTCGCCAAGATCTCGGGCGGCGGCGCGCTGAACGTCGTGGCCGACAACGCCGTGGTGCGCTTCAACGTCCGCACGCCCGACCGGGCGTCGGCCGACTGGATCACGGCCGAGATCGACGCCATTGCCGCCGCCCCGCCCTTTGAAGGCCTGACGCTGCACCTGCACGGCGGCTTCACCCGTCCGCCCAAGCCGATGGATGCGGCCCAGACCGCCCTGTTCGAGGCCGTGCGCGACGCCGGCGCCCTGCTCGGTCAGGACATCGCCTGGAAGCCGTCCGGCGGCGTGTGCGAAGGCAACAACCTGCATGCGGCGGGCCTGCCCAACATCGACACCCTGGGCGTGCGCGGCGGCGACATCCATTCGGAGGCCGAGTTCGCCTGGCCCGACAGCTTCGTCGAACGCGCCCAGCTCAGCGCCCTGATCCTGTGCAAGGTCGCCTCGGGCGAGATCGACGCGCCCAAACTCAAGTCCCTGCGCCTGGAAAGCCTCTGAATGCTGGTCGTCCGCCCCGCTGGTCCGCGCGACCTCAATTCCCTGCTGGAGCTGGCCATCCTGTCCGGCCCCGGCTTCACCAGCCTGCCCGAAGATCCCGACGCCCTGTCCGAACGGCTGGAGCTCAGCCAGGCCAGCTTCGAGGGTCGCGTCGAGCCGCAGGGCGCCTGGTACACCCTGATGCTGGAGGACGGCGACACCGGCGACATCGACGGGGTGGGCTCGGTCAAGGCGGCGGTGGGGCTGAAGCGGCCTTTTTTCTCCTTTCGCGTCAACACCAACACAGCGTCGTCGCCTTCGCTGAACGTCAAGCTGACGCACCAGACGCTGGTGCTGGTCAACGAATGCACCGGCTGGACCGAGGTCGGCTCGCTGTTCCTCAAGGCCGACCGGAGAAAGGGCGGCGCGGGCCGCCTCCTCAGCCAGTCGCGCTACATGCTGATCGGGGCCCAGCCGGACCTGTTCGCCGACAGCGTGCTGGCCGAGCTGCGCGGCGTCTTCACCCCCGACGGCGCCTGCCCGTTCTGGGATCATGTGGCGCACAGGTTCTTTCCCATGGACTTCGACGACGCCGACCGGATGACGGGATCGACGGACAAGCAGTTCATCTTGGACCTTGCGCCGCGTCACCCGATCTATGTGGAGCTGCTGCCGGAGCCTGCCCGCGCCGTGATCGGCAAGGTGCACCCGCAGGGCGTGCCGGCCATGGCGCTGCTGGAGAGCGAGGGGTTCCGCCCCAACGGCCTGGTGGACATCTTCGACGCCGGCCCGACCGTCGCCTGCCCACGCGATCACATCCGCACGGTGCGCGACGCCCGGGTGCTGACGGTCGAGATCGCCGACAGCGTGGATGCCGAACTGCCGGCGCTGGTCTCCACCGACAGCGTCGCCGCCTTCCGCGCCGTTCGCGGGCGGGCCGACATCCATGGCGACGCCGTGCGCCTGACGCCTGAAACCGCGGCGGCGCTCAAGGTCAGCGCCGGCGACATCGTGCGAGTGAAGTCATGACCCTGTTCCAGTCCATCGATCCCGCCACCGAAGACACGGTGTGGGAGGGCGAAGCCGCCTCGCCCGACCAGGTGCAGGCCGCCGTGGACCGCGCCCGCGCCGCCTTCGAGCCTTGGGCCGACCGTCCGCGCACCGAGCGGATCGAGGCGGTGAAACGCTATCAGGCCGTGCTCAAGGCGCGCACGCCGCAGATGGCCGAGGCCATCAGCCGCGAAACCGGAAAGCCGCTGTGGGAGACCACCGCCGAGCTCGGCTCCATGGTCGGCAAAGTCGACATCTCCATCCGAGCCTTTGAGGAGCGCACGGGAGAGCGGGCCGGCGACACCGCCTTCGGGCGCGCCGTGCTGCGCCACCGCCCGCACGGCGTGGCGGCGGTGCTGGGGCCGTTCAACTTCCCCGGCCACCTGCCGAACGGCCACATCGTGCCGGCGCTGCTCGCCGGCGACACCGTGGTCTTCAAGCCGTCGGAAGAGACGCCTCTGACCGGCCAGCTGATGGCCGAGGCCTTCGAGGCCGCCGACCTGCCGGCGGGCGTGCTGAACGTCGTCCAGGGCGGGCGCGACACGGGCGCGGCGCTGCTGGACGCCGGCATCGACGCCTTGATGTTCACCGGTTCGGGTGCGGCGGGCGCGCACTTCCGCCGCAAGTTCGCCGACGATCCGCACGTCATCCTGGCGCTGGAGCTGGGCGGAAACAATCCGCTGGTGGCCTGGGACGCCGCCGACGCCGAGGCCGTGGCGGGCATCATCGTTCAGTCCGCCTTTGTCACCACCGGTCAGCGCTGCTCCTGCGCCCGCCGCCTGATCGTGCCGGAGGGCGCGGCCGGGGACGCGATCGTGGAGGCCGTGGCCGCCCTGTCCGATCGCCTGACCTTCGCGCCCTGGAACAGCGACCCCGAGCCCTACGCCGGCCCGCTGATCTCCGCCCGTGCGGCGGCCGGAGCCCTGGGGGCGTTGCAGCAGCGGATCGATGCGGGCGCCAAGGTCATTCGCGCTTCCGGCCCGGTCGACAACCTGCCAGGCGCCTTTGTGCGGCCGGCGATCCTCGACGTCACCGGCGTGGACGTGCCGGACGAAGAGATGTTCGCCCCCTTCCTCCAGGTCACCCGCGTCTCGTCCTTCGACCAGGCGGTGCAGGCGGCCAACGCCACTCGCTATGGCCTGTCGGCGGGCTTGATCAGCGACGATCCGGCGAACTGGGACCGCTTCATCCGCCGCATCCGCGCGGGCGTGGTCAACTTCAACCGGCCGACGACGGGTGCGGCCGGCGACATGCCGTTCGGCGGCCTTGGCGCCAGCGGCAACCACCGGCCCAGCGCCTACTACGCCGCCGACTACTGCGCCTATCCGGTCGCCAGCTTCGAGGCGGAAGCCTTGAAGAACATCCAGGGCGAAATCAGGGGCCTGCGATGACCCACGCCGTTGAGGCCAACGCCGACGGCCTGATCGGCCCGACGCACTCCTACGCCGGCCTGTCGCCGGGCAATCTCGCCTCCAGCCTGAACCGGGGCGAGGCGTCGAACCCGCGCGCGGCCGTGCTGCAGGGACTGGACAAGATGAAGCGGCTGGCCGACCTCGGACTGCCGCAGTTCGTGCTGCCGCCACACGAGCGGCCGAACATCCCCTTTGTGCGATCGCTGGGCTTTGCCGGCTCGGACGCTCAGGTGCTGGAGCGCGCCTGGAAGGACGCAGCCTCATTCGCCGCCGCCGCCTGTTCGGCCTCGTCCATGTGGGCCGCCAACGCCGCGACCGTGACGCCCAGCGCCGACTCAGGCGACGGCCGCGTGCATTTCACGCCGGCGAACCTGCACACCAACCTGCATCGCTCGCTGGAGCACGGGCAGACCCGGCGCGCGCTGGAGGCGCTGTTCTCCGATCCCGACCGGTTCGCCGTGCATGACGCCCTGCCGGCGGTCGGCCATCTCGCCGACGAGGGCGCGGCCAATCACGTGCGCCTGTGCCGCGATCACGGCGATCCGGGCGTGAACCTGCTGGTCTGGGGACGCGAGGCGTTTGAACCGTGGGATGGTCCTTTCCCGGCTCGCCAGACGCGCGAGGCCTGCGATGCCATCGTCCGCCGCCACGGCATCGGTCGGCCGGTGCTGGCGCAACAGGGACGGGCGGCCATTGCGGGCGGGACCTTCCACAACGACGTGGTCTGCGTCGGATCGCTCGACACCCTGTTCCACCACGCGCTGGCGTTCGAGGATACGGACGGGACGCAAGATGCGATCCGTCGCGCCGCCGAGGGCCTGTTCGACCCGATCTTTGTGGAGGTCGACTCGTCGGATCTGCCGCTGGCCGACGCCATCTCCTCCTATCTGTTCAACTCCATGCTGGTCCGCATTCCAGGCGAGGATCGGCTGACGTTGATCTGTCCGACCGAGACGCGCGACAACGCCCGCGCCCATGCAGTCGCCGAAGGCGTCGCCGTGTCGAACGGTCCGATCGGCCGGGTTGAGTATGTCGATGTGCGCCAGTCGATGCGCAACGGCGGCGGCCCAGCCTGCCTGCGGCTGCGGGTCGTGCTGACGGAGGCGGAGCTGGCGGCGACCAACGCCGCCATGCGGCTGACCGACGAGCTGCACGGCGCACTCAGCGTCTGGGGCGCCACCTGGTATCGCGACCGCCTGACGCCGGCGGACCTGGCCGATCCCCAGTTGCTGGTCGAGAGCCGGGGCGCGCTGGACGAGTTGACGCAGATCCTGGGCCTGGGCGGCGGCTTCTACCCGTTCCAGCGCGAATAGGACCGCCGAGACTCAGGCGGCGAAGCGGCCGCCGCGCGCGACGTAGCTCTGCGTCCCGCGCGTGATGACGCGGTCTTCCGGCAGCACGGCGTCCACGGCGATCTCGCCCCGCCCCTTCAACGCCTCATAGACCGGCCCGAAATCCTTTAGCGTCTCGGCCTTCAGCGCCTCCAGGCTGTCGATCACGAAATAGACCTGCTGGAAATCGTCGATGCGGTAGAGCGTCCGCATCACCCGCTCCAGATCGAAGCCGATGCGGTTGGGCGACGGATCGTCCAAGGCGAACACGCTTTCGGTCGCCGATGATACGATGCCCGCGCCATAGATGCGTAGGCCTTGCGCCTCCTGCATCAGTCCAAACTCCACCGTGTACCAATATAGCCGCGCCAGGTTCGGCAGCATGCCCAAGGACGCCGCGCGCTGTCCGCCCTTGCCGTAGGCCTCCATATAGGCCGCGAAGTCCGGGTCGGTCAGCATCGGCACATGGCCGAACACGTCGTGGAAGATGTCCGGCTCCTGAAGATAATCCAGCTGGTCCGGCTTGCGGATGAATTGGCCCGAGACGAAGCGGCGGTTGGCCAGGTGGTCGAAGAAGACGTCGTCCGGCACCAATCCCGGCACGCACACCACGGTCCAGCCGGTCAGGGCCTGAAGCTTGGGATTGATGACGTCGAAGTCGGGGATGCCCCCGGCGTTCAGGTCCAGCGCCTCCAGTCCCCGCATGAAGGCGTCGCAGGCGCGACCCGGCAGGATCTTGATCTGGCGGGCGTACAGGGTGTCCCAGGTCTGGTGCTCAATGTCGGTGTAGCCCTGCCAGTTCTGGGGAATGGTCCAGTCGGCGGCGGCGCCTTCCGGTGGCGTGTCGAACACATGCTCGAAGTCGGACATGAAGGGCTCCAAGGCTCTGTCGGCGGCGCTTTCCCGCGCCTTGTCGCGCCACCTTAGCGCCGCCCGCCCGCACGGTCCAAGCGGGTCAGTGGATGGGCTGGTCCATGGGCGCGTGATGGCCGGCTTCATCGACGCTGAACCACCGGCGCCGGTCGGCTCTGGACAGCGTCAGGGCGTCCGACGCGTCGCGCAGAGCGTCCTCGGCGGCGTAGGCGATGAAGCCGCCATCGTCTCCCATGGCGTAGACGCGGTAGAAGGGCTGGTCGGGCGCGGTCAGCGCCTCTCCCTGCACCGAGCCGTCGTAGACGGCGTCCACATCCAAAACCGCGCCTTGGAAGGCTCCGTCATAGTGCCGGACGATCTGGCCGATATGGAAGCGGGCGCTGCGGAAGTGAGCCATGCCCCCAAGATACGCCCATGTTCCTGAGCGGGAGGCCAAGGCCGTCGTTCATCTTCGTGACAGATTGGCTTGGCGCGGAGCGAACCGGCGGGCTAGAGTCCAGGGGAACGGGCGCCGCTTCGGACCGCCCAAAGGACGACACGGCCATGCCGGAGACCCGCGGCGCGCCATCAGGGCGCGACGAGCGGTCCCCCGCTTCCTCCCCGACCGGGCGGTCGGGAGGCCGGGAAGCATCGGGTCGGGACGCGCCGCTGTATGGCGCGCTCGATCTCGGGACCAACAACTGCCGCCTGCTGATCGCCAGGCCGGCGCGCGACGGCGGATTTCGCGTCGTGGACAGCTTCAGCCGCATCGTGCGCCTGGGCGAAGGGCTGACGCGCACCGGTCGGCTCGATGAACGGGCCATGGACCGCGCCTATGACGCCCTGGCCCTGTGCGCCGAGCGCATCGCGCGCAAGGGCGTCGACGCCAGCCGCCTGTCGGCCGTCGCGACCCAAGCCTGCCGCGCCGCCGAGAACGGCGAAGCCTTTGTGGAACGGGTGCGCCGGGGCACCGGCCTGTCGCTTCGCATCATTGACCCGGCCGAAGAGGCGCGGCTGTCGGTCGAGGGGTGCATGAACCTGATCGATCCGGCGGCCGAGGCCGTGCTGGTGATCGACGTGGGCGGCGGCTCCACCGAAATGTCCTGGCTGACCCGCAAGGGCGACGGCTGGAGCGCGGCGGCCTGGATGTCGGCGCCGCTGGGGGTCGTCAGCCTGGCCGAACGCCACCCCGAGCCCGTCGGCGGGGGCGAGCTCTGGTATGAAGCCATGGTGGCGGACATGGGCGCGGCGATCGCGGCCGGCGGCGTGGACGATCCGGCGTTGAAGACGCTGTTCGCTGGCGAACGGGCCCACATGGTCGGAACATCGGGCGCCATCACCAGCCTGGCCGGCATCCATCTGAACCTGCCCCGCTACAACCGCGAGCGGGTGGACGGCTTGTGGATGACGCGCGGAGACTGCGAAGCGGCGGCCGACCGCCTCAAGGCGCTGCGGCCGGACGGACGCGCCAGGGAGGCCTGCATCGGCCCGGATCGCGCCGATCTGGTGCTGGCGGGCGCGGCGATCCTTGAGGCGGTGCAGCGCGCCTGGCCGTGCGAGCGGGTGCGCGTCGCCGACCGGGGCCTGCGCGAAGGCCTGCTGCTGCAGCGGATGCGCGAGGATCGCCGTCCGCACCGCCGACGCCGCAGGCGGGGACGCAGCGCCGGACGGAGCGGTCAGGGCGCGGCCTGAGCGGCCTCCTCGACTGGAACCTCGATGTCGCACGGTGAGAAGTCGGCGCCCCTCGCCTGCCGCGCGTGATCCACCAGGGCGCGAAAGGCGGGCGAGCGCGTATCCATGACGCGAATCGCCGGCCGTTCGGCTTGCGGCAGGTCGGCCGCCACCCGCACCCGGGTCATGCGGTCCGGCTCGCTGACGATGCCGTCCGGATTGGGGCTGGCCTTCAGCGCGCGCACCACCGACAGCCCCGAGATCACCCGACCCCAGACGGTGTAGCGCTTGTCCAGCGAAGGATAGGCCTGGCGCATCAGAAAGAACTGGCTGTTGGCGCTGTCGTTCGGCTCGTCGCGCGCCATGCCGGCCACGCCGGAGCAATACAGGCCCCAGCCGTGAACCTTGCCGTCCGTGGTGCCAGGCATCAGCGCGTCAGGCTGGGTCTGCACCGGCAGTGCGCCCATGAAGCCCACAACCGCGCCCGCCGGCTCGGCCACTCCGGCAAAGGCCGAACCCGGCCCGCGCCGAAACGTGAACTCGGCCTTCAGGTCCGGGTACCAGCTCTGTCCGTCGCCGGTGCCCAACGGATCGCCGGTCTGGGCCATGAACCAGTCGATGACGCGATGCCAGGCCAGGCCGTCATAGAAGCCTCTGCCGGCCAGTAGCTTGATCCGCTCCACATGCGCCGGCGCGATCTCGGGCGCCATCTCCACCAGGATGCGGCCCCGCGTGGTGTCGATCACCAGAAGGTCGGCGGCGTCCGGCGTGCGCCATTCGGCGGTGGGCGGCGCCGGAGGCGGCGGCGTCTCCTGAGCCGCGAGCGTCGGCCCGGCGGTGAGAAGCGACAGGGCGGCCCCCGTCGCCAGCAGAATACGCATGGTCTCCCCCTCTTCTTGCCTTCGGATCAGGCGCCGGAGACCTCCGCCGCCGGCTGAACGTCGCAGATGTTGAAGGCTGAGCCCTTGGCGGCGCGCGCCTGCGCCAGCGTCTGCGCAAAGGCCGCGCCGCGCACGTCCTGGACCCGCACGGTCGGCGCCTCGCCCGCCGGCACCGCCGAGGCCATGCGCACCCGCGTCATCACGTCGGGATCGGCGACCGCGCCGTCCTGGCTCTCTGCGCCGGGCTTCAGCGCGCGGACCACGTCCAGGCCCGAGACGATGCGGCCAAAGGCCGTATAGATCCCGTTCAGCCCGTCGTTGCGGCCCGTCATCAGATAGAACTGGCTGTTGGCGCTGTCGGGCGAGGACGAGCGCGCCATGCCGAACACGCCGGGGCAGAACAGGCCGTGGGCGTCGACCTTGAAGTCCGCCGTGATCATCATCTGGGCGTCGGGCTGGGTCTGGACCGGCAGCGTGCCGACCAGGCCTACCAGGCCTGCGCCCGCGTTGGGCACGGCGACAAAGCCCGCGTCGCGGCCTCGGCGGAAGGTGAACTCGGCCTTGAGATCGGGCAGGACGCTGCCGCCCTCGCCCGTGCCCTGTGGATCGCCCGTCTGGGCCATGAAGTTCGGGATCACGCGATGGAACTTGAGCCCGTCATAGAAGCCCTGATTGGCCAGGGTGCGGACGCGCTCCACATGGTTCGGCGCCGCCAGCGAAGACAGCTCCACCAGGATGCGGCCCTTGGCCGTGTCGATCACCAAAAGGTTTTCGGGCGCAACGGTGCGCCACTCGGCCGCCGCCGGTGCTTGAGCCGCCGCCCCCTGCCCCCCGCCGATCATCATCACGGCGGCCAGAGCAGCCGCCACCGAAACACGCATCGTCTACTTCCCGTTCTTGACCTTGGAGCGCACGCGCGCGGCGACCGTCGGGCTGACGAAGCTGTCGATCGCACCGTCCAAACGGGCGATTTCCTTCACCAGCCGCGAGGCGATGGCCTGGTGGCGCGGATCGGCCATCAGGAACACGGTCTCGATGTCCTGATTGAGGCGCTGGTTCATGGCCGTCATCTGGAACTCGTACTCAAAATCCGCGACCGCGCGCAGCCCTCGGATGATGACGTTGGCGTGCAGTTCCTCGGCGAAATGCATCAACAGGGTGGAGAAGGGCTGCACCACGATCTCGCCGGGGATGTGCGACACCGCCTCGCGCAGCATCTCCACCCGTTCGTCGGTCGAAAACAGAGGTCCCTTGTCGTCGTTCTTGGCCACGCCGATGACAACACGGTCCACCAGCTTGGCCGCGCGCGCGATGATGTCGGTGTGCCCGTTGGTGACCGGATCAAAAGTGCCCGGATACAGCCCGATGCGCATCTGCGGCGTCTCCCCCCAGCCTGTCCGGCGCGACGTCCATGGGCGTTTAGCAGGTGCGAAAGCCGAGGCCTAGCGGGCGAGGCCGCATCAGATCGGCTGGGGCGGCTGGGCGACCCAGCAGGCGCGGACACGGTTCAACACTGGATGATCGACATCGAAGACCGCGCCGTCGATCTCGGCGACCGGACACATGGGCGTGGCGCTGTTGCAGATGAACGCGGCCTCAAAGGCGGGCAGATCCGGCACGGCGATCTCGCGCGTCTCGCACGACAACCCCTCCGCGCCCGATCCTTGTTCGATCAGTCCCTGTGCGACCCCGCTTAGCATCGGCGCCTGCGGCCAGATGATGCGTTCGCCCGAGACGAAGCCGATGTTCCACAGGCTGCCTTCGGACAGGCGACCCTGCGCATCGACGAACAGGGCGTCGTCGAAGCCCGCCGCCCGCGCAATGCGCCGCGCGCGGATGAGGCCGAATGTCGCCAGATGCTTCAGTTCGGCCGCCTCGCGCTCATAGGGCTGCACCGTCAGCCGCAACGATGCGGCCAGCGGCGCGACCGGGCCCGCCGTCATCGTCATCACGCGCGGACGGCCGATCCACGACGGAGAGCGCGGCCAGACCTCCGGCGAAAACAGGCTGACGCGCAGCCAGGCGGCGGTGCGCCCTTCGACGGCGCGGCGCATCAGGCGACGCAGCTCGGACTCGTTCGGCGCCTCGCCGAACAGCGCCTCGGCGGAGCGACCCAGCCGGTCCAGATGCAGGTCAAGCCCGCGCACCGCGCCATCCTCGACGGCGAACGAGGTGTAGGCGCCGTAGTTGACCAGGGCCAGATAGGTCAGGTCGTCGGCGGACGCCGGCGCTCCATCGATCAGGATGTCGGCCACGGGCCTGCGCGGCCGGGCGTCAGCCCTCGCCGCCCTCCTCGACATCCGACACGACACCGCCGTCGCCGCTTTCCGGCAGACGCTCCACCGAGACCACGCGCTCGTCGCCGCCCGTGCGGAAGATGGTCACGCCCTGCGCGGCGCGGCCGGCCACGCGGACCTGTCCCACCCGCGTGCGGATCATCTGGCCGCCCGAGGTGACCATCAGCAGGTCGTCGCTTTCCTCGACCGGGAAGGCGGCGGCCAGCCGGGTGCCGGCGCGTCCGCCCAGGCCGTGCGCCGTCAGCCCCTGCCCGCCCCGGCCGGTGCGGCGATACTCATAGGCCGAAGACCGTTTGCCGAAGCCCGTGTCGGTGACCGACAGGATGAACTGCTCGGCCGCGCCCAGTTCGGCGAAGCGGTCGGGCGAGATCGGCGCATCGGCGTCGGCGTCGTCGCCGACCTCCTCCTCGATGGCTTCGGGCGCCGCGTCCTCGATGCTCTCGCCGGTGGCGCGGCGATTGGCGACGGCCAGCTTCAGATAGGCAGCGCGCTCGTCCGGCGTGGCGTCCACCCGGCCCAGCACGGCCATGGAGATGACCTGGTCGTCGCCGTTCAAGCGGATGCCGCGCACACCCGTCGAATCGCGGCCCTTGAACACCCGCACGTCGTCGGCCTTGAAGCGGATGGCCCGGCCGTTGCGGGTGGTCAGCAGAATGTCGTCCTCGGCGGTGCACAGGCCCACGCCGACCATGTGGTCTCCGTCCTCCAGCTTCATCGCCATCTTGCCGGCGCGGTTCACAGTGGCGAAGTCGCTCAGCTTGTTGCGCCGCACGTCGCCCGAGCGCGTGGCGAACATGATGTCATAGTTCCCCCAGTCCGCCTCGTTCTCCGGCAGGGGCAGGACGTTCATGATGCTGTCGCCCGGCTCGATCGGCAGCAGGTTGACAAAGGCCTTGCCCCGCGACTGCGGATTGCCCAGCGGCAGGCGCCACACCTTGAGCTTGTAGGCCTTGCCGTTGGTGGCGAAGAACAGCACGGGCGTATGGGTCGAGGCGCTGAAGACGCCGGTGATGGCGTCCTCGTCCTTCATCGACATGCCGGACTTGCCCTTGCCGCCGCGATGCTGGGTCCGATAGGCGTTGAGCGCCACGCGCTTGACGTAGCCGCCGTGGGTGACGGTTACGACCATGTCCTCGCGCGGAATCAGGTCCTCGTCCTCCATCTCGGCGTCGCCTTCGCCGATCAGGGTGCGTCTGGGGACCGCGAACTGGTCCTTCACCGCGATCAGATCGTCGCGGATGATCGCCAGGACGTTCTTGCGGTCCGACAGGATGGTCAGGTGGCCCTGGATGGTGTCGGCCAGACCTCGGGCTTCGCCGAAGATGTCGTCGCGGCCGAGACCCGTCAGGCGCGCCAGCGTCAGCGCCAGGATGGCGCGCGCCTGCTCGTCCGTCAGGCGGATCTTGCTGTCCTCGACGATCACCGTGCGCGGGTCCGCGATCAGTTCGACCAGCGCCATCATGTCACCCACCGGCCAGGGCTGGGCCTGCAGCCGCTCGCGCGCCTCGGCCGGATCGGCGGAGGAGCGGATGATGTGGATGACCTCGTCGATGTTGGCCACGGCCACGGCCAGGCCGACCAGCACATGGCCTCGGTCGCGCGCCTTGTTCAGCTCGAACTTGACGCGGCGGACCACCACCTCCTCGCGGAAGTCGAGAAAGACCTCCAGCAGCTGGCGCAGGCCCATCTGCTCGGGCCGGCCATGGTTCAGCGCCAGCATGTTGACGCCGAACGAGCTCTGCAGCGCGGTCCAGCGATACAGCTGGTTCAGGATCACGTCGCCCGAGGCGTCGCGCTTCAGCTCCACCACGATCCGCATGCCCTGGCGGTCGGACTCGTCGCGGACGTCGGCGATGCCCTCAAGGCGCTTTTCGCGGACCATCTCGGCGATGCGCTCGATCAGGGTCTGTTTGTTCACCTGATAGGGCAGCTCGGTGACAATGATCGCCTCGCGGTCCTTGCGGATCTCCTCGATCGAGGCGCGCCCGCGCACGATCACCGAACCGCGACCGTCGCGCAGGGCGTTGCGCGGCGCAGTGCGGCCCATGATCTCGCCGCCCGTCGGGAAGTCGGGCCCCGGCACGATGTCCAGAATGGCCTCGTCCGAGATGTTCGGGTCATTCAGCAGCGCCACGGCCGCGTCGATGATCTCGCCCAGATTGTGCGGTGGGATGTTGGTGGCCATGCCGACCGCGATGCCGCCCGCGCCGTTGACCAAGAGGTTCGGAATGCGGCTGGGCAGGACGACCGGCTCCAGCTCCTTTTCATCGTAGTTCGGCTGGAAATCGACGGTGTCCTTGTCGATGTCCGTCAGCAGCGCCACCGCCGCCGGCGCCATGCGCGCCTCGGTGTATCGCATGGAGGCCGGCATATCGCCGTCGACCGAGCCGAAGTTGCCCTGACCGTCGACCAGCATCAGCCCCATCGAGAAGGGCTGCGCCATGCGCACCAGGGCCATGTAGACCGAGGCGTCGCCGTGGGGGTGGAACCGTCCCAGCACGTCGCCGACCACCCGCGCGCACTTCGAATAGGCGCGATCGGGCGTCATGTTCAGGTCGTGCATCGAATACAGGATGCGCCGATGCACCGGCTTTAGCCCGTCGCGCGCATCCGGCAGGGCGCGGCTGACGATCACGCTCATGGCGTAGTCGAGGTACGAACGCTTCAGTTCGTCCTCGATGGTGATGGTCGAAATGTCGCCCGAGGCGCCGCCCGGCCCGGCCGGGGGTGCGGCGTTGGTGTAGCTGTCGTCGGTCAAGGAAACGTGGCTCTATTCGCCGGAATCGGAACGTGATCCGCTGGTGCGGTTTCTAGCATCCGACACCCCGGACGCCAAATCGACAGGCCCTGGACGGCCGTCAGTACAAGGACTTCCCGATGCGCACGCTTCTTCTCGCCGCCGTCGCCTCCGCCCTGGCCGGATCGGCCCTCGCTCAGACGCCGGCTCCCGCGCCCGCTCCGGCGCCTCAGCCGGTCGGCAGCGCCATGCTGAAGACCGCGGACGGCGGCGACGCCGGCATGGTCACCGCCTATCACGGCCCGCTCGGCGTGGTGTTCAAGGTCGAGGGCAAGGGCTGGCCGGAAGGCTGGCACGGCGTGCACCTGCACGCGGTCGGAACCTGCGAAGGGCCCAAGTTCACCTCGGCCGGCGGCCATGTGAACCACGCCGACCAAGCGCGTCCGCATGGCCTCCTTAACGCCAACGGCGGGCCGGACCTCGGCGACCTTCAGAACGTCTACGCCCACGCGGACGGCACGGCCAACGCCGAGGTCTATCTGGCGGCGGCCGGCCTGAACATGCAGCCGCAGGACCTGCTGGACGGCGACGGCCTGTCGTTCCTGGTTCACGCCAACCGTGACGACCATGTCAGCCAGCCGATCGGCGGCGCGGGCGACCGCATCGCCTGCGGCGTGTTCCAGACCTCGCGCTAAGCGGTCTCGTCAGGCCTTGGCCGCGCCGGCCCGCAAGCCGCGCTCGGCCAGGGCGACGATGGCGACGCCGCTCATCGCCACGGCCGCCCCGGCCAGGATCTGCGGCGTCAGCACGTCGCCCATCAGCCCCCATCCGATCAGGATCGAGACCACGGGCGTGGCCAGAAGATAGGGCGTGACGCGTCCGGCCTCGCGCCGCTGCACCAGCCAGAACAGCAGGGTGGTCGCCAGCACCGAGGACACGATCCCGGCCCACAGCAGCGACAGCCAGACCAGGGGCGTGGCGTTCCGCATCGCGTCCCACTGGCCGTGCTCGAACACCGCGGAGCCGAAGGCCATGATCGGCAGGGTCGACGCCGCCAGCAGCCCCTGCATTTTCAGCGGCGGGATCGAGGTCGTCCGCCGAGCCACCACCGTGGTCAGCGCCCAGGCCGCGCCCGCCGCGATCGCCACCACGATCGCCCGCCAGTCCTCCAGCGCATGCGCGTCCAGCGTCATCCAGGCCACGCCGGCGAAGGCCACCGCCATGCCGCCCGCCGCCGCCCGGCTGAGCCGCTCGCCCAGCAGAAGAAAGGCGAACAGGCTGGTCAGCGGAATCCATAACTGGTTGGCGACGGTCACCGGCGTCACGTCCCGCGCCAGCCAATAGGCCACATACAGCAGTCCGTACTGCAGGGCGCCGCCGACCAGCACGATCAGCAGCAGGCTCTTCCAGTCGGGAAACGGCGGCCGCACGAAGCCGACAAGGCAGACGGTGGCGATGGCGAACCGCAAGGCGCCGACCAGCAGCGGCGGCAGGCTTTCCGTCGCCAGCTTGCCCGCCGCGTTGTTGACGCCCCAAACCACGATGATCGCCAGGATCGCGCCGATCTCGAGCCGCGTCAGGGCGTGCGGCTTGGGCGAGGCGGCGGCGTCGGGCGTGGTCATGTCGCTTCTATGCCACGCCGCGCTCCGGCCGTCGGCTCACTTCCCATGAACCGAGATTTCCGATCCTCAGAACGGGATGTCGTCGTTCAGGTCATAGCTCTCGCGCGGGCCCGACGGCTTGTTGGCGCCGCCGGTCGAGAAGCCGGACGAATAGTCGTCGTCATTGCCGCGTCCGCCGCCGTAGCCGCCGCTGGACCCCGAGCCTTCGCCGCGACCGCCCAGCATCGTCAGTTCGCCCTTGAAGCGGCTGACCACGATCTCGGTGGAGTATTTCTCGACGCCCTGCTGGTCGGTCCATTTGCGCGTCTGCAGCGCGCCCTCGATGTAGACCGTCGAGCCCTTCTTCACATAGTTCTCGACCACCTTGACGATGTTGTCGTTGAAGATGACCACCCGGTGCCACTCGGTCTTCTCCTTGCGCTCGCCCGAGGACTTGTCGCGCCAGGTCTCGGAGGTGGCGATCGACAGGTTGGCGATGCGGTCGCCGTTCGGCATCGAGCGGATTTCGGGATCGCGGCCGAGATTGCCGATGAGGATGACCTTGTTGACGCTGCCGGCCATGGCTTTCTTCCTTTTCGTCGTTTCGCCGCCGAGACGGCGATCAGGGTCGTGGTCGATGGGGGTTCCGAGAGCCTAGCTCAACAGCAAAGCGACTGCGAAGCCTCAAAGATGTGGATCACTGGGGCGACGGCGGCGCGGCCACCGCCACCGGCGCGCCGTCGATGCCGCGCTGGATCGCGCCGGGGATCGCCAGGCGGCCGTCGCCGGTCCGCGCCAGGGCGAAGAAGCGGGCGCCGTTCAGCGACTGGGCGAAGCTGACGCCCTCGCGATTGATGAAGATGTAGCGCCCCTGATAGGCGCCCGTGATCTCCTGCTTGGAGCCGCCCAAGCGCAGGAACTGCACCCGCATCTCCTCCAACCTCGCGGCGCAGTATTCGATCTGTGGCTGGTCGCGGACCAGGACGTTGTAGGCCGGCTGTTCGCCCGCCTCCTCATTGACGTGATAGCAGACGCCGGGCTCGAAGTCGGGTTCGCTGGAGGCGCAGGCCGACAGGACCAGCGGGGCCGAAAGCAGCAGGGAAGCGAGAAGAAGCGCGCGCATGGGTCCTTACAGGCTCGGGAACTGACAGTTGCGGTCCTGCTCGGCCAGGGTGCGGAAGCGGACGTTGTCGCCGGACTGCTCGACCCGGCCCGGCACCAGCCGCAGGGTCGAGCTCCCCCAGCGGCCGTATTGCGCATCGCCCGGCCGCACGCACATGCCCGAATACAGGGCCTGGACGCAGGCGTTCAGGCTCATGCCCGAAGATATCTGGCGCCAGTCCGAGCCCACATGGCGCAGGCACTGCTGCCCGGCCGCCGCCGGCTGCGCCTGCGGCTGGGGGCTGGCCGGACGAACCGGGTTCTCATAGACGGGCGCGGGCTCGACCTCGTCGATCTCTACGCTGGGCAGCTCGGGCGGCGGGGCGAAGGCCGCCGTGGGCGCCGCCGCCAGGGCGCCGGACGCATCCAGACCGACATCGAGAGCGTCGGTGGCCAGGCCGTTGCGTTGGGCGCAGTCGGCCAGGGTCGCCATGCCCGCGAACTGGCCGTCGACGAAGCAGCGCAGCTCCCGTGTCGGCTCAAGGGTCGGCGCCTCGGCCAGGTCCACCGTCAGGCCGCCGCGAGAGGCGGGGGGCGCTTCGGGCGTCTGGTCTCCGCCGCCGCTGAACACCAGGGCCAGCACCACGGCGGCGATGATCACGAGGCCGGCGCCGATGGCGATGATGATGCGGTTGTCGTTGGGGCTCGCCATGGGCTCAATAACTCCGGCCAAGCCTGCGTCGTCAAACGAAAAGGAATCGGGCGGACGTTACGCCGTCAGCCGGCTGAGCGCCGCCTGATAGGCCGAGGCCTTGCTGTTCCAGTAGGCGGCGCCGGCGCTGCTCCCCGCCGCGACGCTGGGGGCGGTCGTGGCGCTTTCCGGAGCCAGGGAGCGATAGGCCGAGCGGATCGAGGACAGAGCCGCAAGGATGGCTTCCGATGCGGTTTTCACCGCCGCGGCGTCATCCAGGCTCAGCGTAGTGGAAAGGTTGAGGCCGAAGGTCTCGATCGCGTCCTGGTCGCCGGAATCCTTGAACCCGACGTAGCCGGCCTTGAGACCCAGACCTGCGAGCGCATCCTTGCCGGCGGGCCCGGACGTGATGATCGCGCCGCCCTTGTCCTGAAGGCCGGTGATGGACAGGCGCTGAACCGGCGGGGTCACGGTGCTGTCGGTGGTGACCGCGACCTTGACCTGACGACCCGCCGCCGTCTCGATGCGCCTGGCCAAGGTCTCGAGCGTGTCGGTGGCGGTGATGGTGAGGTTCGTGGCGCGTCCTCGCCCATCGCCGCGCGCGACGGAGAACTGGTCGCCCACCCGCAGCGAAGTCGCCAGTGTCAGGTATTTGGGATCGGACTGCGCGATCTGGCCGCTGGGAAGACCAAGCCGGTCCAGAACACTGGCGCCATCCGCCACCACCGCGAGCGCGCTGGGCGTCGCCTGGTCGCCCTCCCCCCTCCAGGTGCGGCTGTATTCGACGGCTCCGGTCTCCGGGTCGATCCGCGCCAGATAGGCGCGGGTGGGATCGGTCGCCTTGGCGGCCGGCGCGCGGTCGGCCACGCCCGTGATCCAGACCTTGCCGCCCGTGATCTTCACATCGGCCGCCGTGTCGTCGCCCGCGCCGCCGTAGTAGGTCAGCCGGTCCGTGCCCGAGGCTTGAAGGTCCGCCGAAAGGCTGGCGACAAAGGCGTCCAAGCCGCCGGACGCGGCCGTGGTGATCGTTCCCGCATCCAGGGCGGGGTTGGTGGTGGCGCCCGCGACGATCAGGCGGCCGTTCTCGACAGCCAGTCCCGCGATCTCGCCGCGCATCTGTCCGAGGTCGCGCGTGGCGGCGAGCGTCGGGCGGCCAGCCTCGTCGAGCGTGAAGCGACGCACCACCGCACGGCCGTTCTCTATCCCGGCGGTGTAGAGGTCGGAACCGCTGACGGTCATCGCCTGGACGGAGTCGTCGCCCGTGGAGCCGAACTGGCGCGTGGCGATGTTGGTGGCGGTGAACGGCGCCAGCGCATTGGCCTGTCTTGACGAATAGGCCTGCACATAGCCGTCCCAGCCGCCGACCGCCGAGGCGCCGCTCATCGCCGATTTGGAGCGACCGGCGACATAGACCACGCCGTCGGCGCCGAAGGAGACCGCCGTGGCTTCATCGGCCGCCCGCGCGCCGCGGCGCTGGGTCCATTGCTCCTGGCCTGTCGCATCGAAGACGGTGACGAAACTGTCGGCCACGCCGGCCGCGTCTCCGCTCTTGCCGTCATCCAGCGCGCCGATGACCGACCCGGCCACGGCGACCCGCCCGTCGGGCGCGACCGCCAAGGCGTAGCCGTTGGCTTGGCTGGCGGCGCCCAGAACCTGGCTGGAGACCACCCGGCCGGCCTTGTCCACCTTCAGCAGGGCGACATCGCTCTGTCCCTTGATCGGCTGAGCGTCGAAGCCCTGATCAAGATCCGCCACCATCCAGATAGAGCCGTCCGGCGCCGTGGCGCTGGCCCGCACAGCCGCGACGCCCTCTGGCAGATCGGTCCGTGCCGCCTGCCCTTCCACCCAGAAGCTGGAGTTGACGCCGGCTTGCGCCGGATCGGCCGTTCCGCCGTCCGACTGGAACTTGACCACCTGTTGGGTTCCGCCAGCGCCGGCCTTTTGCATCACATAGACAGCATCGCTGGTGTCGGGCGCCGACAGGGTCAGGGTCTCGCCGATCACTCCATTGATCTTCAGGGACCATTGATCCGGACCGGCCGGCAGAGTGATGGTCTGCGAACCGGCTGCGATCGTGCGCGGTTCGGCCTTGATCTGCTGCTTGGCGAAGCGCGTCGCCACGCCGGCTTCAGACAGCTTGGTGTTGATGTGGCCGATCACCCCGTCCATCGTCCGAGGCTTGTCGCCGAGGTCGGCCAGGTCGATGTTCAGCGTCTTCAGACCGCCGATCGTCTTCAGGGACAGGGTGAACCGCACGTCGCCTTCGAAGGCCTGCACCGACTGGGTCGCGGCGCCCTTGTGGATCGGCGCGCCCTGGTAGACGGCGTTGGCCTTTTCCACGCCCGCCGTGGTTTTGCTGGAGGAGGCGGACAGCCCCTGCACCAGCCGCACCTCCTCCATGGTCGTCGTACCGACGTAGGCGGATGCTTCGACCAGCCCGGCGGCGAAGCGCTTCCTGAGCTGCGCCAGTTCTGTTGACGTCACGCCCGCCTCGCCCGCGCGTGTCGCCAGCGCCGACAGGCTGGTCAGGCCCTGATAAAGCGCGAATAGCTTGCGGTAGTCGGACGAGGCGCTCTTGACGTCCAGATCGACGTCGCTTTCGGAAATCAGGTTGCGAGACCTCAGCGCCTCGCGCACCAGCTCGCTCTGCTCGGTCTTGACGACGGTGGTGGACCAGGGCGCCGTGGGCTGCTTCTTGACGGTCGGCGCGAGATTGGGCGCGGACATGCCGGCGCCCAGTCCGCTCGAGGCGCCGAACAGGCCCAGAAGGTAGCTGTTGTTGATCATGGGGCTCCCTGCGGCGACGCTAGGGCACGGCCTCTAACAACAGCTTAAGCGTTGGGCTTAGTTCTGGAACAGCGACAGGATGGTCTGCGGCGCGGCGTTGGCGATCGATAGGGCCTGCACGCCCAGCTGCTGCTTGGTCTGCAGCGCGGTCAGCCGCGCGCTTTCCTTGGCCAGGTCGGCGTCCACCAGATTGCCGATGCCGGCTTCCAGGCTGTCCTGCAGCTTGGAGGTGAAGATCAGCTGGTTGTCCAGCGACTTGGCCCCGCTGCCCAGCTTGGTCAGCGAGCTGGTGACATAGGCGAGCGAGTCGTCGACCTGCTTCATCAGCTTGGTCCACTCTTCCGCGCGAGCCGTTTCGCCGGTAGCCGGCGTCGCGTGGGTCTTGTGAACGTCGGCGGACTTGCGGATGACCTCAAAGGAGTTCGACGCCAGCTTGATGCCGCGCGCAGCGGTCGCGTCGGTCGCCGTGTTGCCGGCGACGCCCGCTGCAGACGCGGAGGCCGTACCGGGAGCCGTCGCGACTGCGCCTTGAGACGCATAGAGACCGAAATTCACCCCATCGACATCGATCGTGGTCTTGCCGTCGGCGCTGGCCAGAGACTTCAACGACTTGCCGATGAGCCCCTCGGTGTTTGCAACCGGCGGAGGCCCTGCGGCAGCAGCTTGTTTCGTCTGCACCTGACCATTCGCATCCAAGGACGCGATCATGTTGACGCCGTTGAAGGCCGCGCCCTGGATCGTCGTGGTTATCTGCCGCGCCAAGTTCTCGAAATCTTCCTGATAGGCGTTGAGACTGGCTTCATCGACGCCCGGATCCGACGCCGCCAGCACCAGGTTGCGCATCTGGCTGAGCAGGTCCTTGACCGTCTCGCCGGCAGCCATGGCCACGTCGATGGTGGACTGGCCGCGCTGAAGCGACTGCTTCACCGGCTCCAACGCGTTCATCTGATTGGTTTGGTTCTGGGCCACCGCCCAGAGGGCGCCGTTGTCCTTGGCGCTGTTGATCACCTTGCCGGTGTTCACCCGGCTTTGCGTCTCGTCCAACTGCCGGTTGGTGGCGTTGAGGTTCTGCAGTGCGATGAGCGCCGAGCGGTTGGTGTTCACGCTGTTGGTCATGGTCCGGCCCCTAGCTTCTTGGGACGACCGTTAACCACGAAATATGTGCAGAGGGTTAACGCGCGGAAACCATCGGGGTCAGCGCCAGTCCGATCAAACGTCGGCGACGATGATGCGGCCCTGGCGATAGGTCGGATCGTCGGCCAGCTTTTGCACCTCTTCACGAGGCCACTGGCGCACCACCTCTCCGGTCTGACGGTCCACGGTCTTGTAGACAAAGCCGTCGTTCGCCGCCTCGATCACCAGGCGATAGCGCGCGGCGTCGGCGGAAGCGGATGCGGCAGGCGCGGTCGCCTGAACGGGAGAAGCCGGGATGTTTGCGGGCGTTACGCTGGGTACTGGAGCGACATGATCTGACATCATCCTCCGCGCGGCCAGGCCGCGCCCCCTTGAGAAATCGGAAAGAAGAGGGAGACGGGCGAACCCGCCTCCCCCTCAGAGGTCTTAGCGGAACAGGCTGAGCAGAACCGAGCTCGACGAGTTCGCGATCGACAGCGCCTGCACGCCCAGCTGTTGCTTGGTTTGCAGGGCCGTCAGCTTGGCGCTTTCCTTGGCCAGGTCGGCGTCCACCAGGTTGCCGATCCCCGTTTCCAGGGTGTCCTGCAGCTTGGAGGTGAAGGTCAGCTGGTTGTCCAGCGACTTCGAACCGGTGCCCAGCTTGGTCAGCGAGCTGGTGACGTAGCTGATCGAGTCGTCCACCTTCGTCATCAGAGCTGACCACGCCGCTGCGCGCTCGTCGGTGCCGGCCGTGCCTGCGTCGTCTACCACCGCCTTCGTGGTGCCGAAGTCAGCAGACGCGAAGTTGATAGACGTCTTGGCACCACCAGTTGCTTGGAACGCGAAATTCACCCCCGCGACATCGATGGTGTTCTTGCCGTCGGCGCTGGCCAGAGCCTTCAGAGACTTGCCGGCATCAGCTGCTGTTGCGCCCGCGATCATGTTGACGCCGTTGAAGCTCGCCCCCTTGATCGTAGTCTCAATTTGCTTAGCCAGGTTCTCGAAGTCGTCCTGATAAGCCGTGAGGCTGGCCGCATCGACACCCGGATCGGACGCCGCCAGGACCAGGTTCTTCATCTGGCCGAGGACGTCCTTGACCGTTTCGCCCGCCGCCATGGCGACGTCGATAGTCGACTGGCCGCGTTGAAGCGACTGCTTCACCGCATCCAGCGAGTTCATCTGAACCGTCTGGTTCTGGGCGATAGACCAGATCGCGCCGTTGTCCTTGGCGCTGTTGACCGCCTTGCCGGTGTTGATCCGGTTTTGGGTCGTCTCCAGGGCGCGGTTGGTCGCGTTCAGGTTCTGCAGCGCGATGTTGGCGCCATAGTTGGTGTTGATGCTGTTAGCCATCGGTAGTCATCCTTCTGGATCAATGGCGCCGTTCTGACGCCCCGAGCCTTATGCTCGCGCCGGCCGTTTCAAGCGGCGCGCCAGGTCGTCGCCGCAGAAAGCTGCGTCTTTTCAACAATGGCGAGGATCGAGCGCCCGGCAAATATCGGCGGCGCCCGGCAAAAGGCGCCGCCGCCCGGCAGGTCTTGCCGACCTGACGCGCGTCAGCGTCCGGCCAACCCTCTCCCACACCGGAACAAGAGCGTGTCCGCCTCTGCGCGCCAGGCGTCCGCCATGGATCGCTCAGCCAGCAGCGTCTCCACCGCCAGTCGTCGCGCGCCATCGCACCGCACCAACTGCTCGCCTCGCTGCACATAGGCCGCTTCAAGATCAGCGCTCGTGGCGGCGCCAGGCAGTACGGCCAGGTCGCACGGCCGGCTTGCCGCCTCAGGCAGGACCAGGCGCGGCGCAGCCGTCGATATCGGGAGCGAGGCGGCACAGCTCGCGGTCGTGCTCGCGCAGACGGCGAAGGCGATCGGGATCAAGGGGCGTGTCTGCATCTTCGGCGCTCCGGGCCTGAGTGACGGCGGTCGCGGTCGCGCGCGCCGCCTGGGTCGTGGTGTTGTTGAAGGTCTCCAGGCGGCCTTGCTGGACCGCCTGGCCTTGCTGTTCGAGCCGTCGCGCGGCCGCCGCTGCGTCCCCAGCCGCCGCTTGGACCCGAGCGGCGTCCAGTCGCCTGCGATCAAGTTCCAGAGGGTCCCAGCGAAAGCCCAGCCCGCCCGCGAGCAGCGCAACCACCAGAACGCCTCCGACGGCCAGCGCCAGCCATCCGAGCGGAGTCGGGAATCTCAGCCACTTCGTCATGGGTAGGCCTTTCGGTCGAGTTCGAAATGCGGGCCGTCGCGCAGGCGCGGCCAGTCGCCGCCCCAGACAAGCGACACGCCGAGATCGAGCGCCGCCGCCTTGAAGGTCTTGGCGATGCGCGGATACAGCGGCCAGTCCCAGCGCACCTGCCCATCGATCAGGGCGGCGATATCCACCGCATGGCCGGTCAGGTGCCGCGAGTTCAGCGTGCGGCTGGCCCCGGCTTTAACCAGCTGCGCCTGGCGCGCGGCGGTCCGCAGTCCCTCCGTCACCATGAAGTCGATGTCGGAGCGGCCGATGGCGGCCTCGACCACGGCGATAAGATCGGAATGGACGCCCTTCAGGCGCTGACGCGAACGAAGGGAAAGACGGAAGCTCATGCCCCTCCTCCCTGCGCCAGGCGCAGCCGCAGGTTCGCCGACAGGGCGACCAGTTGCTGGGCCGTCGGCGCCACCAAGTAGAGCACCAGCATCAGCGCCAGCAGGGTCATCAGGCCGTTGGCGATCTGCGACATCTGCTCCGGGCCGGCGCGCTCGACCAGCCGATCAAGCAGCCGCCACAGACCGAAGCTGGCGACGAACACATACAGCCGGCGCCAAAGCCATTGGGGCTCGGGCAAGGCGGTCATCGGCCGTCCTCCCACTCAGGACGATCGCGTGGAGCGGCGGAGCCGGTGACCGCCCGGCAGTCGTCCTCCGTCAGATGATCCGGCGCGTCCCAGGCCTCCTCGTCCAGGAGCGCGAACTGTTCGTCGGGGCTCATGGACGGCAGCTCCCGCCGATCCTGGTCGGCAAAGGGCGTGGGCCGCGGCTGTTCGCCTGTCGCTCGCCACCAGACAGGGGGAGCCCCTGCCGGACGCTGAAATCCTGGTTCATGCGTGATCTCCGTTGAAGTCGGAGATCAGTCTGGGTCAGCTTCCAGCCCCGGCGAGCCGAAAGCGCGCGGATGCGCGCAAACCCGGGAATTCACCAGGATCGCAGCATCGAAATGCGTTGGCGTCGGGCCGAAACTGTGCGGGGAGGAAAGCGCGGGGAGACCAGGTGGAAGGGCTAGGTCGGCCTCCCCGCATGACAGGACTCTGCTGTCAGGCGCCGCACGCACCGAGTGAGGTCAGATGCGCGCGAGAGCCCTGTCGATCCTAGATACGGAGCGGCCCGCCACTCGGATGCAGCGAAATGTGCGTCAGAGCGTCTGGACATCGCCAGAGGCGACCACGGGGCCGTCGGGCTTGTTCGGCGCAGGCACATGGCCGGGCGCCTCCATGGAGATGGCGAGCTGAGCCACCTGGCCGATCTGCGCCGACAGGCCAGGCGCGACCAGTTGGCGGGACGGCTGCTGGCCGTTGATCGCGCCCACCAGCTGAACCCCGCCGTCCGGCAGCATCAGCCACAGGTGCGGCACGCGAGCATCCTGCTGGGCCGACCGCAAGGGAGCCAGGTACAGCGTCTCGGTGGCGCTGTCGTAGACGACGGTGGCGAACGCCTCTCCTTCGGGCGTCGACAGGGTCGCAATGCGGGCGATCTCGGGCGCCTGTGCGGAGGGCGGGGCGGCCGGCGGCGGAACGACCGTGTCCGGGCGAGCCAGCATCACCGCAAAGGCGGCGACGCTGGCGGCCAGCAGCCCCGTGGACGCCAGCGCCCAGCGCCGCCAGAACACCAGCCGTCGATTGTCGTTGGCAGGCGCGGCTATCCCAGCCTCGATGCGCGGCCAAACGCTGGTCGATGGCTGCACCGGCGCGACATCGTCGAACAAGCCGCCGAAACGTACGTTCCAGGCCTCCACCTCTGCGGCAAACTCCGGATCGGCCGCCTGACGCGCGCGCGCCGCCGCCTCGGCCTCGCGATCCAGCACCCGCAGCGCCAATTCCGCCGCCAGCAGATCGCCGTGTTCGATGTCCGCCGCGTCGGTCATTGATCCAGACAGTCCCGCAGCCGCATCAGCCCACGGCGGATCCAGCTCTTCATCGTTCCCAACGGCGCCGCCTCGCGTTCGGCGAGGACCTCATAGGTCGTCCCCTCGAAAAAGGCCGTGCGGGTCACGCGACGCGTGCGGTCGTCCAGATCGTCCATGCAGGCGTTCAGCCGTGCGGCGTCCTCATCTCGCTCAACCTGAACAGACGCCAGCGGCGCCGCGTCCGGCACGTGGGCCGCTGCGTCCACCGGCACGGCGCGGCGATCGCCGCCCGTCGCCCTCAGCCGATCGATGGCCCGGTTGCGCGCGATGGTCGCCAGCCAGGTGATCGGGCTCGCCCGGGCGGGATCGAACCGATCCGCCTTGCGCCACACTGTGAGATAGATGTCCTGCAACACGTCCTCAGCCAACTGACGATCAGCCAAGATACGGAGGCAGACGCCCAACAGTTTCGCCGAGGTGGCCTCATAGACGATTCTGAACGCCGCGCGGTCGCCCTCGCCGGCCCGTCCCAAGGCGTCCGCCAGTTCGTCGCGGGTCAACGTCGCGCTCATTCAGGACCCTGTTCCAGCCAGAGTGCGACTTGCGGGCGCCCGCGCATGTGCGTCAAGTCAATCATGCAGATAGACGATCCGTCGCAGGGCCGGATCAAGACGAACGGTCTCCTGATGCCGCTCGTGATCGCCGGTTGCGCGGGCGTTGGCCTCGGTGTCCTCGACCCAGTGGGTGCTCTCGATCTCTTTTTGCAGCGCCTTGGCCGCCAGCAGTTGGCCCGGGAAGAAGGTGTCCACAATGTCCCCGAACAGCGGGACCGAGCCCGTGGCGGTGTCCACCCCCATATAGGCCGCCATCTTGGCCAGGGTGGAACGCGAAGCGCCGATCCTCAGCGCCTGAACAATCAGCCATCCGCCGGTGCCGACGGTGTACAGCGTGCCGGCCACGGGAATCCATGTCAGCAGGGCGTCCATGCCGACGCCGAAGGGCCCGATCGAGATGGCGCGGTCCGACAGCTTCTTGACGCCCTCGACATCAGACCAGATCTTTTCGATATCCTGCAGACTGCGTCTGGCCATGCGTCGTTCCTCAAGCGTCGCCTTAACGCGTCAACGCTTCCTGCGTTCACCCCTATCGAGGTCGAGGGCATCCATGCTCAGGCTTGCGGCCAATTTGCTGGCGAGCGCCGCGTTTGTCGGGTTCGGCCTGATCGCCGCGGCGGCGCTCAGCCGCATCGGGCATCGCTGGGTGGACATTCTGGCGCAATTTTCCGCGCCGTCGCTGGCGGCCGTCTTCGCCATGCTTCTGGCCTGCCTGGTCCTTCGGCTCTGGCCGGCCGCGCTGGTCGGGGCCGGAGCGGCCCTGCTGCTGCTCCTGGCCGTCTGGCCGCAGTGGGCGCCGCCCCGCGGTCGGCCGGACACCCATGCCCCCGCTGTTCGGCTGTATTCGGCGAACCTGTGGGCGTGGAACCAGCAGACGGAGGCCATAGATCGCTCGATCCGGAGCGCCGAGGCGGACATGGTGATCCTGGTCGAACTGGGCGACGCGCCGGCGGCCCAGCTGGACCGGATGCTGGCGGCCTATCCGCACCGGGTTTCGACTCCACGCATCGACCGGCCGACCGGCGCCGCCCGCACAGTGATCGCCTCCCGATGGCCGATCGTTCGCACCGTCGAAGACAAGCCCGACGGCCTGCACGCCATTGGTGCGGTGATCGACAGCCCGCTGGGTCCGCTGAACCTCGTCGCCGTCCATCTGACCCGCCCCTGGCCCTATCAGTATCAGTGGGGCCAGATCACCCAGGTGATGGCTTTGACGAAATTGCGCGCGGGCCTGACGGGGCCGGTGATCGTGGCCGGCGACTTCAACAGCGTGTCCAGCGCCCGCATCGGCCGGCAGGTCCAGTCACAAGCCGGCCTGATCCCGGCGCCCGGTTTTCCCGGCACATGGCCGACACGTCTGCCCGCGTTCGCCGGCATCACCATCGACCAGGTGTATCGCTCGCCAGACCTCGCCCTGGTCAGTCGCCGCTTGGGCGAACCAACCGGCTCGGACCATCGGCCGGTCGTCACCGAGTTCCGGAAGGCTCTGCGCTGATCGCCGCCACCAGCGCGTCCAGCCGCGCCTCGTGCCCGGCATCGGGAAAGTCGTCGGCGATCCAGCTCTCTTCAAAGGCGCTCAACAGACGCCCGGTCTGCGGTCCCGGCGATACGCCGCGCACGGCCAGATCCCGTCCGCCCACCGGCAGCCGGGGCGGCGTCCAGGCTCGCATTGGGGCCAGCAGCGGCTCTGGGTCGGCGCGGGATCGCGCGGCGGCCTTCAGCAGGCGATCCTCGAACGCCTGCCTCCCAAGGCGGTAAAGCGCCGCGCGCGCCGCCGGCTCGGTCATGGTCGGCGAGACGTCGCCCGCCGGATCGACGGCCGCGAGTAGCCTATCCCTTTGCGCATTCGACAGGCGCAGGCGAGCGGCGACGGCGGCCGCCTCGGCGTCGGGCAACAACACCGACAGGCGCAGCAGCGGATCAGGCGTTAGACGCGCCAAGGTCTCGAACACGCTGAGATCCGCCTCGCCGCCCGTCAGCCGCGCCAGCACGCCCGCCTGCGCCATCGCCCGCACCGCCGGCGTCGGATCGCAAGCCGACAGCAGCTTCAGCAACTCCTTGGACACCCGCTCCGCCGACAGCCGCTCGACCCCTGCGGACAGGCGCTCGCAGGCGGCCAGGCCGGCCGCGTCAGGCGCGCCCGTTCCGTACCAGGCGAAGAATCTAAAAAAGCGGAGGATGCGCAGGTAGTCTTCACGGATGCGCGCCTCTGGATCGCCCACGAAGATGATCCGTCCTTGCGCTGCATCGGACAGGCCGCCGCCGGTCGGATCGAACACACACCCCGCCGCACCGGCGTAGAGCGCGTTAAGGCGGAAGTCCCGCCGCGCCGCGTCCTCGGCCCAGTCTTCGGTGAAGGCCACCACGGCGCGGCGGCCGTCGGTCTCTACGTCGCGCCTCAGGGTGGTGATCTCGAACGGGCGCCCGCCCGCGACGGCGGTCACCGTGCCATGATCGACGCCGGTCGGGATCGCCCGCAGTCCCCGCGCCTTCAGCGCCGCCATGGTCGCGGACGGCTGAAGCCGGGTGGCGATGTCGATGTCGTCGACGGACTGGCCCATCAGGCTGTTGCGCACGCAGCCGCCGACGAAACGCGCGCAGTCGGCCCCGCCCGCCGCCTCCAGCGCCTCCATCACCGCCCGCGTTTCGGGCAGCTTCAGCCACTCGGCGCCGAGGATCGCGGTCACGCCGCGTCCTCGGCCGACGCCGCGCCATACAGCCGATCGTGCAGGCCTTTCAGCATGCCGGCGGTTGCGCCCCAGATGTAGCGCTCCTGCCACGGCATGGCCCAGTACCAGCGCGTCATGCCGTCGTGCACCAGCGAGTCCCGCCGGTGATTGGCGACGTTCATCAGAAAGTCCCAGGGCGTCTCGAAGACGTCGGCCACCTCGTCCGGCGAGGGACGCAGCATCGGCGGGGCGGCGATCCAACCGACCACCGGTGTGATCAGAAAGCCCGTCCCGCTCTCATAGGCGTCGGACAGGCCCAGCACCTCGACCTGATCGGGCGCAAGACCGATCTCCTCCCACGCCTCCCTCAGCGCGGCCTCGATCGCCGTCTCGCCGGGATCGAGCCGACCGCCCGGAAAGGCGATCTGACCAGTGTGGCTGGCCAGGGTGTCGGCCCGTCGGGTCAGCAGCACGGTCGCGCCCTCGGCTCTCGCCACCACCGGCACCAGCACGGCCGCGCGCCTCAGCGTGCGCGAAGGGCGCGCCGCCTCGGGGTTGAGGTCGAAGTCCGAGCGGACCGCGCCCGCATCCGCGCGCCAGTCCAACGGCGGCGTCAAACGCTCAAACAGTCTGTGGCGCAGAGCGGACCCGTCCACGCCTCAAGCCTCGCCCAGCAAGAAGGTCGTCCCGGCCGAGCTCACGACAAGGCCCTCAGGCGAGACTTCCGCCATCTCGACGAGTTCGTAGAAGACGGGCCGCGCGATCCGCGCCCACAGGTCGCTTCGCACCCTGACCGAAGGTTGCGGCTCGCCGGAGGCGGCGTTTGTCTCGACCACGATCGGGTGGTCCGCGTCGGCTGTGACCTCGTCTCCGACGTCGGTGGTGAAGACCAGCGCCTCGCCCCGCCGCTCCACGGCTATGGCCCGGAACGGCAGATCCTCGACTTGGATGCGCATCTTCTCGCCGGGCGTGACCAGGTGATAGCCGTCCGGATCCTTGCGCAGGATGGTCGAAAACAGCCGCACCAATTCACTTCGACCGATGGGAGAGCCCTCGTGCATCCACACGCCGTCGCGCCGGATCACGATGTCGATGTCGCCACAATGGGCGGGGCGCCACAGATGCACCGGCGCTGGCCCGCGTCCCGGCGCCTGCCGCGCGGCTCGCGCGACGCCCTCAAGGCCCCCCGTGTTCTTTTCGTCGCCCTGTTCCATCGCCGCTGAACCTAGGCCGCCAGACGGCGATGCGGAAGGCGTCAGCCCGCGCGAACCGCGCCGGCCGCCGACGCCAGCATGACGGGCGCCCACAGCACACGACGGGGATCCACAGGTCCCGGCAACGCCGCGTCCGGCGCGGCCACGAAGCCGAACCGCTGAAAATAGGACGGATCGCCGACCAGCAGCACGCCGCTCGCAGAGTTCGCACGCGCATGGTCAAGGCAGGCCTGGACCAGGGCCGCGCCCTGGCCGTCGCCCCGCTGTCCTGCGTCCACCGCGATCGGCCCCAGGAACAGCGCGGGCGTCCCACCGATGGTGATCGGCCACAGCCGCACAGCACCGGTCACCCGGCCATGCGTCTCGACAACGAAGCCGGCGGCCGGGCGCGCGCCTTCACGCAGCCGCTCCGCCGTCTTGGCGTAGCGGCCGGGACCAAAGGCGGCCTCGACCAGGGCATCCACCGCATGGCCGTGGCGCGCGGTCTCGGACTGGACCAGCGGATCGATGGAGAGGGCGGCGGCTTGCAGCATGGGCGCGCGCACCTAGGCGCAACGGCCCGGCAGATCAACCGCCCTTGGAGAAATCGGGCGCGCGTTTCTGGCTGAAGGCCATGAAAGCCTCCATCGCCTCGGGGCTGCGCATCTGTTCGGAGAACTGGGCGCCCTCGCGCTGCATCAACGCCCAGATGGCTTCGGCGTCGCGCATCAGAGCCTTGGTCTTGCGCAGGGAGTTGGGCGCGCGGGCCGACAGCTTGTTCGCCAGCTCCGCCGCTGCGGCTTCCACCTGGTCGGATGGCACTGCCCGGTTGACCAAGCCCCAAGCCAGCGCCGTTCGCCCATCGACCGCTTCGCCCAGTGCAAACAGTTCGAAGGCCCGCTGATGCCCGATCACGCCCGGCAGCAGCAGCGACGAGGCCGCCTCGGGCGTCAGGGCCAGGTTGACGAAGGGCGCCGACAGCAAGGCGTCCTCGGCCGAAACTACTAGGTCACAGTGCAGCAGCAGCGTCAGGCCGATCCCGACCGCCCTGCCCTTCACCGCCGCCACGGCGGGCTTGTCCAGATCGGCCATGGCCTTCAGGAAGCGAAAGACCGGCATGTCGGCCGGCGCGGTCCCGCCCGCGCCCAGCGCCGCGAAGTCGGCGATGTCGTTGCCGGCCGAGAAGCTGTCGCCCTCCGCGCGGAACAGCAGCACGCGCACAACGTCATCCGCAGCGGCGCCTTCGACCGCTTGCGCCAGCGCCGCATACATGGCCTGGGTGATGGCGTTCTTCTTCTCGGGCCGGTTCAGCGTGATCGTCAGCACGCCGCCTTCGAGTGTCGTCAGAACCTGTTCGCTCACTGTCGTCTCCCGCCGCCGCCCGCCCTGCGGGATTACGATCGCAGCAATCCATAGCGGTCGATTGTCGTGGCCGTCCACCGCGCGACGCCTTGACGCGGCCACACCCGGGATCCAAGGCTCCGCATCCCCCCCTTCCAGGAGGCATCATGCCCAGCTCCTTTCCGGCCCTGAACGACGCCCTAAAGGGCGCTCTGGCCGCCATCCTCGTGGCCGCTCCGGCGTTGTTCGGCGCCGCCGTGCCCGCCGCCGCGCAAGACACCCAGTCCCAAATCCAGCGCAACAATCTCGGCCGCCAGCAGGACGGCGAGCGCCAAGAGCGCGGCAATCGTCGTGATCGTCGCGCCGCGCCTGCTGCCCCGACCCAAACGCCAGAAGAGGCCAAGGCCGGCGCTCAGGCCGCGCTGACAGCCGCCGGATCGTCCTGCCAAGTGACCGAGGCGACCCTGCGCGGGCAAACCGCCGAGAAGACCAACGTGTACGAAGCCATTTGCGCCTCCGGCCCTGGCTTCATCGTTGTGACGTCCACGCCGCCGGTGGCTTCGGACTGCGTGCTGCTGGCGGCGTCGGCCGAGACGGCCCGCGCTCAAGACCCGGCCGCCGATGTCGGCACCGTCTGCACCCTGCCGGCCAACCAGAACGCACAGGCCGTGATCTTCGGCTACGCCAAGGAGGCGGGCATCACTTGCCAGGTCGACCAGGGCGCCCTGCGCGGCCAGTCCTCGGCCGGCAAGCCCATCTACGAGATCGGTTGCGCAGGCTCTGACGGCGCCTGGATCGAAAAGACCGCCGACAACGCCTGGGAGATCACGCCCTGCCTGCAGCTCGGCGCCAGCGGCCAGACCTGCAACTTCACCACGGCCGACGAGCAGAACACCGACCTGAAGAAGCTGCTGGCGGGCACGCCTGGCGAAGCCTGCGACGTCCAGCAGATTCGTCTGATGGGCCAGAACGCGCGCGGGACTTTCATGGAGGCCAAGTGCGCGGCGGCGGACACCGGCTATGTGGTGCGCGTCAGCGAAGGCGTCGTCGGCGACGTCTACACCTGCGCAGAGGCCGCCCACGTCGGCGGCGGCTGCACCCTGACCACGGCCGCTGCGGCGGCTCCGGCGGCGGCTGCGACCGAGAACTGATCCTCGTCACCGACGAGACAATGAAGACGCCGTCCGTTCGCGGGCGGCGTCTTTGTTTTTGCGGCGACGCAGCCTAGCCTTCCGCCCATGCGCATCGCCACCTGGAACGTCAACTCGGTCAACGCCCGCCTGCCCACCGTTCTCGCGTGGATGGAGGCCGCTCAGCCCGACGTCGCCTGCTTCCAGGAGATCAAATGCGTGGACGAGAAGTTCCCGCGCGAGGCCTTCGAGAGCCTGGGCTACAACGTCGAGACGCACGGGCAGAAGAGCTACAACGGCGTGGCCTTGCTGTCGAAGCATCCGCTGTCCGACATCCGGCGCGGTCTGCCCGGCGACGAGACCGACGAACAGGCTCGCTACATCGAGGCGGTGGTCGAGGCGCCTCGTCCCATCCGCGTCGCCTCCATCTACCTGCCCAACGGCAATCCGGTCGGGACCGACAAGTTTCCCTACAAGCTGGCCTGGTTTGAACGGCTGAACGCCCATGCGCGCAGCCTGCTCGCCTATGAGGAGCCGCTGGCGCTGTGCGGCGACTACAACGTCATCCCCGAGCCGCACGACGTGCGAAACCCGGAAGTCTGGCTTGGCGACGCCCTGTTCCAGCCCGAAAGTCGGCGGGCCTTTCGCGCGCTCAAGAACATCGGCCTGGCCGACGCCAGCATCCTTGGCAAGCAGCCGCCGGGATCGTTCACCTTCTGGGACTATCAGGCGGGCGCCTGGCCGCGCGACCTGGGCATCCGCATCGATTTCGCCCTGCTGTCGCCGCAGGCGGCCGACCGCTTCCGCTCCATCGAGACGCACCGGGATGCGCGCGACATGGAGAAGCCCAGCGACCACGTGCCCGTCGTCGTCGATCTGGATCTGGAGGCTTGATCGGTGGGCGAGGCGTTTCGGGTGGTCCTGCTGGTCGGGCTGGTCGCGGCGCTTCTGACCACCGGGGCGCTGGGCCTGTCCTGGTGGATGCAGCCTGAGCGCCGGCTGCGCCGGGCGTTGGCCAAGGCGGTGGGCGGCGCGTCCGAAGCGGAGGCGGTGTCGCTGGCCGAGGGCAAGGCCTGCGCCCTTAACTTCAGCGACGGACAGCTTGTCATCCTGTGGGGCCTGGGCGCGCAGGGCCTGGCCTATGACTTCGACGAGGTCGAGGGCGGCGAGATCATCGTCGACGGCCATGTGGTCGCCCGCGTTCGCCGGAACGAGGCGCGCAAGTCGCTGGACGTCATGGTTCCCGACGCCGAGCAGATCGTGCTGCGGCTGATGTTCGACGACGCGCGCCATCCGGAGTTCGAACTAGCCTTGTGGGACGCCGCCGCGCCGGCGCCGACCGGCTCGCCCGCCGAGGCGATGCGGCTGGGACGGCGGTGGCTTTCGCATGTCGAGGCCTTGCTGAAGGATTGAGGGCCTCTTCCGCACCTCGACGCAGGGCGCTAGAAGCCCCACCTCTCCTGCAACCGACCACGCCTTGCCAAGGGAGGCCGCCATGGCCCGCCTTTTCGACGCCTATGTCGTCGCCGACTGGACCGCCGCCGAGACCAAGAAGACCGGCGACAACTCGCTGTGGATCGGCGTGGCCAAGCGCGACGTGCGCTTTCGCCTGTATTCGGAAACGCACAACGTCGCCACGCGCGCCGAGGGTGAAAAGCTGCTGGCCTCCATCCTGGCCGACCACAGAAAGCGCGGCGATCAGGTGCTGGTCGGCTTCGACTTCAACCTGGGCTATCCCGCCGGCACGGCCGCGCGGCTGAAGCTGGAGGAGGATCAGGCGCCTTGGCGGGCCATGTGGAAGTTCATCGCCGCCAACGTCGTCGACAAGGCCGACAACACCAACAACCGCTATCAGGTCGCCGCCAAGATGAACCGGCTGATGACCGATGAGGCCTGGCCGCTGTGGGGCGCGCCGGCCAAGCAGGCCCAGCGCTGGCTGACCACCACCAAGCCGCCGCAAGGGTCGGGCGACATCCCCGAGTTCCGCGCCACCGAGATCGCCGCCCGCAGGGGCAAGCTGCAGCCCAAGAGCGTCTGGCAGATGCACGGCGCCGGCGCGGTCGGCGGCCAGACCCTGGTGGGCGTGCCCGCCGTTCGCCGCCTGCTGGAAAGCCTGGGACCGGCGGGCGCGGTCTGGCCGTTCGGCACCGGCTGGCGCGAACTCACGCCCGCCGACGTCGAGCCGCTGTCGGTGCTGGCGGTCGAGGTCTGGCCTTCGATCTTCGACGCCAAGCCGAACCCCGGGGAGATCAAGGACCAGGCCCAGGTCCGCGTCGCCGCCGAAACCTTCGCCCAGATGGACGACCGGGGCGAACTGGCCAGGGCCTTTGCGCCGCCCAAGGACGCGTCGCCCGAACTGATCGCGCAGGTCGAGGGCGAGGAAGGCTGGATCCTCGGCGTCTGACGCCGAGGAAATCCGTCAGGCCAGAACGTCGTCGTAGTCCGGGTGGCGCTTGTGCCAGGCGACGGCATAGCCGCAGCGGGGCTGAAGCTTCATCCCTTCGGCCCGCGCATGTTCGGCCAGGCTCTGCATGAAACGCCCCGCGGCGCCCGAGCCCCGCAGCGCCGGATCCGCCTCGACATGCAGGATCACCCGCCGCTCGCCCTGCGAGGCGTAGTCGGCCCACACGGGCTTTTCCCCGCCGTCGGCGTCGAAACCCTGTTCGAACCGCTGTTCGGCGGCATTGTCCTTGAACGCGCTCATGATCGGCCTCCTGACGGCGGATCAACCCTTGGCGAGACCGGCGCGTTCCCGGGTGCTCAAATCGGCCGGGCAGCCAGCAGCGCCAGCAGGCCCAGCACGCTCTTCACCGTGAACCAGACGCTGAGCAGGAACCACATCAGCAGGAACAGGAAGAAGAATGGGATGCCGATCAGGATCAGCGAGGCCAGGCCGCTGATCGCCATGCCGATCCAGGCCACGATCGTCCACCAGAACACCGACCAGAACAGGCGGATCTGAGCCTCGATGTGCTGGCGCGCCACGCCGCTGGACGATCCTCGCGCCACATAGGAAACGACCAGTCCGACGAGAACCAGCACGTTCGCGCTGGGGATCGACAGGATGAACAGCACCCACGCAGCCAGCGCCGCGACCTTTCCCTGCGAGGGCCCGGCTACGGTTTGTCCGCGATGCAGGTCTTGGTCGCTCATGGCTCTGTCCTTCAGATCAACCAGGCTTGGGGCCGCGCGATCGGCTGGCCGGCCTTCAGCGTGAACACGCCGAACGCGCCGCGCGCCAGCACCCACACGGCCGCCAGAAACAGCACGATCACCCCCACATTGACGATGATCAGCACCGCACCCAACGCCGCCGCGGCCGCCGCGATCCCCAGGGTGCGCCGCTGGAACGTGAAATGGCTCGCCTCCAGCGCATCAACCGGCGCCGCGCGGTTTCTGACGGCCAGCAGGCCGATCAAGGCCGAAACCCCGATCGTGGGCACGGCCAGCAGGATCAGGATGTAGACGCCATAGAGGTCCGGCGACACGGCCGAAGGCGTCGCCGCACGGGCTCCGAGATCGCGCACTGCGGACGACGAGAGGCGGCTGGTCGAAGGCGCCGGCGTGGCCGCCTGCGCGTGGTGGCTTTCACGCAGCCGACCGCGCAGCGACGCCGCCGAGGCGAAGCCGATGTCGGCGTCGTGATCGTGGTTGTCGCCGGGTTCGGCCATGCGGGAGAAGACGCTTCCGTGCTGGCGCCGCCCGCGGGCGGCGTTGGGTTCGGGGACAATGGCGGCGCTGGGCGTCCGGCGCAACCGTGTCAGCGCGACAGCACCACCTCGCAGCCCGGCGAGGCGTGCCCGCCCAGCGCCCCGGGCTTGTCGATGCGCACCGTCGCCCGACGGACCCGCTCATCCTGGAGACAGGCCGCCGCCAGCCGGTCCGCAAAGGTCTCCACCAGCCCCACATGCCCCTCGGCGGCGATGGCGCGGGCGGCCTGGGCCACGGTCTCGTAGTTGATGGTGTCGGACAGTCGGGTGATCGCCTGCGGCGCCAGCTCCAGCATGACTTCGATCACAAGAGTCTGCAGCCGGCCATGCTCGTGGTCATAGACGCCGATCCCCGCCTCGATGCGCAGATCGCGCACGAAGACGCGCAAGGCTTCACGCCGGAAGCCGTCGCTGTTCTGGGGGGACATGACGGCTACTCCAGGATGTCCGGCGTGCGCCAGGCGAGGTGCTGGCCGCCGTCGACGGCGATCATCTGGCCGGTGACCATCTCCGCCTGCGTCAGCCACAGCACGGCACTCGCCACCGCCTCGGGGCTGCCGGGTCTGGCCAAGGGGATGGCGGCGGCCTCGGCCTGGAACTCGGGCGGTGTCTGGTGCACGGAGGCCAGGGTCGGCCCTGGCCCCACCCCGTTGACCCGCACCCGCGGCGCAAGCGCCTGGGCCAGGGTCCGCGTCGCCCACCACAGGGCGTTGCGCGAAAGGCTGTAGGAGAAGAAGCGCGGATCAGGCTTCAGCACCCGCTGGTCCAACAGGTTGACCACCGACGCCCCGTCCCCCGCCTGCTCCGCGAACGCCTCGGCCAGAACGATCGGCGCGCGCAGATTGGTCTCGATGTGACGATCCCACAGCGCGCGGCTCAGATCGCCGACGCGGTCGTCCTCGAACACCGAGGCGTTGTTGACCAAGACCCTCAGCGGGCCGAGGGCCGCAACCGCCTGGGGGACAAGTCTGCGCACCGCCGCCTCGTCCGACAGGTCGGCGCGCACCACCGCCGCGCGGCGGCCGAGTGCGCGGATTTCGTCCGCCAGCGTCTCAGCCGCGTCCGTCGACGCCCGGCAGTGGATCGCCACCTCGTGGCCGGCGCGCGCCAGCTCCAGGCAGATGGCGCGGCCAATCCGCTTGGCGCCGCCCGTGACCAGCGCCGCGCCGCGCCCTGCCTCAGTCAACCCGGCCGAACTCAAAATAGTTGATGGCGGCGAAGACGGCGACGAAACCGAGAATGATCGCGAGGGCCAGCATGGCGTGCTCCTGTGAAGGTCCAAGGCATAGGGCGCGGACGGCCCGGTCGCAAGCGGCGCCTCCCCTCGCCCTCTGCTAGGATCGTCTCATGAACCCCGCGATTCTGCCCATTCTCGTCGTCGTGCTCGCCGGCGGCGCGACCGCGCTTCAGGCGCCGACCAATGCGAAGCTGGCGACGGCGGTGGGCTCGCCGGTGAACGCCGCCTTTGTGTCCTTCGCCGTAGGCACGATCGCGCTGGCGGTCGCCGCCGCCGTTCTGCACACGCGCCCGGACATGTCGGCGGCCAAGGCCCTGCCCGCCTACGCCTGGTTCGGCGGCCTCTACGGGGCCTGCTTCGTGGTCGCCGCCGCCTGGGGCGTGCCTCGGCTGGGCGCGGCCATGACCATCACCGTGATGGTGGCGGGCCAGCTGGCGCTGAGCCTGTTGCTGGATCACTTCGGCGCGTTGGGCGTGCCGCGCCAGCCGTTGAACCTCGGCCGCATCGCCGGCGTGGCCCTTGTATTCGCCGGCGTCCTTCTGGTCCGGCGGTCCTGAGCCTATATTCCGCCCGATGACCGAGGAGACCCTGAGCGCGCTGTCCGGCGGCGACCTGAAGGCCGCCGCCCTGATCCGTGACGAGGCCAGTCGCGCGCCGGACAAGCCGGGCGTTTATCGCATGTATGGCGAGGATGGCGCCTGCCTCTATGTCGGCAAGGCGCGCTCGCTGAAGAAGCGCATCCTGCAGTATGCGCAGGGGCGCTTTCACACCCAGCGCATCGGCCACATGGTGTCCCTGACCCGTTCCATGGAGCTGGTCGTCACCGCCTCCGAGCGCGAAGCCCTGCTGCTCGAATCCAACTTCATCAAGAAGCTGAAGCCGCGCTTCAACGTGGTGCTGCGCGACGACAAGTCGTTCGCGGAGCTGATGATCCGGCGCGACCACCGCGCGCCTCAGGTTCGCAAGCATCGCGGCGCGCACACCGTGCCCGGCGACTACTTCGGCCCCTTCGCCTCGACCTGGGCGGTGAACCGGACGCTGAACACCCTTCAGAAGGCCTTTCTGCTTCGCTCCTGTTCGGACAGCGTGTTCGAGACGCGCACCCGGCCTTGCATGCTGCACCAGATCAAGCGCTGCTCGGCGCCCTGCACCGGCCTGATCTCGCTGGAGGACTACGGAGCCCTAGTCACCGAGGCCGAGAGCTTCCTGCGCGGCAAGTCGCGCGCGGTGATCGGCCGCCTGTCGCAGGAGATGACCGCCGCCGCCGAGGACATGGACTTCGAACAGGCCGCACGCATCCGCGACCGCATCCGCGCCCTATCCGCCATCGCCATGGAGAATTCCGTCAGCGCCGAAGGCGTGGCCGAAGCCGACGTCTTCGCCCTGCACACCGACGGCGGCCAGGCCTGCGTGCAGGTGTTCTTCTACCGCGCCGGCCAGAACTGGGGCGGCCGCGCCTATTTCCCCCGCGTGGACCGCGCCGACACGGACCCGGAAATCCTCGCCGCCTTCCTGGGTCAGTTCTACGAAGACAAGCCCATCCCTCGCCTGATCCTGTCCAACGTCCGTCCGCACGAGCTGGAACTGCTGGAAGAGGCCTTCTCCATGAAGGGCGATCGAAAGGTCGAGATCGCGCGGCCCTTGCGCGGCGACAAGCTGTCGCTGGTGGATCACGCCCTGACCAACGCCCGCGAAGCTCTGGGCCGCCGGCTGGCCGAGAGCTCGGCCCAGGGCAAGATCCTGGACGAGGTGTGCGAGGCTTTCGGCCTGGCGGGCCGGCCCGAGCGCATCGAGATTTACGACAACGCCCACATCCAGGGGACCAACGCCGTCGGCGGCATGGTGGTCGCGGGACCTGAAGGCTTCCGCAAGAACCAGTACCGTAAATTCAACATCCGCGGCGAAGATCTCGCGCCCGGCGACGACTACGGCATGATGCGCGAGGTCATGCGCCGCCGCTTCTCGCGCCTGGTCAAGGACGAGGAAGCGGGCGAGGAGGTCGAACGGCCGGACCTGCTGCTGATCGACGGCGGCGCGGGCCAGCTGGCCGAGGTGCTCAAGGTCATGGCCGAACTGGGCGTTCACGACATCTCCGTGGTCGGCGTGGCCAAGGGACCGGACCGCGACGCGGGGCTTGAGAAGTTCTTCATGCCGGGCAAGCCGCCCTTCATGCTGCCGCTGAAGTCGCCGGCGCTCTACTACCTGCAGCGCCTGCGCGACGAGGCCCACCGCTTCGCCAATGGCGCCCACGCCAAGCGCCGTTCGATGGACATCAAGAAGAACCCGCTGGACGAGATCGAAGGCGTCGGCCCCGGCCGCAAAAAGGCGCTGCTGCACGCCTTCGGCTCAGCCAAGGGCGTCGGCCGCGCCTCGGTCGCCGATCTGGTCAAGGTCGCCGGCGTCAACCAGGCCCTGGCCGAACGCATCCACGCCTTCTTTCACAAGAGCTGAAGCGCTCGCCTGCCGCGCCTGCTTGTCGTCGGATGCGAGTGCGGTGTTTCTCAAAGCCGCGCGAACGGCTAAGGCGGAATCATGACCGACGACCTCGACGAACTGACAGCCGGCTACCGCCGCTTTCGTGCCGAGAAGTGGCCGGAGGCGCGGGCTGAATATGGGGCGCTGGCTTCCGACGGGCAGAAGCCGCACACCCTGATCGTCGCCTGCTCGGACAGTCGGGCCGATCCGGCGCTGATCTTCGACGCCGCGCCGGGTGAGCTGTTCGTGGTGCGAAATGTCGCCAATCTGGTGCCGCCCTATGAGCCCGACGGCCAGCTCCACGGCGTCTCGGCCGCGCTGGAGTTCGGCGTGAAGGTGCTGAAGGTGCGCAGGATCGTGGTCATGGGCCATGCGTCCTGCGGCGGCGTGGGCGCCATGCTGACGGGTGCCCCCGAAGATTGCCCGGACTTCGTCGCCCCGTGGGTGGCCCAGGGAACGCCGGTGGTGCAGCACGTCGCTGAAACCGTTGAGCCGGATCAGGTCGTTCGCGCTGCGGAAGAAGCCATCGTTCGCCTGTCGATCCGCAACCTGCGCACCTTCCCCTGGATCGCGGAGCGGGAGGCGGCGGGCCAGCTGACGCTCAGCGGCCTGCACTTCGGCATCGCGGACGGCGTTCTGACCCGCCTGACTCCGGCGCCGCGTTTCGAGCCTTTGCCGACGGACTGACACCCCCGTGGACGTCTTCTACATCAACCTGGAAAGGGCCGCCGACCGCCGCGCCTTCATGGAGGCGCAGGCGAGGGCCCGCGGCGTTCCCCTTCAGCGCCTGCGCGCCACCGAACCCAAGGACCTCCAGCCTGGCGAATACGAGCGCTTCGCGAATGCCTGGGAGCGCAAGCTGACGCCGAACGAGATCGCCCTGCTGCGCTCGCACGCCGCCCTGTGGCGAATGGCGCTGGATCGGCCGGAGGGGCTGGTAGTGCTGGAGGACGACGCCGTGCTGTCGCCGCGCTTCGCCGGCGTGATCGAGCGGCTTCCGCAAGGCTACGACCTCATCAACCTGGAAGACTTCGGCCGGGCCAAGTTCTTCGCCCGCCGTCCGGATGCGGTGCAGGGCGACTTCAGCCTGACCCGCGTCATCCGCGACAAGACCGGCTCGGCCGCCTACCATGTGTCGCCGGCCGGAGCGGCCAAGCTGCTGAAGCTGATGGAGACGACGGCCGCGCCGTCCGACGCCTTTCTGTTCGCCGTCGCCCGGCTGAACATGGCGCAGGTGGAGCCCGCGCTTGCCCGCCAGGCCCACATCCTCGCCGAGCGCGGCTTTGATCCCGGCATCACCATCGCCACCTCCATCTGCAAGGAGCGGATCGGCGCCCCGAAAGAGCGCAAACGGCTCATCTTCGGGATGCGCAGGGTGGCGACGCAGATTCGTCTGGCGGGCCTGCACCTGCGCCGGCTGTTCGATGTGGTGCTGCGGCCCGCAGCCTTCGACGACGCCGAGTTCCGCGCCATCCTGCCGATCCGCGTCGATCAGGGCTGATCCCACAGACGCCGGTAGACGGCGTTCAGCCCCTCGGCTTCCGCTTCAAGCGAGAAGTGTGCCTCGACGTGGCTGCGCGCCGTTGATCCCGCTCTCGATAACGCCGCATCGTCGTCCAACCACCGCCCAACCGCCTCCGCCATCGCCTGCGCATCGCCCGGCGGGATCAGCGAGCCGGTGCCTTCGTCAATCACCAGCTTCGGAAAGGCGCCGACGGTGGTGGCGACCACGGGCACGCCGGACGCCATGGCCTCCAGCGGAGTGACGCCGAAACCCTCCCATCGCTGCGGCGCGACATAAAGAGAAAGCGCGCGGTAATAGGCTGGCGTCTCCAGCGGTCCCACCTCGCTTGGGAACAGAATACGCTCGCTCAGCCCGGCCGCCGCCACACGCGCCTTCAACGCATCGAGAAATCCTTGGTGCTCCCCCGTCGCGCGACCCAGCACCACCGCCGTGACGTCCGGCCGATCGGGAAGGATCCGGATCATCGCGTCCACAAAGACGTCCGTGCCCTTCTGCGCTCGGATGCGCCCAAAGCAGCCGACCAGGCGACCGCCGGGCGGCAGATCGGGCGGACGCGCCTCGCCGTCGCAGGCTGGCCGGAACACTCCCGTGTCGATGCCATGCATCACCACCGTTGACGGTCTCTGCAGATAGGCGGCGGTGAAGTCGGACACCGACACCACCGCATCCATCCGCCCGATCAGGAACCGGCTCCAGCCGGTGTGCTTCCTCTGCGAGGCGCTGGTGAAGACCAGCTTCAGAGGAAAATGCAGCAGGTCGCGCAGAACCACGCCCGCCAGCATCTCGACGTTGCGGCGGGCATGCCAGATGCGGAACGGCCGATCCTTCGAGCGCCGCGCCAGGCGCGGCAGATCGCGAAAGCGGATTTGCGGGATCTCGTCGGGCACCACAGGGCCCAACACAGCGATGCGCACCGACCGGGCCTGCACCGGGGCGACCCGGAACAGGGTCGTGGTCACGCCCGACAGCCGCCGCTTGAAGTTGGGCGCGATCACCTCTGGATCGGAAACGAGCGTCTTCATGCCTCATGCCTAGCGAAGATGCGGCGATGCTGCATAGGGAAGACTTGCGACGATCCGGCGGCTAGAAGCGTTGGCTTCACAGTTCCCGCTGTTCCTCGAGGCCGCCCGTGACCCCGACCCGTCCCAATCCGATCCCCAACATCCTGACCGCCATACGCCTGGCGGCGGGCGTCGTCATGTTCACCATGCTGGCTGGGGCGGCGCCGGGCGCGCTGGACGCTGTTCTTTCGCCGGAGGCCCAGCAGGACTTCGGCGTCTGGGCCTTCTGGATTTTCGTGATCGCGGCCTCGACCGACTGGGTCGACGGCTTTCTGGCGCGGCGCTGGAACGCGGTCAGCCGCTGGGGCGCCATCCTGGACCCCATCGCGGACAAGGTGCTGATCACCGGGGCGATCCTGGGCGTGCTGGCCTCGGGCTCCCTGCCCGGCATCGCCCTGCCCTGCGGCCTGATCCTGTTTCGGGAGTTCGCGGTGTCGGCCCTGCGCGAGACCACGGCGGGCCGTGTTCAGTTGCCGGTCACCCTGTTGGCCAAGTGGAAGACGACGCTGCAGATGGTGGCCTTGGCCGCGCTTCAGTTGACGCTGCTGTGGCCGGCGTTCGGGCTGCAGCAGGCGGACGGATCGCCGCTGACGTGGCAGCCGGCGTTCGAGTCCTTCGCCGTCTTCCTGATCTGGTTCGCCGCCGTGATCACCGTCTGGACCGGCTGGCAGTACTTCAGCGAGGCGCGCCGCCAGATGGGCGGCGTCTAGGGTCGCAGCGTCAGGCCCGCCGGGGACGCCTCGAAGCGCGACAGCCGGCCCAGATAGCTCATGCCCAGCAGCGAGTGGGCCAGACCCTCTTCCACGACCAAGGCCTCGACCTTGCGCACCGTGGCGCCGGCGACGGACACCGACGCCAGCGTGACGGAGGCAGCCTTGGCCTCTCCCGACGCGGTCTGCACCGCGCGATTGAAGTCGTCTGGCGTGACCTTCAGGCCTAGGCGCTGGGCGTCCTGGCGCGTCAGGGCGACCACGGTCGCGCCCGTATCGACCAGCACCCGCACCGCGCGGCCGTCGATCTCGGCCTCGGCCCAGTAGTGGCCGTCGGCGCCGCGCACCACCTGGGCCGCTTGTCCGCTGGCCGGCGCTCCGTCGATCGGCGCCATGCTCACCACCGCAGCCTGAGCCTGTCCGCCCGAAGACAGGTGGTTCAGGCCATAGGCCGCGCCGAGCGACGTCAGAAGCGCTGCGCCCAAGACGAATGACGACTGAATGGCCTTGTCGAACATGAGAACCCACCGGGGACGCCGCGGGTCTTGCGGCTGTGGCGAGTTCTAGGGGCTTACGGTTGGCGCCCGATGAAGCGACGTGCCTGACGAAAGGTTACGGCTCAGCCGACGTCATCCATCCTCGCCCGACGCAGCGGCAGCTCGGCCATGACCCGTGCGCGGCCATCATCGCCGAGCGCGCGCCAGCCGGCGATCTCCTGCAGAGTGCGGAAGCAGCCGAGGCATAGGCCGGACGCGCCGTCGATCGCGCACACCTGCACGCAGGGGCTCGCAATGGATTTGGGCGGCCTGGCGGGCGGTTCAGCGGCCGTCCTCATCCCTCCATTTTCATCCGTTTCTTGCATTTCTGTCGCATACCTGTCATATCGAACCTGACGCGAAACGACTGAAGCGGGTGAGATCCCCCCACAAGCACGACGCGTCTCTTTTCATCGTTCTGCGAAAGGAGACGCCAGGATGAACGATAAGGAGCGCAACCTCCAGCACGCCATGATGTCCTTCGCCCTGTGGGGCGGGATGCTGGTGAACACGCGGCACATGCCTTCGAACTCGGGTCGGGTGGTCAGCCATCCCTCGAACTTCGTGCCCATCGAGATCAAGAAGCGCGGCTGACCCCAGCCTCCTGAAAAACCAACAGAGCCCCGGCCCCCGCGCCGGGGCTTTTTGCATGGGCGGCCTTGCATGACGCGACGGCGCGGGGCGAAGACGAGCCAAGGCTTCAGGAGACCGCCCCATGCCGCTGCTCACAGAGGAACGCCTGGACGGCGCGGACGCCCGCGTGGTCGTCCTGACGCTGGACCGCCCGGAGAGGCTGAACGCCCTGCCCGATCTCGGCGACGGCGACCAGGTCGCGGCGGCGTGCGAGCGGGTGAACGCCGACCTGAGCGTGCGCTGCGTGGTGCTGACCGGCGCCGGCCGCGCCTTCTCGGCCGGAGGCGACCTGACCGCCATGCGCGACCGCCGCGACCTGTTCGAGGGCTCGGGCGCGCAAATCCGGGAACGCTATCGCCGCGTCGTCCACCGCATCGTGCGTTCGCTTTATGGGCTGGAGGTTCCGCTGGTGGCGGCGATCAATGGACCGGCCATGGGCCTGGGCTGCGATATCGCGGGCCTTGCCGACATCCGCATCGCCTCGGACCGGGCGAGTTTCGGCGTGCCGTTCCTGAAGCTGGGCATCATCCCGGGCGACGGCGGCTCGTGGCTCCTGCCGCGCAATGTCGGCTATGCGCGCGCGGCGGAGATGCTGTTCACCGCCCGCTCCATAGACGCCGAAACGGCGGAGCGCTGGGGCCTGGTCAATCGGGTCGTCCCGCACGATCGATTGATGGAGGAGGCGGCAAGCACCGCCCGCCGGATCGCCGATCAGCCGCCGCAGGCGCTCCGCATGGCCAAGGCCCTGCTGCGCCAGGGTCGCGACGCCAACTTCGACCAGATGCTCGAGATGTCGGCGGCCATGCAGGCGCTGGCCCACCTGACCGACGACCACGCCGAGGGCGTGGACGCCGTCCTGAACAAGCGGCCGGCGAACTTCACCGGCCGCTGAGCCCGCGCCGATCAGGCGGCCGGCTTCATCGCCCGGTCCGGACCAACGCCCGCCGCCGCGGCTCGCGGCGCGCCGGCGGTCTCCCCCGGCTTCATGAACTTGACCAGGACGCGCTGACCGATCAGCAGCGGGGCGTCGCCGGCCGAGACCACCACCTCGACCACGCGTTCGTCCGTCCGCTGCGATGGGTCGTCCGAGGCCAGCTTGCGGGCGCCGAACACGGCGGCGCGCCGCATCACCGATCCGATATAGACCTTTGTGGCGTCGCCCTCGGGCGAGATTTCCACCGCCTGGCCGTCGCGCAGGTTGGGCAGATCGCTCTCCACCACCTCGGCGCGGATGATGCGCGGCGCGTCCGGCTCCAGGTCGAACATGGTGGACACGTTCAGGGTCGAGGCGCCCGCACCCGGATTGGCGTAGCGGCGGACGATGCGGCCGGCCATGGGCGCGCGGATCACCGTCAGCTCCTGGTTGTAGCGGGCCTGGTCGTACTGGGCGCGCGCCGTCTGAACCGCCGCCTGCTGGGCGCCGAGCTGAGCCTGGGCGGTCGAGATGGCGTCCTGAGCCTGGTCCATGCGCTGCGCGGCGACGAAGTTGGTGGCCACCAGCCGGCCCAGCCGTTCATGCTCGCGCTGAGCGGTGCGGATGGCGACGCGGGTCTGGGCCATCTGGCTCTCGGCCTGCGACACGGCGGCGGCCGCGCTCTGGACGGCCAGGCGAGCCTCGTCGTCCTCCTGGCGCGCCAGGATCTGGCCGGCGGTGACGCGCTCGCCTTCCTGCACCAGCACCTCGCGCACCACGCCGCCGCGACGCGCCGCGACCTGGATCAGTCCGCCCTCGATGTCCACGCGGCCATTGGCGATGGCGGCGTAGGGGCTCTCGACCTTGGTCTGGGCGGCCTTGTCCAGCTCGGCCTTCTTGGCCTTGCCGGCGGCCTGCAGGCTCATGAAGCCCACAACCACGACGATGACCAGCAGGATGCCGATCCAGAAGCGCTTCTTCTTCAAAAGGGCGGGCATGGGCGTTCGGTCCTAAGTCGGTCGTTTCAGTGGTGCAACGCCAGAACGGCGTCCGGATTAGGCGTGCGGCGCTGGTCGTCCAGGATCTTGCCGTCCTCGATGTGGATGACCCGGTCGGCCCAGGCCTCCAGGCGCGGGTCGTGGGTCACGCAGATGACGGCGGCGCCGTGCTCGGTCGCCGCGCGGCGCAGCAGGCGGATCACCACCTGCCCGTTCTCGCCGTCCAGCGCCGAGGTCGGCTCGTCCGCGAACAGTATCTTGGGGTCCTTGGCCAAGGCGCGGGCGATGGCCACGCGCTGCTTCTCACCGCCCGACAGGGCCGCCGGCCGCTGATGCAGACGATGGCCCAGGCCCACCTCCTCCAGCGCGGTGGTGGCGCGCTTCCTGGCCTGGCCCGAGGTCAGGCCCTGGAACTTCAGCACCGTCTCGACCTGCTGCAAGGCGGTCAGCGACGGAAACAGGTTGAAGCCCTGGAAGATGAAGCCGCAATTATCCAGGCGGAACTTGTCGATGCGGCCGGTGGACAGCTTCCACAGGTCGTCGACCTCCAGCGCGTCGACCCGGCCCTCTTCCGGCTTCAGCAAGCCGGAGAGCGCGGCGATCAGCGTCGACTTGCCCGATCCGGACGGCCCCATGACCATGGTCAGGTCGCCGTGCCGCGCGTCGAAGTCGACGCCCTTCAGCACCTCGACCCAGGCCTTGCCCGAGCGGAACCGCTTCACCAGCGACCGGGCCTCGATGGCGAAGTCGCCATGCTTGCCGTGAACCTTGGCGGGAGCAAATGACATGTCGTTCATCGCAGCAGGTCCGCGGGCTGGCTCTTCTTCAGGATGCCGAGCGACAGCAGGCCAGAACCCACTGCAATCAGGATCAGGCCGATGCCGACCACGATCAGCAGGGTGAAAGGCAGGGCGATGATCACCGCGCCCGCCCGCGCCGCCAGCGCCAGCAGCCAGGTCAGGCCCACGGCGGCGATCACGCCGACCACGCCGACCCAGAAGCTCAGCTCCACCACGATGCGGCGCAGCGATCCCATGCCGACGCCCAGCGCCCGCAGCGAGGCGAACTCCTTGATGTTGGCCATGATCGCGCCGCGCAGCGTCTGCCAGGTGATGGCCACGCCGATGATGACGCCCAAGACCACGCAGCCGCCGATGATGATCATCAGGATGCCTTCCTCGAACATGGCGCCCTGGTTGGCGTCGGCCAGCTGCTGGCGGGTCCAGGCCTTCCACTGACCGGCGCCCGTGGCGTTCAGCTCGGCGGCCACCACGTCGGCGGTGGAGGGATCACGCAGCTTGATCATCAGGGGGCCGACTCGGGGCCCCGTATCGGCCTGCCCGACCATGCGCAGGGTGTCGCGCGACATGACGATGCCGGGCTGCATCATGTTGGGATAGCCGCGTGTCACCCCGACCACCGTCACGGTCTGACCGTTGTAGAGCGCCTTGTCGCCGAGTTTGACGCCCAGCGTTCTCAGCGCCGTCTCGTCCACCGCCACGGTGTAGGGCTGGCGCAACGCGTCCACGAGGTCCTGCGAATAGTCGGTCGGAATGGTGACCGAGCCGGGCCGCGTGTCGATGATGGAGGTCTGGACGAACTTCTGCCGAGGCGCGCCCTGCTTGGCGCGATCCGCCTGGCTGGCGGTCGGATCGACGTTCTTGATGTTCTGAAAGGTGCCGCCGGCGCCGTCCAGCGGCTGCACCTCGACCACCTCGGGATGGTTGTAGGCCAGGGGGATGAACCGACGCGGCACGCCCGAAGGCCCACCCATCAGGCTCTTGGCGCCCGGCTGCATGATGAAGATGTCGGCGCCCGATCGTTCGATCTGCGCGGTGAAGCTCTTGCCGATGCCGATGAAGACGCCGGTCATGGCCAGCACCAGCAGGCCCGACAGCGCAAGAGCCATCACGGCCGCCATATAGCGGCGCCACTCGAACAGCAGCGTGGAAAGCGCAAGCGACATCAGCGTCATCGTCCCCCGATCACGGTTCTCATGTGCGGCCATCGTCGTCGGCGGCCAAGTTAAATCGGGGTAAGCTTGCGCGACAGAACCGCCGATTGTGCGCGCCTCGCGGCGGCGCTATGGCGAAGGGGCTTGGCGCGGCCGGCAAGGCGGCGTTAGTTATGAAATAACAGCAGGAGCATCCGGCTCCTCGCCGGGAGACCTCCGCCAGATGTCGCTTCGTTCGATCCACTTGTCCGCCTCGCTCGCCGCGCTCGGCGCCGCGACCGCCGTCCTGTCGTTGCCCGCCGCGCCCGCCCGCGCCGACGAGGGCATGTGGACCTTCGACAACTTCCCCATCGCGACGGTGAACGAAAAGTACGGCACGAACATCGATCAGGCCTGGCTGGACCGTGTCCGCAACGCCGCCGTCCGCCTGCAGGGCTGCTCGGCCTCCATGGTGTCTAACGAAGGCCTGATCCTGACCAACCACCACTGCGTGGTGTCCTGCGTTCAGGACCTGTCCACCGCCGAGAACGACTACGTCAAGAACGGCTGGATGCCCGCCACGCGCGAGGAAGAAAAGAAGTGCCCCGGCCAGACGGCCGAAATCCTGACGGACATCGTCGACGTGACCGACCGCGTCACAGGCGCGGGCGCAGGCCTGGAAGGCGCCGCCTTTGTTCAGGCCCGCGCCGCCGAGATCGACCGCATCCAGAAAGAGACCTGCGGCGACGACCAGAAGCTGACTTGCCAGGTAATCAGCTTCTACCGCGGCGGTCAGTACAAGCTTTACAAGTTCCGCAAGTACGAGGACGTGCGCCTGGTGTTCGCGCCCGAGTTCCAGGCGGCCTTCTTTGGCGGCGATCCGGACAACTTCAACTTCCCGCGCTATGCGCTCGATGCCGCCTTCCTGCGCGCCTATGAGGACGGCAAGCCGGTGTCCTCGCCCAACTTCCTGAAGTGGAACCCCAACGCGCCGGCCGAGGGCGACGTGACCTTCGTCGCGGGCAATCCCGGCACCACCCAGCGCCTGCTGACGGTGGCGCAGCTGGAGGCCCTGCGGGACCAGCAACTGCCGCTCAGCCTGATCCAGACCTCCGAACTGCGGGGTCGCCTGCTCGAGTATTCGACAACGGACGAAGAGGCCAAGCGCGTCTCGGTCGATCCGATCTTCGGCCTGGAGAACGGCTTCAAGGTCCAGTACGGCCAGCAGGGCGCCCTGACCGATCCCGCCTTCATGGCGACCAAGCGGCAGGAAGAGGCCGACCTGCGCCAGCGGGTCGCGGCCGACCCGGCCCTGGCCCAGCGCATCGGCGATCCGTGGGCCGATCTGGAGCGCGTGTCCGCCGCACAGCGCGACCTGTTCTTGCCGTATCGTCAGCTGGAAAGCGCCGCCGGCCAGCGCTCGTCTTTGTACAGCTACGCCAAGGCCATCGTCCGCGCCTCCAAGGAGCGCGCTAAACCCGCGTCGGAGCGTCGCGCCGGTTACGGCGACGCCGACATTGCCACCCTGGGTCGTCGCCTGGCCACTGAAACGCCGATCTCCAACGATCTGGAAAAGATCTATCTCGACTTCTGGCTCAGCAAGACGCGCGAGTATCTGACGGTCGATAACGCCGACGTGAAGGCGCTGCTGGGCAAGGAAAGCCCCGAGCAGATCGCGGAGCGTCTGGTGGACGGCACCAAGCTGGGCGATCCCGCCTTCCGCGCCCAGGCTCTGGCCATGACGCCGGAGCAGCTGGCGGCGTCGGGCGATCCGATGATCGCTTTCGTCCTCGCCAATGACGACGCCGCCCAGGCGGTCCGCACCCAGTGGGAGGCGGCGGTGTCCGGCCCGACCAGCCGCGCGGGCGAGAAGATCGCCCAGGCCCGCTTCGCCGCTTACGGGACCAACCTTTATCCGGACGCCACCTTCTCGCTTCGCCTGTCCTACGGTGCGGTGAAGGGCTGGACCTATCGCGGCGTGACGGTCGAGCCCTTCACCCGGATCGGCGGCCTGTATGAGCGCAACACCGGAGCCGAGCCGTTCAATGCGGCCGAGGATTGGCTGGCCGCCGAGAACCGCGTCAACAAGGACACGGTCTTCGACTTCGTCTCCACCAACGACATCATCGGCGGCAACTCGGGCTCGCCGGTGATCAACGCCCGGGGCGAGGTGATCGGCGCGGCGTTCGACGGCAACATCCACTCGCTGGGCGGCAGCTTCGGCTACGACGGCGAGTTGAACCGCACGGTGACGGTCTCCACCGCCGCCGTCACCGAGGCCCTGCGCACCGTCTACAACCAGCCGCGCCTGCTGGAAGAACTGGGCGTGCAGTAGGACGACCGACTCTCCTCCCCATCGCCTGCGATGGGGAGGGGGACCGCGAAGCGGTGGAGGGGTTTCTCCACCGCATGAAAGATGGGGTGTATCAAAGAAGCCCCTCCGTCACGGTGCTGACGCACCGCGCCACCTCCTCACTCGCTCTGCGAGCATGGAGGAGAAAAGGACCTGTCCATGCGTTTCGCCCTCGCCGCCTCCGCCGCCGTTCTCGCTCTCGCCGCCGCGTCTTCGGTCAGCGCCGAGGAGGGCATGTGGACATTCGACAACTTCCCCATCGCCCGCGCCAACCAGACGCTGGGGACCTCCATCGACCAGGCCTGGCTGGACAAGGTGCGGCTGTCGTCGGTGAAGTTCGGCGGCTGCTCGGCGGGTCTGGTGTCCGGCGAGGGTCTGGTGATGACCAACAATCACTGCGTGGCCACCTGCGTCGCCAACCTGTCGACTCCGCAGGTCAACTACGCCGAGACGGGGTTCACGCCCAAGACGCGCGAAGAGGAGCGCCGCTGCCCCGGCGCCTCCGCCGAAATCCTGACCGACATCTCGGACGTCACCGAGCGGATGCAAAAGGCCGGTGAAGGCCTGTCCGGCCAGGCCTTCACCCAGGCGCGCGACGCCGAGGCCGGCCGGATCGAGAGCGAGGGCTGCGCGGGCGACCCCAAGGTCCGCTGCCAGGTGGTCAGCCTGTACCGCGGCGGCCAGTTCAAGCTCTACAAGTTCCGCCGCTACACCGACGTTCGCCTGGCCTTCGCGCCCGAGGATCGCGCGGCGACATTCGGCGGGGATCTGGACAACTTCTCCTTTCCGCGCTTCGCCATCGATGCGGCATTCATCCGCCTGTACGAGGACGGCAAGCCGGTCGACACGCCCGTCCACTTCACCTGGAACGCCGGGCGGCCCACCGAGGGCGAGCCGGTGTTCGTGTCCGGCAATCCCGGCGCGACCCAGCGCCTGCTGACCCAGGCCCAGCTGTCCACCGTGCGCGACGTGGTCCTGCCGATGGACCAGCTGATCGCCTCCGAGCTGCGCGGCCGGCTGATCCGCTTCTCGGAAGAAAGCGACGAGAACGCCTTTATCGCCATGGACCCCATCGTGGGCCTGGAGAACACCTACAAGCGCGGACGCGGACGCCAGGCGGCGCTGATCGACGCCGCCTTCACCGGCCGCCTGGCCGAGGCCGAGGCCGACTTCCGCCGGCGTTTCGCCGCCGATCCCGCCGTGGCCGCAGGCGGCGATCCGTGGGCGGCGCTGGAGGCGGTGCAGCCGATCCAGCGCGAGCTCTATCCCGCCTACGCCCTGCTGGAGGGACGCGCCGGGGGCGGGTCGTCGCTGTACGGCGCCGCCGTGTCCCTGGTGCGCGCCGCGCAGGAACGCGCCAAGCCCAGCGCCGAACGCCTGCCCGAATTCGCCGACAGCCGCCTGCCCGCGCTCGAGCAACGCCTGCTGGCCGAACGTCCCGTCTATCCGGCGCTGGAGCAGGTTCAGCTGGAATGGTGGTTGTCCAAGACGCGCGAATGGCTGACCGTCGATGATCCGCGCGTCCGCGGCCTCCTGGGCCAGGAGAGCCCGGAAGCCCTGTCGGCGCGCCTGGTCGAGGGCTCCACCCTGGGCGATCCGGCCGTCCGCCGCGCGCTGTGGGAAGGCGGCCTGCCGGCGATCCAGGCCTCCACCGACCCGCTGATCCAGCACGTGCTGCGCACCGACCCGGCCGCCCGCTCTGTCCGCGCCGAGTGGGAGGAGAAGGTGCAGGCCCCGACCGACCGCGCCTCCGAACAGCTGGCCGCCGCCCGCTTCGCCGTCTACGGCGACAGCGTCTATCCGGATGCGACCGGCACCCTGCGCCTGACCTACGGCCGGATCGAAGGCTCGGACGTTCCGGGCCAGCGCTGGGGAGCCTTCACCACCTTCAACGGCCTGTGGGATCGTGCGACCGGCTCGGCGCCGTTCGACGTTGCGCCCAGGCTGCTGGCGGCGCGCGAGCGGATCGACGGCGACACGGTGCTGAACATGGCCCTGTCCACCGACACCATCGGCGGCTCGTCCGGCTCGCCAGCGATCAACGCGCGGGGCGAGATCGTCGGGGCCAACTTCGATTCGACCGTGCTGACCCAGCGGAACGCCTATGGCTACGACCGGGCCGTGAACCGCAGCGTGATCGTGACCACGGGCGCGGTGACGACGGCGCTGCGCGACGTCTACGGCATGGACGGCCTGGTGCGGGAGCTGGGCGTCACGCGTTGAGCGCGCTCGCTTTCCGCCCGGCCGGCGCGGGCGACATCGCGCGACTGCACCGGCTGATCGAAAGCGCCTATCGGGGCGACGCCGCCCGGCGCGGCTGGACGCACGAGGCGGACCTGCTGGACGGTCAACGCACCGACGCCACCGAGTTGTCGGCCCTGGTCGCCAATCCTGCGCGCGTGCTGCTGATGGCCGAACAGGAGGGTGGTCTGATCGGCTGCGTCCAGGTCGCGGACCTGGGCGACGGCCTGGGCTATCTCGGCATGCTGACGGTCGATCCCGAGCGGCAGGCGGGCGGGCTGGGTCGTGAACTGCTGGAGGCGGGGGAGGCCTGGGCCCGCGACCGCTTCGGCGCGCGCGCCATGGAGATGACGGTCATCGCCCGGCGTCGCGAACTGATCGCCTGGTACGAACGGCGCGGCTATGCGCTCACGGGCGAGACACGGCCGTTTCCGATGGACGATCCGCGCTTCGGCCTTCCGCGCGAGCCCTTGTTCTTTGTGGTGCTGCGCAAGCGTCTTTAATCCGTCCGGGCGCGGCTGGTCAGGAACGCTTTCAGCGCGGCGGGCCGCACGGGCTTGGGCATCAGCACGGCGCCCGCCGCTAGGGCCCGCTCGGACAAGGCCTCGTCGGTATCCGCCGAGATCAGCGCCAGCCGCGCTCCCTGGGTCCGCCCGCCCGCGCGCAGGGCGGCGATGAGCTCCAGCCCATCGGCGCCCTCGCCCAGATGCAGATCGACCAGGATGGCGTCGAAGGGGCCGTTCGCCGAGACGGCGCTGTCCGCGTCCGCCGCCGTCACAACCTCCACGCCCCAGCGGCCCAGGAGGGCGGATAAGGCCTCGAGGATCGCCGGCTCGTTGTCAACGCACAGCACGCGGGTTCCGACCAGCGGCGTCTTGATGCCGGCTGTAACCACGACGGTGGCGGCCGGGGCGGCACGCGGCGCGGTCAGGGTGAAGGTCGATCCCCTTCCTACCTCCGAGCGCAGCAACAGCGGATAATCCAGCAACGCCGCCACACGGCGCACGATGGCGAGGCCCAGACCGGCCCCCGTCTCATCGCCGCCGCGCCCGGCCAGCCGGGTGAAGGGGCCGAACACCGCCTCCTGCTGTTCGGCCGGGATGCCGCGCCCGGTGTCGTGCACCTCGAAACGCAGGGCGCCGCCGCTGCGTCGGACGCCCACCACGATCCCGCCCTGATCGGTGTAGCGGATGGCGTTGCCGATCAGGTTCTGCAGCAGCGATCGGAGCAGGTCGCGATCCGACAGGACCCATGTCCGGCTGGAGACGATGCGCAGCCTCAACCCCTTGCCGCGCGCCTGGGGAATGAAGTCGCGCCTGAGCTCTTCGAACAAAGCCTCGACCGACAGGGGCGCGACCGCCGGCTTGACCCCGCCGGCCTCGAGCCGCGACAGGTTGAGCAGGGCCTTGAGCATGCCATGCGCGCTTTCGATCGAGCGGTCGGCGTTGTCGGCCAGCGCGCGTCCGCCCTCTCCCGGCTGCTCCTTCAGGGCGGCGATGAACAGGCGAGCGGCGTGCAGCGGCTGCAACAGGTCGTGGCTGGCGGCGGCCAGGAACCGGGTCTTGGACGCCGTCGCCTCTTCCGCCAGCCGACGCGCCTCCTCCAGCCGTTCGGTGCGGTCCGCGACGCGGGCCTCCAGCCTTTCGTTGGCCTCGGCCAAGGCCTCAGCCGCACGCCGCAGTTCGGTGATGTCGGTGTAGCTGGTGACATAGCCGCCGCCCGCCATCGGCGCGCCGGTGGAGCGCAGCACGCGGCCGTTCGGCTGAATCCGCTCATGACTGTGCGGAATGCGGCGAGCCAGCGCCTCCAGCCGCCGCTCGACCCAGGCGCCGATGTCGGCCGCCGGCGCCTCTCCGCGCTCGGCGTTCAGGCGATAGACTTCGGCCACCGGCAGACCCACGTGGACGAAGCCGGGCGGCAGGTCGAACAGCTCCACATAGCGCGCGTTCCAGGCGATCAAGCGCAGGTCGGCGTCCACCACGCTGACGCCCTGGTCGATGTTGTCCAGCGTGGCCTGCAGCAGTTCGCGGTTGAACTGGACGGCCAGCGACGCCTCGTCCAGCATCCGCACCACGTCCTCGGGTGCGCGGCCTCCGCCGGCCAGAGCCGCGGCGATGACCCGCCGGGCCGATGAGGCGCCCACCGCGCCCGCCAGCATCCGCTCGGCCGCACGCGCCAGACCGGCGTCTGCGGGGTCGCCGTCCTTCAAGGCCAGCCCCGTCTCGCGGGCGTGCGCCTCGAACGCCCGCCGCGCGGAGGGATCGCCGACGAAGCGGGCCACCAGGGTCTTGAGGTCGCCGACCGACGCTCCGGACGGCGCGCTGTCGCGCTCGCGCCAGTCCGGGCTGATCCGATCGACGAAAGCGCGGGCCTGCACGCGGTCGATCAGGCGCGGGCGCGCACGCCTGGAGACGACCACATAGATGAGCGTGTTGATCGAAAGGCTCAGCAGGACGCCGAGGGGCAAGGGATCGTCGAGGCCGAGCGGCTGTCCCCCCGTCCAGCCCAAGGTCCCGCCAACCTGGGGCCAGGCCATCAGCACCAGCCAGATCACGCTGCCGGCCGCGATGCCGGCGATGGCGCCCCGCGCATGGCCGTCGCGCCACAGCACCGCGCCGAACAGGGCCGGCGCCAGCTGCGCCAGCGCCGCGAACGAGGTCAGGCCGATGCTGGCCAGACCGCTCGAGCGGTCGATGGCTTGATAATAGAGCCAGCCGAGAAACAGCACCAGCGCGATCACCCCGCGCCGCACCTGCAGGATTACGCCGGCCATGTCCGAGGCGTCGGCCCGGGCGCGCCAGCGGTCGCGCGCCGCTAGGGGCAGGATCAGGCTGTTGGACGCCATCGCTGACAACGCCACCGCCTCCACGATCACCATGGCGGTTGCGGCCGAAAAGCCGCCTACGAAGACAACGGCGGTCAAGAGGCCGGATCCGTTCTGGAACGGCAGGTTCAGCACGAACAAATCCGGGTCCGCCGCGCCTGCGAACAGACCACCCGCCGCCACCAGCGGCAGGACGGCCAGGCTGGTGATCAGCAGATACAGCGGAAACACCGAGCGGGCGCGACGGACATGATCCGGCTCCGACGCCTCCACAAAGGCGACGTGGAACTGGCGGGGAAGGCAGAACACCGCCAGGGTCGCCAGCAGCGTTATCGACAGGAAGCGGGCGTCCACGTCCGGCGGCGCGGCCAACTGTCCAAGGCTCTCAGCCACCCGGTCCGGCGGAGCGCCCAGCAGCAGCACCACGGCGAAGACCGCGACCGCCACCAGGGCCGCCAGCTTGACCACCGACTCCAGCGCGATGGCCCGGATCAGGCCCCGATTGTGTTCGGTGAGATCGGGACGGCGCGCGCCGAACAGGATGGCGAAACCCGCCAGAACAGCGGCCATCACCGCGACTGTCGGCCCTTCCGAGCCCTCCACCGCCGTGCCTCGGGTCAGCAGCTCCCAGGCCATGGACAGCGATTTCAGCTGCAGGGCGATGTAGGGGATCGAGCCCACGATGGCGACGCAGGCGACCAGCGCGCCCAGGCCCTGGCTCTTGCCGTATCGCGACGAGATGAAGTCGGCGATGGAGCCCACATTCTCGCGCCGCGCCGCCGCCGCGATGCGCCGCCAGATGGGAAACAGCACCACCAGGCCGATCACCGGCCCGATGTAGATCGGCAGATACTCCCAGCCGTTTCGCGCCGCCGTGCCGACCGCACCGTAATAGGTCCAGGAGGTGCAGTAGATCGACAGCGACAGCGGGTAGGCCCACGGCCCCAGCCGGTTGTGCGCGCCTGTCTTCTGCTCGCCGCGCCAGGCGACGGCGAACAGCATGGCCATATAGGCGGCCACCATCACCAGGATCATCAGGCTGGGCATCGGCGTGATCTAGAACCGGCGTGCGTGATCTGCGCAAGCGAAGAGCGGGCCGGCCTCTCGGCCGACCCGCCCTCCATCCGCGCCTGAAAGCAGGAGATCAGGCGTTGATGTCGACGTCCTTGCCTTCCTTGACCAGCAGGAAGCCCAGCACCACCGTCGCGACCGCAACGATGATCGGATACCAGAGGCCGGAGTAGATGTTGCCGGTCGCCGCCACGATGGCGAAGGCCGTGGTCGGCAGGAAGCCCCCGAACCAGCCGTTGCCGATGTGGTAGGGCAGCGACATGGAGGTGTAGCGGATGTTGGTCGGGAACATCTCAACCAGCGCCGCCGCGATCGGGCCGTAGACCATGGTCACGTAGAAGCCGAGGATGAACAGGATCAGCACCACCATGGGCTTGTTCACCAGGGCGCTGTCGGCCTTGGCCGGATAGCCGGCGGCGGCCAGCTGTTCGCCCAGCCCCGCGTCCCAGGTCTTCTTCTGGGCAGCGAAGTCGGCCGCCGGCAGCGTCTCGCCCCGGAAGCCCGGCACCACGGCCTGATCGCCGATGCGCACCTCGGCCACCGTGCCCGCCGGCGCCGCGACGTTGGTGTAGGTCACGCCCGCCTTGGCCAGGTAGGACTTGGCCAGGTCGCAGGAGTGGTTGAACACCGTCTTGCCGACGGGATCGAACTGGACGTTGCAGTCGGCGAGGTCGGCGTAGACCACCACCGGTGCGGAGGCCGCAGCTGCGGCGAGGCGCGGATTGGCCGCCTCCGTCAGGGCGTCGAACAGCGGGAAGTAGGTCACGGCGGCCAGAAGGCACCCGCCCAGGATGATGGGCTTGCGGCCCACCTTGTCCGACAGCCAGCCCCAGAAGATGAAGAAGGGCGAGGCCGCCAAGAGCGCGATGGCCAGCATGATGTAGACCAGCGAGGCGTCGACCCGCAGCACCCGCTCCAGGAAGAACAGGGCGTAGAACTGGCCGGTGTACCAGATCACGGCTTGGCCGGCGGTCAGGCCCACCAGCGCGATCAGCACCAGCTTCAGGTTCGGCCACTTGCCGAAGGAGTCCTTGAGCGGCGTCTTGGAGCCCTTGCCCTCCGCCTTCATCTGCTTGAACGACGGGCTTTCCGCCAGCTTCAGCCGGATCCACAGCGATACGCCCAGCAGCAGGATCGAGACCAGGAACGGGATGCGCCAGCCCCAGGCGGCGAAGGCTTCCTCGCCCACCGAGAAGCGAACCACCAGGATGACGGCGAGGCTCAGCACCAGGCCCGCCGTGGCGGTGATCTGGATGAAGGAGGTGTAGAAGCCGCGCTTTCCATGCGGCGCGTGCTCGGCGACGTAGGTGGCCGCACCACCGTACTCGCCGCCCAGCGCAAGACCCTGGATCAGGCGCATCAGCACCAGGATAATCGGCGCGGCGATGCCGATGGCGGCGTAGGGCGGCAAGAGGCCCACCACGAAGGTCGACAGCCCCATCAGCAGCATGGTCACCAGAAAGGTGTTCTTGCGCCCCCACAGATCGCCCAGCCGACCGAACACGATGGCCCCGAACGGCCGAACCGCAAAGCCCGCCGCGAACGCCAGCAGCGCGAAGATGTAGCCGGTGGTCTCGTTCACACCCGAAAAGAACTGGACCGTGATGATCGCGGCCAGCGAGCCGTAAAGGTAAAAGTCGTACCATTCGATCACGGTGCCGACCGAGGAGGCGAGGATCACCAGCTTGTCGTTTCGATCGACGACCTTGGTCTCGCTTCCGGGCGCACCAATGGCGCTGTCTGTCATAGATGTTCCTCCCGTCATGGCCGTTGTCGGCGCTTGTCCCGGACCGTGGCGGCGCCGAGTTTGACGAGAGACTGACAGCGGCGCTTGCTGCTGGAGAGAGCGACTTTCGTCTAAGCCTGCCGCATCTTTTTTGCTGCGACAGCCGGTCGCACCCTTGCGAAACGGACACCGATGTCCACTTTCGCATCCATGAGCCGGCCCGCCCGCAAGGATGTCGTACAGAACCGCACGGCCTTGCTGCACGCCGCGCGCGAAGTGCTGGCCGAGCAGGGGCTGGAGGCGCCGCTGGATCTGATCGCCGAGCGTGCGGGCGTGGGCCGTGCGACGCTTTATCGTCACTTCGCGGATCGGACCGAACTGGTGCTGGCCGTGCTGATCGACGGGGTCGAGGACCTGCATCGCCGCACGGTTGAACAGGGTGACGCCCCAGAGGTCTTCTTCTGGTTTCTGGACGAGCTGGCGGCGCTGCTGATCAGGAACGCCGGCCTGTCCGGCGTGTTGCGGACGGTGCGGTCGCCCGATGCGCTGACGCCGCTTCGATCCAAGCTGGCGGAGGCCGGCGCAGGGCCCCTCGCCCGCGCCCAGGCGGCGGGGCTGGTGCGAAAGGACCTGGGTCCCATGGACATGCGGCTGATCGCGACGCTTCTGGCCTCGGGCTTTCACAACGCGGACGCCGCCGAGCGGGAGGCGGTCAGCCGGCGCACCCGCGCCATCATCCTCGACGGCATCCGCGCGAGGCCGCAATGAAGCCGCGCCACGATCCGGCCTGGGACGCCTTCGCCGCCACCCTGCAGCCGCACGAGATGCCGATGTTTCCGGGCTCACCGGCGACGCCCGCGCATCCCGCCCGCAAGCGGCTGCAGTTCTTCTTCACCGGCCTCCTGATCGCGATGAGCGGCAGTTTCGGCAATGCGGCGGTGACCGCCAATCTGCAGAACCTGCAAGGCGCGCTCGGGATCACGCCCGTCGAGGCGGCGTGGCTGCCGGTCGTGTTCGTCATGACCAACGCCTGCATGAACCTGATCCTGGTCAAGTTCCGGATGCAGTACGGCCTGCGCCTGTTCACCCAGATCGCGCTGGCGGTGTTCGTGGTGGTGACCTTCGCCTCGCTGTTCGCTCACGACTACGGCTGGGCGCTGGCCAGCCGGGCCGCATCGGGCGTCGCCGCCGCGCCCCTGACCAGCGCGGGCTTTCTGTACCTGATCCAGGCCTTTCCGCCCGCCCACCGGCTGAAGGGACTGATCCTGGGCATCGGCCTGGCGGGCTTCTCCGTGCCGCTGGCGCGCCTGACGGTTCCGCACCTTCTGGAGATCGACGGCTGGCGCGCGGTTTATCTGCTGGAGATGGGCCTGGCCTTGATGTGCTGGGCCGCGACCATCCTGTTGAAACTGCCCTTGTCTCAACGCTTCCAGGTTTTCGACAAGCTGGACTTCGTCACCTTCGCCCTGTTCGCGCCCGGCGTGGCGCTGCTTTGCGCGGTGCTGGGCTTGGGCCGCATCGTCTGGTGGACGGAGGCGCCGTGGATCGGGCTGGCGCTGGTCGGCGCGATCGTGCTGCTGACGCTGGCGGTGATCGTGGAGCACAACCGCCGCACGCCCCTGATCAACACGCGCTGGCTGGCGGGGGCGGACCTGCTACGTCTCTTGGGCGCGATCCTTTTGCTGCGCATCGTGCTGTCGGAGCAGACCTCGGGCGCGGTGGGCTTCCTTCAGGTGCTGGGTCTGGGGACGGACCAGCTGCACGGCCTCTTCGCGGTGATACTCGCCGCCATGGTGGCCGGCACCCTGGTCAGCGCCTTCACGCTGAACCTCGCCAAGCTGAACAAGCCGATCGCCGTGGCCCTGGCGCTGATCGCGGCGGGCGCGCTGATCGACAGTCATTCCAGCGCGCTGACGCGTCCGGCGAACCTCTATTTCAGCCAGGCGCTGATCGGCTTCGCATCGGCCATGTTCATCGGTCCGGCCATGATGATCGGCATCACCAAGGTGCTGCAGGAGGGCAAGCAGCACTTCATCAGCTTCATTGTCATGTTCTCCCTGCTGCAGAACGTCGGCGGCCTGGCCGGGTCGGCGCTGACGGGTACGGTTCAGGTGATCCGCGAGAAGTTTCACTCCAGCCAGCTGGCGGAGGGAGTGGCCCTGACCGATCCGCAGGTGGTGCAGCGGGTGCAGCAGCTGTCCGGCGCCTACGCCCACACCTTGACCGATCCCGCCCTGAGGAACGCCGAGGGCGTCGCCCTGCTGAGCCGGCAGGTGACGCAGCAGGCCAATGTCCTCGCCTATAACGACGTCTTCCTGATGATTTCGGCGCTGGCCGCGCTGGGATGCCTCTGGGTGACGATCAACCATCTGCGGCCGCGCTGGAAGGCGCGCCGCGCCGCCCGCAACGACGAGGCCGCTCAAGCCGCCGCCGTCGCCGCGGCCGATTGAACACGAGCCCGCCATGACCGACGCCGCCCCGCCCGCACCCGCTCCCGCAGCTCCAGCCCCCGCTCCAGCTCCAGAGCCGAAGAAGCGCATCCTCTGGACCGCCGTGGTCGTCGGCGTGGCTGTTCTGGGAGTCCTGCTGGTGCTTTACGCCTGGAAGCTGCCGCCCTTCGCCAGCGGGGTGCAGACGACCGACAACGCCTATGTCCGCGGCCAGGTGACGCTGATCAGCCCGCAGGTCGCCGGCTATGCCACCGAGGTGGCGGTGCAGGACTATCAGGTCGTTCAGGCGGGTCAGGTGCTGGTCCAGATCGACGATCGCATCTACCGCCAGCGACTGGAGCAGGCGCAGGCGGCCCTGCATTCGGCCGAGGCGGCGCTGGCGAACTCGGCCCAAAGCCAGGCCTCGGCGCGCGGCTCGGTCGCCCAGCAGCGCGCGGCCATCGCCGGGGCGGAGGCGGCGCTGGCCAGGGCTCAGGCCGACGCGAATCGGGCCCGCACCCTGAAGGCCGGCGGCTGGGTCGCCCAGGCCAACGTCGATGTGGCCGAGGCGGCCCTGCGCTCGGCCCAGGCTCAGGTCGCTCAGGCCCGAGCCGCCGAAGGCATCGCCGAGACCGGCGTCACCTCCGCGGTGGTCAGCCGCGAGAGCCTGGTCGCCGCTGTAGAGAACGCTCGCGCCGCCGTCCGCCTGGCCGAGATCGACCTGGCCAACACCCGCATCACCGCGCCGCGCGCCGGCCGCCTGGGCGAGATCGGCGTGCGCCAGGGCCAGTACGTCACCGCCGGAACCCAGCTTATGGGGCTGGTGCCGGACGTGGTCTGGGTCGTCGCTAACATGAAGGAGACCCAAATGCGCGACGTGCGCGTCGGCCAGCCGGTCGAGCTCAGCATCGACGCGCTGGGCCGCGAGACCCTGCGCGGCCGGGTCGAGCGCATCTCGCCCGCCACGGGATCGGAGTTCAGCGTAATCCGGCCGGACAACGCCACCGGCAACTTCACCAAGGTCGCTCAGCGCATCCCGGTGCGCGTCCGGATCGAGCCGAACCAGCCGCTGGCCGAGCGGCTCAGCCCCGGCATGTCGGTGGTGGCGCGGATCGATACGGCGGCCGAGCCGACCTAGCCCTCGAGGCTCAGAGCCTGGGCGGCGATCACCGCCTGGGTCCGGTTCTGCACGCCCAGCTTGCGGAATACGGTGGTCAGGTGGGCCTTGATGGTCGCTTCGGTGACGCCGAGGTCGAAGGCGATCTGCTTGTTCAGCCGCCCCTGCTGGAGCCCGACCAGGATCTTCAGCTGCGAGGGCGTCAGGCTGGCGATCCGTTCGGCCATGTCGCCGTCCTCGCTGGGTTCGGTGTCGGACAGCGGCGGGGTCCAGGCGTCGCCGTCGCGGATGGCCCGCAGCGCCTCCGTCATCTGCGAGAGAGTGGCGGACTTTGGAATGAAGCCCGCCGCGCCGAACGCCAGCGCCCGCCGGATTGTGGCCGCATCCTCGCTGGCCGAGACCACGGCGACCGGCACCGCCGGAAACTCGCCCCGCACCGCAGCCAGGCCGGCGAAACCGTCCACGTCCGACAGTTTCAGGTCCAGCAGCAGCAGATCGACGGACCGTGCGGACAACGCCCGTCTCGCATCCGCCAGGCTGTCGCACTCGTCGATGCGGGCCTCGGGCGCGGCCTGCATCAGCGCCGAGGCCAGCGCCGCGCGAAACAGCGGATGATCGTCGGCGACGACGATGTGCTCCATCTGCGGCGTTTCCCCTGGCTTTGCGACACTATGGCCGCCTGCGACTTTGGTCGAAGCTAGACCATTGGCTAATGGCCGCGAAGCCCCCGCGTCCGGAAGCTGGCCGGAGAAATCCGCGGCAGTCGGATACGGGAGGACGATATGCTGAAGACCGGCTTGTTCGGAGGCGCGGCGGCGCTCGCCCTCCTTTCCGCGCCAGGAGTGGCGGCGGCCCAGGACCCTGCGGCGCTGGAGGCCCGCATCGCCCAGCTGGAGGCCCAGCTGGGCGCCCTGAAGGCCGAGGTGGCGGCCTCGCGGCCTGCGCCGGCCACGGCGCCTGCACAGGCGGCCGACGTGATCCGACTTCCGACGGCCGGTCAGACGCCCGCCGCCGCGCCGGCCGCCCCGCCCTCCTCTTCCGCCAGCTCGGACGGCTTCCGCATCGGTTCGCACACCATCAAGTACGGCGGCTTCATCAAGGCCGACGCGGTCGCCAGCCGCTATGACGGCGGCGATCCCGCCAACGGCGACGCCCTGCGCGACTTCTATCTGCCCGGCTCGATCCCGGTCGGCGGCGCCGACGAGGGCACGGCGCTGGACTTCAACGCGCGCCAGACCCGCTTCTGGCTGACCACCGACGGTCTGATCGGCGGCCACAAGATCGGCACGCGGATCGAGTTGGACTTCCAGGTGCTGCCGGGGACCGGCGACCAGCGCACGACCAGCCCGTCCACGCCGGCCCTGCGACGCGCCTTCGTCACCTTCGACAACTGGCTGTTCGGCCAGGAGTGGACCAACTGGCAGAACATCGCCGTCCTGCCGGAGACCGCGGACTACCTGGGCCCCAGCGAGGGCACGGTGTTCGCCCGGCAGGCGCAGGTCCGTTACACGCGCGGCCCGCTGTCGATCGCGCTGGAGAACCCCGAGACCACCGTGTCGCCGTTCGGAGCCGGGGCGCGGATCGTGGCCGATGATAACAGCCTGCCCGACGTCACGGTGCGTTGGCAAAAGGCCATGGGTCCGGGCGAGTTCGCCCTGTCCGGCATCGTGCGCCAACTGGCCTATGAGGTCGGAGGCACGCCGGTCGACGATTCTGTCGTGGGCTGGGGCCTGTCCGGATCGGGCAAGATCAAGGTCGGCGCGAACGACGATCTGCGCTTCATGCTGACGGGCGGCGAAGGCATCGGCCGCTACGTCGGGCTGAACTTCGCCAATGACGCGGTGCTGACCGCGGGCGGCGACCTGGAGGCCATCGGCATTGTCGCGGGTTTCGCCGGATACCGCCACGTGTGGCGGCCGGGCCTGCGGTCCAATCTGATCTATTCGTTCCAGCGGGTGGACAACGAGGCGTCCCTGACTGGCCTGCTGGTCAACCAAGCGGCGGACAGCATCCGGGGCAACCTGATCTGGTCGCCGGTCGCGGGCTTCGATGTCGGCGGCGAGCTGTCGTTCGGGCGGCGCGAACTCGAGTCGAGGGCGGAGGGCGACCTGACGCGCGTGCAGCTTTTCGCCAAGTACGGATTTTGATCGATGTTGATGAAGGTGGACGCCATGCAGCATGAACCCGAAGTGTATCCGGTTCCGGACGCGCTGGCGGCCCAGGCCCACATGAACCGCGCGGCCTATGAGGCGGCGCGGACGGCGGCGCGGCAGGCGCCCGACGCCTTCTGGTCCGAGCAGGCGGCGCGGCTCGACTGGGCGAAGTCGCCCACCGAGATCAAGGACGTGTCGTTCGGCAAGGAAGACTTCCGCATCCGCTGGTTCGCCGACGGGGTGCTGAACGTCTCGGCGAACTGCATCGACCGCCACCTGCCGGACCGCGCGGACGAGACCGCCATCCTGTGGGAAGGCGACGATCCCGCCGACAGCCGCGCCATCTCCTACGGCGAACTGCACGCCGAGGTGTGCCGCATGGCCAATGTGCTGAAACGGCGCGGCGTCACGAAGGGCGACCGCGTCACCATCTATCTGCCAATGATCCCGGAGGCGGCCTACGCCATGCTGGCCTGCGCGCGGATCGGGGCGGTGCATTCGGTGGTGTTCGGCGGCTTCTCGCCCGACAGCCTGTGCGGTCGGATCGAGGACTGCGGATCGACGCTGGTGATCACCGCCGACGAGGGCCTGCGCGGCGGCAAGACCGTGCCGCTGAAGGCCAATGTCGATGCGGCGCTGGAGAAGGTCTCGGTCGAGGCCGTGCTGGTGGTCCGCCGCACCGGCGCGGACGTGCCGATGCAGGCCGGACGCGACTTCGACTATGCGACCGAGGCCGCCGCCGTCTCCGCCGACTGCGCGCCTGAGCCGATGAACGCCGAGGATCCGCTGTTCATCCTCTACACGTCGGGCTCGACCGGCAAGCCCAAGGGCGTGCTGCACACCACCGGCGGCTATCTGTTCTGGGCCGCGTGGACGCACGAGCTGGTGTTCGACTACCGCTCCGGCGAGGTGTTCTGGTGCACCGCCGACGTGGGCTGGGTGACGGGACATTCCTATGTCGTTTACGGGCCGCTGGCGAACGGCGCGACCAGCCTGATGTTCGAGGGCGTGCCCAACTATCCGAGCGTCAGCCGGTTCTGGGAGGTGATCGACAAGCACAAGGTCGATATCTTCTACACCGCCCCCACCGCCTTGCGGGCCCTGATGCGCGAGGGCGATGCGCCGGTGAAGTCCAGCTCGCGCGCCAGCTTGCGCCTGCTTGGCACCGTGGGCGAGCCGATCAATCCGGAGGCCTGGCGCTGGTACCACGAGGTGGTGGGCGAAGGCCGCCTGCCCATCGTCGACACCTGGTGGCAGACCGAGACCGGCGGCATCCTGGTCTCGCCCCTGCCCGGCGCCACCGACCTGAAGCCGGGATCGGCGACCAAGCCGCTGCCGGGGGTGGAGCTGCAGCTGGTGGACGCCGAGGGCGGCGTGCTCGACGGCGCTGCGTCCGGCAACCTGGTCATCACCGACAGCTGGCCGGGCCAGATGCGCACCGTCTATGGCGACCACCAGCGGTTCTTCGACACCTATTTCTCGACCTATCCGGGCAAGTATTTCACGGGCGACGGCTGTCGCCGGGACGAGGACGGCTATTACTGGATCACCGGCCGGGTGGACGACGTGATCAACGTCTCGGGCCACCGCATGGGCACCGCCGAGGTCGAATCCGCCCTGGTGCTGCACGACGACGTGGCGGAGGCGGCGGTGGTCGGCTTTCCCCACGACATCAAGGGCCAGGGCATCTACGCCTATGTCACCCTGAACACGGGCGTGGAGCCGACCGAGGACCTGCGGCGCGGGCTGGTGGCCCATGTCCGCAAAGAAATTGGCCCCATCGCCGCGCCCGACGCCATCCAGTGGGCGCCCGGCCTGCCCAAGACCCGATCGGGCAAGATCATGCGCCGCATCCTGAGAAAGATCGCCGAGAACGAACTGAGCTCGCTGGGCGACACCTCGACCCTCGCCGATCCCTCGGTTGTCGATGATCTGGTGAAGAACCGCGCGGGGTGAGCCGCCTGGCGGAGTGCAGGCCGAGCGTACGCCCTAACCCTTGACCCGCCAGGTTGCGCCTTGGGGGCCGTCCATGACGACGACGTTCAGGGCGTTGAGGCGGTCACGGATGCGGTCGGCCTCGGGCCAGTCCTTGGCGGCGCGCGCCGCGGCGCGCTGGTCCAGCAGGGTCTCGACCTCGGCGCGCAGGTCGTCGGAGACCTCGCCCTCCAGCCAGGCGGCCGGATCGGACTGCAACACCCCCAGGATGGAGGCGCAGGCCAGCAGCCGCCCCTTGGCCTCGGCCACCGCGGCATGGTCGCCGGCGGTCATGCCGCGCTCGATCTCGCTGGACAGGGCGAACAAGCTGGCCATGGCGCCCGGCGTGTTCAGGTCGTCCTCGATGGAGCGGAGGAAGTCCGCCGGCGGCTCGATCTCGACCGCCTGCACGTCCGCCGAGCGGTGCAGCGCCCCATACAGCCGATCCAGCGCCTTGCGGCTCTGGTCCAGCAGGCTCTGGTTCCAGTCGAGAGGCTGGCGATAGTGGGCCGACAGCAGCGCCCAGCGCACCACCTCGCCGGGCATGGACTGGACCAGGTCGTGCAGCAAAAGGACGTTGCCGATCGACTTGGACATCTTCTCGGCGTCCACGGTGAGGAAGCCGTTGTGCATCCAGTAGCGGGCGTATTCGTCGTGCGCCCGGTCGCCGTGGGCGTGGCCGTGGGCGCAGACGCCTTGCGCGATCTCGTTCTCGTGGTGCGGGAACACCAGGTCGATCCCGCCGCCGTGGATGTCGATGGGAAGGCCCAGCGTCTGCTCGATCATGGCCGAGCACTCGATGTGCCAGCCCGGCCGCCCCTCGCCCCAGGGCGAAGGCCAGGAGGGCTCGCCTTCCTTTGACGGCTTCCACAGGACGAAGTCGTGCGGGTTCTTCTTGTAGGGCGCGACCTCGACGCGGGCGCCGGCGATCATGTCGTCCAGGTTGCGCCCCGACAGCGCGCCATAGGCCGGATAGGACGAGACGTCGAACAGCACGTGCCCTTCGGCCGCATAGGCGCAGCCGGCGTCGATGATGGCCCCGATCTGGTCGACAATGGCGGGGATGTAGTCAGTGACGTGGGGCTGAAGGTCCGGCGGCGAGACGTTCAGCCGCTTCATGTCCTCCAGATAGGCGGCCTCATAGCGGGCCGTGACCTCGCCGATCGGCACGCCCTCGCGCGCGGCCTTGGCGTTGATCTTGTCGTCCACGTCGGTGACGTTGCGGGCGTAGATCACCTGCGGATAGGTGCGGCGCAGCAGCCGCACCAGCACGTCGAACACCACTGGCGGCCGCGCATTGCCGATGTGGGCGTAGTCATAGACCGTCGGCCCGCAGACGTAGAGGGTCACCCGGGCCGGATCGCGCGGTTCGAACGGGCGCTTTTCACGGCGCAGGGTGTCGTGGATGTGCAGCGGCATCGGGGAACGGCTTTGCGTTTTCTTGCGGGAGGGAGGCTCCGTCCCATATAGCGGCCTGATAGTCAGTGAGCGCTGACTGACCAAGCCAGAATCGATTGCATGACCCCTGTTCCCGCCAAGCCCGTCCTGGTCAGCACCGACGGCGCCGTCGTTCGTCCCACGCGCGAGCAGGCGCTGGAGGCGGTGCGGACCCTGATCGCCTGGGCCGGCGACGATCCGGCTCGTCCCGGCCTGATCGACACGCCCAAGCGCGTGGTGGACGCCTATGGCGAATGGTTCGACGGCTACGCCGCCGATGCGGGCAAGGAGCTGAGCCGGACGTTCGAGGACGTGCAGGGCTATGACGACATGGTGATCCTGCGCGACATCGAGGTGGAGAGCCACTGCGAGCACCATCTCGCCCCCTTCCTCGGCAAGGCCTACGTCGCCTATCTGCCCGGCGAAAAGGTGGTGGGCATCTCCAAGCTGGCGCGGGTGGTGGAGATCTTCGCCCGGCGCCTGCAGAACCAGGAGACCCTGACCAACGACATCGTGGACGCCATCGAATCGCACCTGCAGCCGCGCGGCGTGGCGGTGCTGGTCGATGCGGCGCACCAGTGCATGACCACGCGCGGGGTGCACCATCGCCACGTCTCGACCCTGACGACCCGCTTCACCGGCGCCTTCAAGGCCGATCCTCAGCTGGCGGACCGCTTCCTGAAGCTGGCGCGCGGCTGAATCCCGCGCGCGGCGACGAGACCGCTTTACAAGCCGGTTAAGGACCGCCAAGACACGGTTCGAGGATTGTTTCAGCGCCCGCCGACCAGGCTGGCCACAGATTTCGGAGACGTCACGACATGGGCGCCAAACTTTCCGGGCCCGCTGGCCAGGGCGGCAAGACCATCGAGCAGAACGCGGACATCAACGTCACGCCGTTCGTCGACATCATGCTGGTGCTGCTGATCATCTTCATGGTGGCCGCGCCGCTGGCCACCGTGTCCATCCGCCTGGACCTGCCGCCGGCCGTGCCGCCGACCACCCCGACCGAGATGAAGGAACCGGTGTACATCACCATCCAGGAGTCGGGTCAGATCTACATCGCCCAGGACGAAATCCAGCTGGCCAACCTGCCGCAGGCCGTGTGCGCGGCCCTGGGCGGCGGCGCCTGCCGCGAGGAGCGCGTGTTCGTGCGCGCCCAGCCGGAAGTGCGCTACGAGCAGTTCATGGAAGTGATGAACTCCATGCAGGCCAACGGCTTCTTCAAGGTCGGCCTGCTGAACGAAGACATCGAATAGGCTTTCGCCTGTTCGCCGGGATCAGGGCCGCGCTCCTTCAGGACGCGGCCTTTTTCTTTGCCCGCGACCTTGCCGCAGGAGGCGCATCCGGTTCTTGATGGCCTTCTCACCGCCTTGAGGAACTCGCCATGCGCCGCCGCACATTCCTGTCCGCCCTGCCCTCCGGCGCCCTGGCGGCCGGCGCGCTGTCCACCGGCGCCGCGAACGCTCAGACCGGCCAGCCACCCGCGCCGGGCCGCCCGACCGAGGCCGCGCCTGCGCCCGCTCGCCCCGACCCTTACGCCGAGGTCGGCATCGGCGACCGGATCACCGGACCCAAGTTCGTCGGCCGCTCAACCGTGTGGGGCGCGAACGGAGCGGCGGCGACGGCGCATCCAACCGCGACCCTGATCGGGATCGACACCCTGCGGCGCGGCGGCTCGGCCATCGACGCGGCCATCGCCATCAATGCGGCGCTGGGCTTTCTGGAGCCGGTGGCCAACGGCATCGGCGGCGACGCCTTCTGCATGTTGTGGGACCCGAAGCAGCGTAAGGTCGTCGGCTTCAACGGTTCGGGAAACAGCCCGCGCGGTTTAAGTCTGGAGGTCGCGCGGTCCAAGGCCATCGACGGGTATCTGCCCCGCTACGGCGCCGTCACCGTCAATGTTCCTGGCACGGTGGATGCCTGGTGGAGCGCGCACCAGCGCTACGGCAAGCTGCCGTGGAAGGAGGTGCTGCTGCCCGTCGCCGAGTTGTGCGAGCAGGGTGCGCCCGTGCCGCAAGTCATCGCCTACTACCTCGAGCGCAACATGGCCGCCTTCGACCGAGGCCGCATCCCGATCGAGGAGAACGACAACCGAAAGCGCGTCTATGCTCCCGGCGGCGAGACGCCCAAGGTCGGCCAGATGTTCGCCAATCCGTTCCTCGGCAAGACGCTGAGGCTGATCGCCGAGGGCGGACGCGACGCCTTCTACGAGGGGCCGCTGGCCGAGCAGATGGAGGGCTACTTCCGCCGCATCGGCGGGTGGCTGACCCGCGCCGACCTCGCCGCGCACCGCACTGAGTGGGTGGAGCCGATCCGCACCGACTATCGCGGCGTCGAGGTCTATGGGCTAGGGCCAAATACGCAGGGGCTGTCCACCAACCAGATCCTGAACATCTGCGAGCAGTTCGACCTGAAGGGCATGGGCTTCCAGTCCGCCGCCTCCTTGCACGTCCAGGCCGAGGCCAAGCGGCTCGCGTTCGAGGATCGCGCCCGCTATTTCGCCGATCCGCGCTTCTCCGACATCCCGGTCGAGTGGCTGAACTCCAAGGCCTATGCGGCCGAACGGGCGCGGCTGATCCGCCCGGACCGGATCATGGACCGCGTCATGCCTGGCGACGCCCCGCACCACGGCGACACCACCTATTTCAGCGTGGCCGACAAGGACGGGCTGATGGTCAGCTGGATCCAGTCCAACTATCGCGGCATGGGCTCGGGCCTGGTCCCCGACGATGGGCGGGGCAATCCGCTGGGCTTCATGTTCCAGGACCGGGGCGAGCTGTTCGCCCTGAGCGACGGCCACCCGAACGTCTATGCGCCCGGCAAGCGGCCTTTCCAGACCATCATCCCCGGCTTCACGGTCAAGGACGGCGAGCCGTGGATGGCGTTCGGCGTCATGGGGGGCGGCATGCAGCCGCAGGGCCAGGCGCAGATCGTCATCAACATGGTCGACTACGGCCTCGACCCGCAGGAGGCGGGCGACGCGCCGCGCTGGCAGCACTACGGCTCGTCCGAACCGACCGGCCAGCCGCAGGAGGGCGCGGGCGTGCTCCACCTCGAAAGCGGCGTGCCGGAAGCGACCAAGACGCAGCTTCGCGCCATGGGCTGGACGCTGGGTCCGCCGGACGGCGGCTTCGGCGGCTACCAGAACGTCATGCGCCAGCAGAACCCGGACGGTCTCTGGACCTACGGCGCGGCCACCGAGATGCGCAAGGACGGCATCGCGCTGGCCTACTGAGTTGCGGACTGGCGAGGAGGGTATTACCTTTCCGGTGAAGAGGTAATACCATGCGCATCACGTCGAAAGGTCAGGTCACCATCCCCGCCGACATCCGTGAGCGGGCGGGACTGCTGCCGCACACCGAGGTGGACTTTCACTACGACGGCAATGTCGTGACCGTAGTGCGAAGTGGCGAACGGACCGGCGGTCGCGGCAGGCGGCTGACCGAGCACATGGCCGGTTTCGGTGACCGGCTCACGATGAGGGCCGACGAAATCATGGCGCTGACGCGCGGCGAATGAGCGTTCTTGTCGACAGCAATGTCCTCATCGACCTGATCGACCGCACATCGGAGTGGCGGGTCTGGTCGATCGAACAAGTCGAACGGCTCGTCGACGCAGGCGAAGTCCTGCTGATCAACCCGATCATCTATGCGGAAGTGTCGATCCCGTTCACTGATCCAGCGGACGTGGACGCCATGCTTGCGCTACTGGAGCGGGAAGCCCTGCCGTTTGAGGCTGCGTTCGCTGCCGGTAAGGCGTTCCAGACCTATCGCCGCCGAGGCGGCGCCCGCACCGCTCCCCTGCCCGACTTCTTCATCGGCGCGCACGCGCTGGTGCGCGGCCATGGGCTGCTGACGCGCGACGCGAGCCGCTACAGGACCTATTTCCCCGAGGTGGAGTTGATCGCGCCGTGACGCGGGACGAGGTGCACGCCCTGCTGATGAGCTTTCCGGGCGCGGAGAGCGCAGTGTCGTACGGTCATCCGTCGTACAAGGTGCGGGAGAAGTTCTTCACCTGGTTCTGGCCGGAGACGCCCGACTGTCTGGTGGTTCAGCTGGACAGCCGGGAGCAGCGCGACATGCTGGCGGAGGCCGAGCCGGAGACGTTTGTCGTCACCGATCACCACCGACCGCATCCGATCCTGCTGGCGCGCATCGACCGCGTCGATCCCAACTGGCTGCGGTCGGCGCTGACGCGGCGCTGGCGAAAGATCGCGCCGGCGGCGCTGCGCAATGCGCATCCAGACCTTACGCCGAAGGAACCCGGCGCCTAACTGGACCCTTCCCCCGAAAGAGAAGGAGCCTCCTGATGGCCTATGGCGACCAGCCCACCCTCACCGCCGGCGACGTAGAGATCCCGCTGCTGGGCTTCGGCACCTGGCAGCTGGAGCCGGAGGACGCGCGCCGCATGGTCGCCGAGGCCCTGCGCATCGGCTATCGCCACATTGACACGGCCAGGATCTACCAGAACGAGGAGGCGGTCGGCCAAGGCATCCGCGACTCCGGCGTCGATCGCGACGACATCTTCCTGACCACCAAGATCTGGGTCGAGGACTTCGCCGACGGCGACCTGCAGCGCGCGGCGCAAGGGTCGGTGGATCGGCTGGGCTTCACGCCCGACCTGTTGCTGCTGCACTGGCCCAAGCCGCAGCCCTCGTTCGAGGAGACGCTGGGGGCGCTGAACGACGCGCGGGCCAAGGGCCTGACCCGAGACATCGGCCTGTCCAATTTTCCGTCCAGGGAGTTCCGCCGCGCGCAGGCGCTGTCGGAGGCGCGGCTGCTGACCAACCAGGTCGAGTACCACCCCTATCTGAAGCTCACGCCGCTGCTGGAGACGGCGAAGGACCTGGGGTCGTCGATCACCGCCTGGTCGCCGCTGGCGCAGGGCAAGATCGCCGATGACGCGGTGATCAGCGAGATCGCCCGGGCGCACGGCAAGACCAACGGCCAGGTCACCCTGCGCTGGCTGATCCAGCAGAACGTCGTCGCCATTCCGCGCACCACCAAGGAGAGCCGCGCGCGCGAGAACTTCGACATCTTCGACTTTCGGCTGTCGGACGAGGAGATGGCGCGCATCCACGGCCTGGCGCGTCCCCACGGCCGCATCGGCGACTGGATTGACCCCGCCTTCCGATGGGATGATGTTGCCGCATAAGGGGCCGTCGCCCGACAGAGCCCCAGCCAGGGAGTGCGGCCATGGGCTCTGTTCTGGGGTTTCCCGGCGTCGATCCGGCGGATGCGGCGATCGGCGCGCGATTGAAGCGATGGCGGGATCAGCGCGGCGTGACATCCGAGGTGCTGGCGCGCGATCTCGGCGTCACGCCCGAGGCCCTTCGCCGCATGGAGGCGGGTCGCGAGCATCTCAGCATGCTGCAGGTCGACGCAGCGACCCGCGCCCTGCATCTGCCGGTCTGGGCGCTGATGTCGGATACGCGCGCCTATTGACGCCGAGGCGCGCCCGATGAGCGCGCGCCTTTATCGCGGGCTGTTCGCCGCCGTCACATGGCTGGCGCTGGCCGTTCAGGTGCTGCTTGCGGTCGGCGACAAGGGCGGCTGGGATGTCGTGGTCAGCATCGTCCGGCTGTTCAGCTTCTTCACCATCCTGACCAATCTGCTGGTGGCGCTGGCCTTCACCGGACCGCTGCTGAGAGACCACCGGCGGCTGGCGCGCTGGAGCGCAAGCGAAGGCGTGCGGGCGTCCGTCGCCATGTACATCACCGTGGTCGGCGTCATCTATCACCTGCTGCTGGCGCCCTACTGGAGCCCGACGGGATGGCTTCTGGCCGTGAACGTGGTGCTGCACACCGTCACGCCGATCGCCTTTGTGCTCGACTGGCTGCTGTTCACGCCCAAGGGTCGGCTGAGGTGGACGGACGCGGCCAAGTGGCTGATTTTTCCGCTGGCTTACGGCGCCTGGACGGTGGCGCACGGCCTCGTCTCCGGCTGGTGGCCCTATGGGTTCGTCAATCCCGGCCAGATCGGCTGGGGCGGACTGGGCGTCAGCCTGTCGGCCTTCGCCGCCTTCTTCTATGGCCTGGGCTTGGTGATCGTGGGCGCGGACCGCTTGCTGTCGCGCCGCGCGAGACGTGACAGCGCGCCCTGCGCCCTTTAGGCCAGCGACCAAGACTGGAGCGACCGATGGCCTACCGATCCCTGCGCGAGTTCATGGCGACGCTGGAGGCGCAAGGAGAGCTGGTGCGGGTGTCGGAGCCTGTCTCCACCGTTCTGGAGATGACGGAGATCCAGACGCGGCTGCTGCGCAACGGCGGGCCGGCCGTGCTGTTCGAAAAGCCGGTCATGCCGGACGGATCGATCAGCCCGATCCCGTGCCTCGCCAACCTGTTCGGCACGGTGAAGCGGGTGACCATGGGCGTGACGCTGGAGGGCAAGAGCCGCACCACCACCGGCGAACTGCGCGAGGTCGGCGAACTGCTGGCCTTCCTGCGCAATCCCACGCCGCCGCGCGGTTTCGCCGACGCCATGGAGATGCTGCCGCTGGCCAAGACAGTGATGTCGATGCGGCCCAAGACCGTGGGTCGCGCGCCGGTGCAGGAGGTGGTGCTGACCGGCGACCAGATCGACCTGACCGCCCTGCCCGTCCAGTCGTGCTGGCCCGGCGAGCCCGCGCCGCTGATCACCTGGGGCCTGGTGGTGACCAAGGGGCCGAGCGAGGATCGCGAGGACGACTTCAACCTGGGCATCTACCGCATGCAGGTGCTGGGCAAGGACCGGGCGATCATGCGCTGGCTGGCGCATCGCGGCGGAGCCCAGCACTACGCCCGGCACAAGAAGGCGCGCCCAAAAGAGCCCCTGCCGTGCGCGGTGGTGTTGGGGGCCGATCCGGGAACGATCCTGGCGGCGGTGACCCCGGTGCCGGACACTCTGTCGGAATATCAGTTCGCCGGACTGATGCGCGGGGCCAAGGCGGAGCTGGTCCCCTGCAAGACCGTCCCGCTGATGGTCCCGGCGCAGGCCGAGATCGTGCTGGAGGGTCACGTCCTCTTGGACGAGCATGCCGACGAAGGCCCCTACGGCGACCACACGGGCTACTACAACTCGGTGGAGAGCTTTCCGGTGTTCAAGGTCAGCGCGGTCACCATGCGGCGTGACCCGATCTATCTGACCACCTTCACCGGACGCCCGCCGGACGAGCCCAGCGTGCTGGGCGAGGCGCTGAACGAGGTGTTCATTCCCCTGCTGCGCCAGCAGTTCCCCGAGATCGTCGACTTCTGGCTGCCGCCGGAAGGGTGCAGCTATCGCATCGCCGTGGTGAGCATGCGGAAAGCCTATCCCGGCCACGCCAAGCGGGTGATGCTGGGCGTGTGGAGCTATCTGCGCCAGTTCATGTACACCAAGTGGGTGATCGTGGTGGATCACGACATCGACGCCCGCGACTGGAAGGACGTGATGTGGGCCATCTCGACCAAGATGGACCCGGCGCGCGACATCACCGTGATTGAATCCACCCCCATCGACTATCTGGACTTCGCCAGCCCCGAGAGCGGCCTCGGCTCCAAGATCGGCTTGGACGCCACCGACAAATGGCCGCCCGAGACGAAGCGCGAATGGGGCGAGGAGATCCGCATGGACGAGGCCGTGGTGGAGCGGGTCAGCGAGATGTGGGACCGGCTCGGATTGCCGGGGGATGGGACGCCGATCTGGAAGTAGCGTCGCTAACCTGTTATAACTTCGTTGCAACGGAGCACAGCCATGAGCACGGCCATCCGCAAGATCGGCAACTCCGCCGGCGTAATTCTGCCGAAGCCCGCCCTGGCGGCGCTCGGCGTCCAAGAAGGCGGGGCGGTGGAGTTTGTCTATGAACCTGGCAAGATCAGCATCGTGCCGGCGCGCAAACTTCCGCGCCAAGGCTGGGAAGAAGACGCCAAGCGCATTGCAGCGGCGGGCTTGACCGAAGAAGAGCGTGAGTGGCTGGACGCGGACCTCACCAGCGGGACGGACGCGGAAGCCCTGGGCGACGACTGGACGGAAGACGAACTCGCCGAATTGGAAGCGGCGCTCGCCGCGAATGAAAGCGAACCATCTTGATCAAGCGCGGCGATGTCTGGCTGGTTCGGCTGGATCCGACCGTCGGCAGCGAACTTCGCAAGACCCGGCCCTGCATCGTTGTTTCCCCAGATGGCTTGAGCCATCTGTCGGTTCACCTCATCGTGCCGCTGACTAGCGGCAGCATACCGTCGCGATTTCGTCCCGATGTACATTTCGGAAGCCGATCGGGCCTCCTGTTGCCTGACCAGATGCGATCCGTGGATCGTTCGCGAATGATCAGACGGCTTGGAGCGTTGGGGGCGTCCGAGATGAAGGCCCTGCTCGCTACCTTGCGGGAAATGTTCGAAGACTGACCTCATGCCCCGTCTAACGGTTCTTTCAGTCCTGGCCGCGTTCGCGGCTCTCGCAGCGGATGCCGCCATGTCCCAGTCCGTCCCGAACGCCGCGCCCTGGGATCAGCCTTTCCTGCCGCCGGCGCCGGAGTGGGACGGCGCGTCCAGGGCGCTGCTGCGAAATGCGTCCGATCCGTGGGTCACGGCGTTCGAGGCGGACGCGGGGCACGACTTCTCGCCGAACTACGCCGACACGCGCGCCTGGTTCGAGCGGCTGGATGCGGCCTCCGACCTGATCCGCGTCGAACAGTTCGGCGTCTCGCCAGAGGGGCGGCCGATCCATGCTGTGATCGCCTCCAGGGACGGCGCGACGCTGGATCCGTCCAAGCCGGTGCTGATGGTCCAGGCCGGCATCCATCCGGGCGAGATCGACGGCAAGGACGCCGGCATGATGCTGCTGCGCGACATCGCCTTCTACGGCAAGGACGGGCTGCTGGACCGGGTCAATCTGATCCTGATCCCGATCCTGAGCGTGGACGGGCATGAGCGCGCGTCCCCCTACTCCCGCCCCAACCAGCGCGGGCCGCGCATCCAGGGCTGGCGCAACACGGCGACCAACCAGAACCTGAACCGCGACTACCTCAAGCTGGATCAGCCGGAGATGCGCGCGGTTCGCGGCCTGATCCTGAAGTATCAGCCGGACCTTTACGTCGACGTGCACGTCACCGACGGCATGGATTACCAGTACGACGTCACCTACGGCTTCAATGGCGAGAACGGGACCTTCAGCCGCTCGCCCGCCAGCTCGCGCTGGCTGGATCAGGTGTTCAAGCCGGCGATGAACGCGGCGCTGGAGCGGCAGGGCCATATCCCGGGCGAGCTGGTGTTCGGCGTCGACGACAACGATCCGAAGAAGGGCCTGTCGGACGGCGGCCTGGGCGAGCGCTTCTCCAACGGCTGGGGCGCGGCGGCGCACGTGCCGACCATCCTGATCGAGAACCACAGCCTGAAGCCGCACGAGCAGCGGGTGCTGGGGACCTATGTGTTCATGGAGGAGGCGATGCGCCTGCTGGCCTCCCACGGCGGCGATCTGCGCGCGGCGACACAGAGCGATCTGGCGCTGCGGCCCGCCGAAATCCCCGCCAACTTCGAGGCCGAGGACCAGCCGTCGTCCACGCGCGACTTCAAGGGCATCCTCTACGAGACCTACGACAGCCCGGCGTCGGGGCGGCGCGAGATCCGCTGGCTGGGCCGGGCCGATCCGGAGACGTGGCGGATGCCGTTCTACGGCTCGAAGCCGACGCTGACGCTGAAGCGGCCGACGGCCTACTGGGTGCCGTCCTATCGCACCGACATCATCGAGCGGCTGCGGGCGCACGGGATCGAGATGGAGACGGTGAACGCGCCGCGCGTGCAGGGCGTGTCCATGCTGCGGCTGGTCGAGCCCAGGCTGGAGACGCGCCCGAACGAGGGTCACGTGCCGATCTCGGTCGAGGCGGTGGAGGTCGAGCGGCGCGACTGGACCTGGCCGACCGGCTCGGTGCGCGTGCCGACCGACCAGCCGCTGGGCGACATCGCCGTGCTGCTGCTGGAGCCGCAGTCGAGCGAGAGCTTCTTCGCCTGGGGCCTGTTCCCCGAGGTGCTGAGCCGGGTGGAGTACATCGAGGGCTACGCCATCGCGCCGCTGGCCGAGCGGATGATGGCGGCCGATCCGGCGCTGAAGGCCGAGTTCGAGCGGAAGCTGGCCGACGATCCCGCCTTCGCCGCCAGCGGCGATGCGCGCCTGCAGTGGTTCTATCAACGCACGCCCTTCTACGACGATCGCTATCTGCTCTATCCCGTGGCGCGCGAAGACTGAGGGCGTTGCGACGGCAACGGGCGTCCGCCATATCGGGGCATGACCGAAACGCTTGACGCCGCTCCCGCCTCCGTCTCCGAGGACCTGCTGAACGACGTGGTGCAGGCCGCGCTGAGGGCGGGCGCCGACGCCGCCGAAGCCGTCTCCGCCGACCGCCGCGCCCTGTCCATCGGCGTGCGAAACGGCAAGCTGGAGGACGTGGAGCGCGAGGAGTCGCGCGACTTGGGCCTGCGGGTCTTTATCGGCAAGCGTCAGGCCACAGTGTCGGCCTCCGACCTTTCGGTCGCCACGCGGGCGCGGCTGGTGGAGCGGGCGGTGGCCATGGCGCGCCTGGCGCCCGAGGACCCGTTCGCGGGCCTGGCGCCCGAGGATCAGTTGGCGCGGGGCGCCTTCGCGGACCTGGACCTGTTCGACCCGACCGAACGCAGCGCGGCCGATCTGGAGGCGGCGTCGGTCGCGGCGGAGGCGGCGGCTCTGGGCGTTCCCGGCGTCTCCAAGTCCGAGGGCGGCCACGCCTCCTGGTCTTCCAGCGACTGGCGGCTGGTGACCTCGCACGGGTTCGACGGACGCTATCGCGGCACGGCCTTTTCGCTGGGCGTCGGCGTCATCGCCGAAAAGGACGGGGCCATGGAGCGTGGCGGCGAGAGCCGCACCACCCGCCACCTGTCCGACCTGCCGGACGCAGAGAGCATCGGCCTGGAGGGCGGGCGTCGCGCGGTCGCGCGCACCGGTCCGCGCAAGATCGCCTCCACCACCGCGCCGGTGATCTTCGAGAACCGCGTGGCGACGCAGGTGCTGTCGCCGCTGGTAGGTGCGATCGCAGGCCCGTCGATCGCGCGCGGCACCTCCTTCCTCAAGGACAGGCTGGGCGAGCGGGTGCTGCCTGAGGGCGTGGACCTGATCGACGACCCCTTCCGTCCGCGCGGCCTGGGGTCCACCCCCTTCGACGACGAGGGCGTGCGGGTCGAGCGGCGCGCCCTGGTGGAGGACGGCGTCCTGACAACCTGGCTGCTGAACACGGCGTCGGCGGCGCAGCTGGGCCTCGCTTCGACCGGCCACGCCTCGCGGGGCCTCGCAGGGCCTTCGGGCGTCTCGACCCACAACCTGCACCTGGAGCCGGGCAAGCGCGATCTGGACGCCCTGATGCGCGATGCGGGCTCGGGGCTTTTGATCACCTCCATGTTCGGCCCGTCGCTGAACGGCAACACCGGCGACTGGTCGGCCGGGGTGTCGGGTTTCTGGTTCGAGAACGGCGCGGTCGCCTATCCGGTGTCGGAGGTGACGGTGGCCGGGCGGCTGACCGACCTTTATGCGCGGATGGAGCGGGGCTCGGACCTGCGGTTCCGGGGCGGCTTCAACAGCCCCAGCCTCCTGTTCGACGCCGTCGCCATCGCGGGTAAATGACGGACCTCTGCGCCGACCTTGATCTGATCCGCCAGGCGGCGCTGGACGCGGGCGCCCTGGCCGTGGCCGAGCGCGCGCGGGGCCTGAGCACCCGCAATAAGGCCGGGGGATCGCCCGTCACCAGCGGCGACCTGAAAGTCGACGCCATGCTGCGCGAGCGGCTGCTGGGCGCGCGGCCCGACTATGGCTGGCTGTCGGAAGAGACGGCGGACTCGCCCGAGCGGCTGGAGAAGCGGCGCATTTTCGTGGTCGATCCCGTGGACGGCACCGTCGCCTATATGAAGGGCAAGCCTTGGTGGTGCACGCCCATCGCGGTGATCGAGGACGGCCGGCCGGTCGCGGCGGTGATCCATGCGCCCGCGCTGGGCGAGACGTTCGAGGCGACGCGCGGCGGCGGCGCGCGCCTGAACGGCGAGACGATCCGCGCCTCGCAAACAGGCATGCTCGAGGACGCGCGGGTTCTCGCCGACGCCCGCGTCTTCCGCGACGCACGCTGGGCCGAGCCGTGGCCGGAGATGCGCTACGAAAGCCGCAACGCCCTGGCCTATCGCATGGCGCTGGTGGCGGCGGGCGCCTTCGACGCGGCTCTGGCGCTGGCGCCGAAGTGGGATTGGGACGTCGCGGCCGGCGCCCTGATCGCCGAGGAGGCGGGCGCGGTGGTCACCGATCATCACTGCGCGGCCTGGCGCTTCAACCGGCCTGATCCGCGCCAGAACAGCCTGGTCTGCGCGGCCCCTGGTCTGCACGCGGAGATCATCCGCCGTTGCGGGACCCTGCCGGGTTCGCCCTGACACAGCGGCGTTAAAGCGGCGCCGCGGCGTTGATCCCCGCGCCGTCTCGGCCTATGCCGCCCGCCAAACGCCCCTCCCGCCCAAGGACGTCCCATGGCCCCCACCAACACCGTTCCCGCCAACCAGCTCTACATCGTCATCGGCGGCGAGCTGCGCACGCTCAACGAGAACGTCTTCCGCGATCTGTCGCACGTCGAATACGTCGGCGCCTTCGCCGACTATGAAGAGGCCAAGAAGGCCTGGAAGGCGCGCGCGCAGGCGACCGTCGACAACGCCCACATGCGCTTCTTCATCCTGCCCGCGCACAAGCTGATCGATCCGCACGCGGAAGGCTGATCGGGGAACCGCCGGCCCCGGCGCGCGCTGGGTTCTCACTGACGCGCGCCGGAGCCCCCTCTCCCATGACCCTGTTCGGACAGCCGATCGACGGCGGCCAGATCATGAGCCTGGTCAGCCTGCTGCTGGTGCTGGTGCTGCTGGTGGCCTCGTTGCGGGGCCACTCCGCCTATGCGCGCTGGTTCAGGCAGTGGGACGGCCGGTCGAAAGAGGCCCCCGAACCCAAGCCCGCTCCACCAGAGCCGCCGGTCGATCCCGCCTCGCGCAAGGGGCCGTGGGGCTGACGCGCGCCGCGCGCGCTGTTGTCGTCGCGGGTTGACTTGGACCGCGGACCGTCCGACCGAAGGCCGATGAGTGCGGCTCCCCTTTCGACCCCGGCCACGGCGCCCGCCGACATGCCCCTGTCGGCGCTGATCGCGCGCATCTGGCGCGAATATCTGTCGGACAACAAGGCCGCGCTGCTGACCGGCATGGCGTGCGCGGCGCTGGCGGGAGGGCTGTCGGCGGCGCTGCTGGGGCTGCTGGAGCCGGCCATCAACGGACTGTTCGTGCCGGGCGGCGGATCGGTGCGGCTGTTCAACCTCGTCAGCCTGACCGAAAACCAGGCGCTGCTGTGGATCCCGATCGCCATCGTCGGCACGGCGATGCTGAGGACGCTGGCGACCTCCACCCAGGCGCGGCTGGTGAACCGCATCGGCCACGGCATCGTCGGCGACATCCAGGTGCGGCTGTTCGCGGCGATGATCCGGGCGGACCTGGCGCGGCTGCGCAGCCAGCACTCGGGATCGTTCGTGTCCACGGTGCTGTACGACGCCAATCTGGTGCGCGAGGCCTTCACCTCCGGCGTGGTCAGCTACACCCAGCACGGACTGACGCTGATCGCGGTGCTGCTCTACATGGCCTGGATCGACTGGCGGCTGACGGCGGTGGTGCTCCTGGCCATTCCGGTGGTGTCGCTGGTGCTGCGGACGTTCGGCAAGCGCACGCGCAAGGCCGCAGCCGGCGCCATGGTCGAGAGCGAGGCCTTGTCCACCGCCCTGATGGAGAACCTGGACGGCGTTCGCCTGATCAAGATCGAGAACCGCGAGGCGGCGGAGGAAGCGCGCGTGGCCGAGGTGGTGCGTCGGCGCCAGCGCCACGTCATCAAGGGCGCCAACGCCCGCGCCCTGGCCGGCCCGGCCAGCGACATGGTGGCCTATTGCGTGGTGGCGGCGGTGATCACCTTCGCCGGCTGGCAGGCGCGCCAGGGCGTGATGAACGTAGGCGAGTTCGCCGCCTTCATCGGCCTGCTGCTGGCCGCCGGTCAGTCGCTGCGGCAGGTGACCAACCTGTCCACCATCATGAGCGAGGGGCTGACCGCCGCACGCCGCCTGTTCGCGTCGCTGGACATCCAGCCCGAAATTCGCGAGGCGGCGGACGCCAGGCCCCTGCCCGCCGGGCCGGCGACGGTCAGCTTCGACCATGTCTCCTTCGCCTATGCGCCGTCGGGTGCGCCGACGCTGAGCGACGTGTCCATCCGCGTCGCGCCGGGCGAGACGGTCGCGCTGGTCGGGCCTTCGGGCGGCGGCAAGAGCACCGTGCTGTCGCTGTTGCCGCGCTTCTACGACGTGACGGGCGGGGCGGTGACGGTGAACGGGCGCGACGTGCGCCAGCTGAAGACCGCCGACCTGCGCGACCGTATCGCCCTGGTGACGCAGGAGCCGTTCCTGTTCGACGACACGATCGCGGCCAACATCGGCTATGGCCGCGACGGCGCGAGCCCGGGCGAGATCGAGGCGGCGGCAAGGGCGGCGGCGGCGCACGACTTCATCGCCGCCCTGCCGCAGGGCTATGAGACGCGCGCCGGCGAGGCGGGCGTGCGCCTGTCGGGCGGCCAGCGACAGCGCATCGCCATCGCCCGCGCCTTTCTGAAGGACGCGCCCATCCTGCTGCTGGACGAGGCGACCAGCGCCCTGGACACCGAAAGCGAGGCGCTGGTGCAGGCGGCGCTGGAGCGGCTGATGCAGGGGCGCGCCACCCTGATGATCGCCCACCGCCTGTCGACCGTGCGCAACGCCGACCGCATCTATGTGCTGGAGGCCGGTCGCGTGGTCGAGGAAGGAACCCACGACGCGCTCGTGGGCCGCGGCGGCCTCTATTCGCGCCTGGCGCGCCAGCAGTCGCTGGACAGCGAACGGCCGACCGTGGCTGTGGTGGCCTGAGCTCATGAGGCCGCTGCGCATACCCGCCGTGCAGGCGACCCTGTCCTTCGTGCTGGCCGCGTGGATGCGGTTCTGCTTTCGCACCATCCGCTGGACCTATGAGAACCAGGGGGTCGCCGAAGAGGTGTGGGCCGGGGGCGGCGGCGTGCTGGCGGTCTTCTGGCACTCCCGCATCGGCCTGTCGCCCGCCTGCTGGCCGCTGGACCGCGCGACGCCGGCCAAGGCGCTGATCTCGCTGAGCCCCGACGGGCAGTTCATCGCCAAGGCGGTGGGACGGCAGGGCTTTCCCGCCATCCACGGCTCCACAGGCCGCAAGGACGCGCCCGAACGCGCCAAGGGCGGCGCGCAGGCGTTTCGTGAGGCGCTGCGTCAGCTCAAGGCCGGCGGCCTCGCCGTCACGCCGGATGGTCCGCGCGGCCCGGCCAACCAGATGGGCGAGGGCCTGCCGCTGATGGCGCGCCTGTCCAAGGTCCCGGTGCTGTTCATAGGCATGAGCTGTTCGCCCGCGATCCGGCTGAACAGCTGGGATCGCGCGGTGCTGCCGCTGCCGTTCGGGCGGGGCGCCATCGTCTGGGACCGCGACCGCTTTCCGGAGGGCGGCGAGATGGAGGCGGTGATCGCCGACTGGACGGAGCGCCTCAACAGGGTCGAGGCCCGCGCCGATGCGATCACCGGGCTGAAGCAATGACGCCGCTCCCGCTGATCGCCTATCGCTGGCTGACGCGGCTGCTGGAGCCGCTGGCGCCGCGCCTGCTGGACGCCCGTGTCCGGCGCGGCAAGGAGGACGAGGCGAGGGTGGACGAGCGGCTGGGGATCGCCACCGTCGCACGACCGCCCGACGATCTCGTCTGGCTGCACGGCGCAAGCGTCGGAGAGACCCTGTCGCTGCTGCCGCTGGTGGAGCGGCTGTCGCGTGAGCGGCCGGACCTGCGCCTGCTCGTCACCTCCGGCACGGTGACCTCGGCCGCCATCCTGCACAAGCGGTTGCCCGCAGGCGTGATCCACCAGTTCCCGCCGATAGACGCGCCAGGCGCCGTGGACGCCTTTCTCCAGCACTGGCGACCAGCGCTGGGCGTCTTTGTCGAGAGCGAGCTGTGGCCCAACCTGCTGCTGCGGGCGCAGGCGGCCGGCGTGCGGCTCGCCCTGGTGTCGGCCCGGATCACCGACAAGACGGCGAAAGGCTGGGCCCGTTTTCCCCGCTCCGCCGCCCGTGTGCTGGACGCCTTCGACGCCGTGCTGCCGCAGGACGACGCCTCGGCCGAACGCCTGCGCAGCCTGGGCGCGCACGTCGACGGCCTGGCCAATCTCAAGCTGGCGGGCGCGGCCTTGCCGCACGACACGGCGGTGTTCAGCCGCCTGAGCGCCGCGATCGGCGACAGGCCGGTGGTGCTGGCGGCCAGCACGCACGAGGACGAAGAGGTGGCGATCGTCGAGGCCCTGTCCGCCCTGCCCGGCTCGCCTTGCCTGATCGTCCTGCCGCGCCATCCCGAACGCGGCGCGGGCGTCGTGGAGGCCCTGCGGATGCGCGGCCACCCGGCGGCCCTGCGGTCTCGCGGCGAGCCGATCGAGGGCTCGGGCGTCTATGTGGCCGACACCCTGAACGAGATGGGGCTGTTCCTGCGGCTGGCCGATGTGGTGGTGCTGGGCGGATCCTTCGGGCCGGTGCTGGGTCGCCCGGCGCTGGGCGGGCACAATCCGCTGGAGCCCGCGCGCCTGGGCAAGCCGGTGATCACCGGACCCGACGGCGCCAACTGGAAGGCGGTGAACGCGGCCATGGTCGAGGCGGGCGGCCTGATCCAGGTCGCCGGCTTCGGCGACTTGCCGCGGGTCATCGCGCCCCTGCTCATGAACCCGTCGGCGGCCAAGGCGATGGGCGAGCGCGCGCGGCGGGCGGCGACGGAAGCCGCCTCGGGCCTGGACCGGCTGTGGGCGGTGCTGCAGCCGCTGCTGCCGCCCGCGCCTGCGCGAGGCCGGCTGTGAAGCTGAGGACGCCGCAGTGGTGGTATCGCCGCGACCGCAGCCATGCGCCGGTCACGCGCCTGCTGCTGAAGCCGCTGGGCTGGGCGTGGGCGGCGGAGACGGCGCGCCGGATCAAGGCCGCCGTTCCGGTCGATCCCGGTTGCGCGGTGATCTCGGTCGGCAATCTGACCGTCGGAGGGTCGGGCAAGACCCCGGTCGCGCGCGAGGTGCTGCGCCTGCTGCGGGAACAGGGCGTCGAGGCCCAGGCCCTGTCGCGCGGCCATGGCGGGCGGCTGAAGGGTCCGGTGCGGGTCGATCCCGATCGGCACACGGCCGAGGACGTCGGCGACGAGCCGCTGATGCTGGCGCAAGGCGCGCCCGCCTGGATCGCGCGCGACCGGGCCGCGGGCGCGCGGGCGGCGGCCGAGAGCGGGGCCGATGTCGTGGTTCTGGACGACGGGCACCAGAACCCCGCCCTGATGAAGACGGTCAGCCTGGTCGTCGTCGATGGGGAGACGCGTGGCGGCGAGTGGCCGTTCGGAGACGGCTCCATCTTTCCCTCCGGTCCGATGCGCGAGCCGCTGGCGGCCGGGCTCGCCCGCGCCGACGCGGTGGTGGTGATCGCGCCGACGGATGCGGACGAAGTCAGCGGCGAACTGCTGGCCGCCTTCGGAGATCTGCCGGTGTTCATCGCGCAGCTGCGGGCGCTCCAGCCGCCCCCCTCCGGTCCTCTGCTGGGCTTCGCGGGCGTCGCCAAGCCCTGGAAGGTCGAGCGGGCGCTGAAGGCGGCCGGCGCGGATCTGGTGGACTTTGTTCCCTTTCCCGACCACGCGCCCTATCAGGATAAAGATTTCGCCTTTCTGCAGGACCGAGCGGCCGCGTTCGGCGCGGGGCTGATCACCACGGAAAAGGATTGGGTGCGGCTGAGCGCCAATCAGCGGCGGAGCGTAACCGCGTGGCCGGTCGTCACGCGTTTCGAGGACGAGTCGGCGTTCAGCCGCTTTTTGCTGCAGCGGCTGTCGATGCGGAGCTGAACCACGAAAGTTCCGCGCTCACGAAAGTTTTATCTCGCCATCATCAGCGTCTTCTCGAAGGGCAGCGCCACAATCGTGCGCCGATGTCCACGAACGATGACCTGAGCAGAAGCCCCGCGCCGCTGGCTTTTCAGCATCCGTGACATGTCTTTCTCGCCCAGAAGCTTCAGCGCAGGGTGACCCGCCGCCGGCGAGATTATGACGGTTTTCAAGGCGTTGGCGCGTCGCTCCCCGCCATGGCTCAGGTTGCCCCCGCAGCAACAGTTTGAAACAACACGGCCCAAGAACAACCGCAACGAGGGCGTCGCATGCGGCTATCGAGACGAGGGCTGATCCTGGGCGGATCGGCCATGCTGGCGGGCTGCGCCACCGGACAGGCCACCCCGCTGATCACCCAGGCTCAGGCGCCGGTCGCGCCGCCGCTATCGGTGATCTCGCAGGCTCCCGCCCCGGTCGTCGTCTCGATGAACGCCGCCCCGCCGCTCGATCCGCGCGGTCAGGTGCGCAAGGAGCTGATGGAGCGCGCGGTCGCCGCCCTGGACGTTCACCACCAGCGCATCCCACTGCGCGATCGTATGTATCTGGTCGACTTCCAGAAATACTCGGGCGACGAGCGCCTGTACGAGGTCGACATGGTGGGCGGCCAGGTGACGGTGCTGCGGACCTGTCACGGCCGGGGTTCGGACCCGGCGCACTCGGGCTACGCCAAGCGCTTCTCCAACACGCCGGACAGCAACATGTCCTCGGTCGGGGCCTTCGCCACGGCCGGCGCCAGCTGGGGCTCGCAACAGGGGCCGAACGTGCTGCTGGACGGGCTGGAGTATTCCAACGACCGCGCCCGCGAGCGCGCCATCATCATCCACGGCGCCGACTACGCCGATCCGGGCTTCCTGGCCCGCGAAGGCAAGCTGGGCCGCTCCTACGGCTGCTTCTCCGTCGCCCACGCCGACCTGCCCGCCCTGCGCGAACGCATGGGCGAAGGCCGCCTGCTGTTCGCCTGGGCGTAAAAGGCGGACCTGATCGTCGACCTACGAGCGTTTGACGCACTCAGGGGTTGAGCATAGGCTGCCGCTGTTCGGAGAAGCCCCATGCTGTCTATAGCGCTGGCCGCCTTGCTGTTGTCGGCTCAAGAGCCTGCGCGGGTCAGCCCCCCGCCCGGGCTTCCTGCGGCTGATGCTCAGGAGCCCGCCCGTCTCGAAGACATCGATGTAGTGGGTAGACCGCTTGAGTCGATGATCCGCGATTTCGTCGGAGAGGTCGCGGCGCCTAATCGCGGGCGGGGCATCGCGCGGTGGGACAACGCAGTCTGCATCGGAGCCGCCAATTTACAACGCGAGGCCGCGCAGTACATTGTCGATCGGGTCTCAACCGTCGCCGAGGATTTGGGCCTTGCGCCAGGGGCTCCGGGCTGCGCGCCCAACGTGATGATCGTGGCCAGCGGCGATCCCTCTGCATTGGCCGCCACGCTGATCGACACGCGCGCCCGAGCTTTCCGCATGGGGGGCTCTGGAATGGATCGCGGTGGGGCGGCTCTCAAAGCTTTCGAGACATCCACAAAGCCGGTTCGTTGGTGGCAGCAATCTATGCCCGTCAACTCCGAAACGGGCGAACGCGCGGTTCGCATTCCGGGCGAATGCGCCAACAGCTGCAATGATCCCAGCGACTATGCACCTGTGATCAACACCTTCGCCGCGTCACGCCTGACGACGCAGATCGTGGACAACATCTTCCGCACTATTGTGCTGGTTGACGTCAATCAGACTTCCAGCGTCTCCATCCAGCAGCTGGCCGACTATGTAGCCATGGTCACCTTTGCGCAGATCGATCCGGAGGCGGACACCAGCCGGTACGCTTCCGTCCTCAACGTCTTTGATGCGCCGGACACGGTCGACGGGCTAACAGAGTGGGATATCGCCTATCTGAAAGGCCTGTACGACGCCGAGCGGACACGCAAGAACGTGCGCGCGGGCACAACAGAGATCGCGGACTCCATTCGTAGAACTCATCAGGCGCTGCGGGCGCAAGACGAGGCGCAGCCCTAGCGATCTTTCCTACCGCTCCAGCGCGCGCCAGCCGATGTCGGTGCGGTGGAAGCCGCCAGGCCAGTCGATCCGGTGGATGGCGGCGTAGGCGCGCTCGCGGGCCTCGGCGATGTCGTCGCCTTCGGCGCAGACGTTGAGGACGCGACCGCCGGCGGCGGCGAGCTGGCCGTCCGGGCGACGCCGCGTGCCGGCGTGGAAGACCTGAACGTGCGGGCCGAAGTCCTGCTCGGCGCCGCGGATGATGGAGCCTTCCAGCGGGCTGTCGGGATAGCCCTTGGCCGCTAGCACCACGCAGATCACCGTCTGCGGCTTGAACTGCGGGGCCTTGAGCCCCGACACGTCGCCGCGCGCACAGGCCAGCAGATAGGGCACGATGTCGCCGGCCATGCGCATCATCAGCACCTGGCATTCCGGGTCGCCGAAGCGGGCGTTGAACTCGACCACCTTGGGGCCGTCGTCCGTCGCCATCAAGCCGGCGTAGAGCACGCCGCGATAGGGCGACCCTTCCGCCGCCATGGCGCGCAGGGTCGGTTGGACGATCCGCTCGTCCGCCTGCTGGACCAACTCGGGCGTGAAGACGGGTGCGGGCGAATAGGAGCCCATGCCTCCGGTGTTGGGGCCGAGGTCGCCGTCAAAGGCGCGCTTGTGATCTTGGGCGCCGCCGAGCAGCACCGCGCGCTGGCCGTCGCACAGGGCGAACAGCGAGCCCTCCTCGCCGTCCATGAACTCCTCGATCACGACGCGCGCGCCGGCCGCGCCGAAGCGGCCGCCCAGCATGCGCTCGATCTCGGCTTCGGCGTCACGGCGATCCGGGCTGATGGCCACGCCCTTGCCGGCGGCCAGGCCATCGGCCTTGATGACGTAGGGCGGCTGGAACCCGTCCAGCGCCGCCTTGGCCTCGGCCACGGTCTCGTGCACGCCATAGCCGGCGGTCGGTATGCCGTGCCGCTGCAGCAGGCCCTTGGAAAAAGCCTTGGAGGTCTCGAGTTGCGCCGCCTTTGCGGTGGGGCCGAAGCACGGGATTCCCGCCGCCGCCAGACGGTCCGCCAGACCGGCCGCCAGCGCGACCTCCGGCCCCACCACGACCAGATCAGCCTTGATCTCGCGCGCCAGGGCGGCGAGGCCCTCGGCGTCGTCGGCCTTCAGCTCGGGCCGGACCTCGCACAGGCGGGCGATGCCGGGATTGCCGGGCGCGGCCACAAGCCGCGTCAGCAGCGGCGACTGCGCGATCTTCCAGGCCAGGGCGTGTTCGCGTCCGCCGGATCCGACAAGCAGGATGTTCATGATCAGCCGCAATGACCGCCCGGCGGAGGGCGGTCAAGCGGCCGAAAGACTTACCGGCGCCTCAGCCCAGTCCTCAGCCTTGGGGCGTCCAGGCGGGCAGGGCCTGAAGCTGGGCGGCGGTCAGGGTGGTGGTGAGGTCCTTTTCGCCGTTCTGGTCGACCGAGCTGATCTGGGCGACGGGCACGACGACCTTGGGATCGCCGGGACCTTCCAGCTCGACCACGATGCTGGTCAGGGCGCCGTTCGCGTCCAGAACCAGCGTCTCGACGTCGCCGAGATCGGTGTTGCCCTGCGCCGACAGGAGGTCGGCGTCTTCGAGCTCCTGGCGGGTCATGCCGAAGGCGACGGCGGCCTGGGTCTGGGCGACCTGGGCCTGGGTCTCGGTGACCGGCTCGGGCGCGGCGCCGGCGGCCGGCGGCTGGACCACATCGTCCTCGCGGTCGGAGCAGGCGGCGGCGCCCATCACGGCGAGCGCGGCGACGGCGGTCAGGGTCAGTCGGTTCATGAGGTTTCCTTCGGGCCAGAGGTCAGAACAGGGCCGACACCGCATAGACAAGCAGCCCCAGCAACACGATCGCGCCGATCACCAGCCACAGGCTGATCGCCGGCCCGCCGCTGCGGCGCGACAGCTCGCGCTCGGCCGGATCGGGATCGTCGGGATCGCCCTGAAGGGGTGTGTTCGGCGCCATGCGAAGCGAACGGCGCCGCTCGCGCTGCGTTCCCGCGCGGATCGACGCAGGCTATGATCGCCCGATGACCGACGACTATGTCTTCGAAAGCGCCGTGGAGGCTGCGCCCGGCCCCCGCGACAACAATCCGCCCCTGTCGATCTCCGAACTGTCGTTCGCGCTGAAGCGCACGCTGGAGGACCGCTTCGGCCATGTGCGGCTGCGGGGCGAGATCTCCAAGGTCAATCGCCACGGCTCAGGCCACGTCTATCTGACGCTGAAGGACGACAAGGCCTGCATCGACGGCGTGGTGTGGAAGGGTCAGGCGCGCGGACTGGGGGTTCAGCCAGAGACGGGGCTGGAGGTCATCGTCACCGGCAAGATCACCTCCTATCCGGCGCGGTCCTCCTACCAGATCGTGATCGAGACCATGGAGGCGGCGGGCGCCGGCGCGCTGCTGGCGCAGCTGGAGCGGCTCAAGGTCCGGCTGCGGGGTGAAGGGCTGTTCGATCCCGCACTGAAGAAGCCCATGCCCGCCTTTCCCGCCGTGATCGGCGTCATCACCAGTCCGACGGGCGCGGTGATCCGCGACATCCTGCACCGGATCGAGGAGCGCTGGCCCTGCCGCGTGATCGTCTGGCCGGTGGTGGTGCAGGGCGAAAGCGCCTGCGGCCAGGTGTCGGCGGCGATCAGGGGGTTCGAGACGCTGACGCCGGACGGGCCGATCCCGCGCCCCGACCTGCTGATCGTGGCCCGGGGCGGCGGCTCGGTCGAGGACCTGTGGTGCTTCAACGACGAAGGGCTGGCGCGCACGGTGGCCGCCGCCTCCATCCCTATCATCTCGGCGGTGGGGCACGAGACGGACACCACCCTGATCGACTTCGTCTCCGACCGGCGGGCGCCCACGCCCACCGGCGCGGCCGAGATGGCGACGCCGGTGCTGGCGGACCTGCGCTACGCCGTCGGCGACATGGACCGGCGGCTGACGCAGGCGGGCGGGCGGCTGATCGAGGACCGACGCACGCGGCTGCGCTCGGTCGCGCGAGGCCTGCCCGCGCGACCGGAGGACCTGCTGGCCCTGGCGCAGCAGCGGCTGGACGGCGCCTCCAGCCGGCTGGAATCGGCGCTGTTGCGCAATGTCGCGGTGCATGAACGGCGGGCGACGCTGGTCGGAGGCCGGCTGAACGGAGCCCTTCTGGAGCGGGCGATCGAGCGGCGCGGCGACCGGCTGGCGGGCGCGGCCGGACGTCTGGCCTCTTCGCTGAGCGCCAACACGGCGGCGCACGAGCGGCGGCTGATCCGCGTGTCGGGCCGACTGTCGCCCGAGCCGCTGCATCGGCGGTTGGACCAGCGGGCCGCGAGGCTCGACGCGGTGAGCGCCCGGCTGACGCCCGTTCTGCCGCGCCGGCTGGAGCGGGCCGAGGACCGGCTGTCGGCCCTGTCGCGCGCGCTCGCCACCCTGGACCCCGGGCGTCCGAAGCCCGGCTTCGCCAAGGTGGAGGACGCGGACGGCCGCTGGCTGACCTCGGCCGCGGCACTGTCCTCCGGCCAGAGCGTGCGTCTGGTGTTCGGCGACGGCGCGCGGGACGCCGTGGTGGAGGGCGAGCCCCGGCCCGCGCCTCCCGCTCCCGCCCGGCCCGCGCCTCGCGCCAAGCCGCCGGCGTCCGGTCAGGGCAGCCTGTTCTGACACCCTCCGGATTGGGATTGGAGCTTGGCGCCGCTTCCTGCTAAGCGCGCCCATCCCCGAGCCACCAGGCCAAGCCGAGATCGCATGACCGTCCGCCGCACCGCCTACGTCGCCTTTGCGATCGCTCTCGCCGTTTTCGTGCTGGATCAGCTGAGCAAGGCCTGGATCATCGGCGGGCTGTCGCTGCAGGAGGTCGGGCGCGTGCCGGTGCTGCCGCCGATCCTGAACTTCTCGTGGGTCGAGAACCGAGGCGTATCGTTCGGCCTGTTCGGCGGGGGCGAGGCGCGCTGGGTGCTGAGCGTCTTTTCGGTCCTCGTGTCCATCGCCTTGGGCGTCTGGGCGCTGAAAGCTGACAGGAAGCTGCTGCTCGCCGCCATCGGCATGGTCATGGGCGGCGCCATAGGCAACGTCATCGACCGCATCCGTTTCGGCTATGTGGTGGACTTCATCGACTTCTCGGGCACGGGCGTATTTCCCTGGGTGTTCAATATCGCCGACAGCGCCATCAGCATCGGCGTGGTGCTGCTGATCCTGGACAGCATCCTGTCGGAGCGCGCGGCCAAGGTTGGCGCGGCCCCCGAAAAGTCGTAATCACCCGCTCTTCACTACGCCCATCTTCGCGCCGCTCGCCCGGCGCCTGCAAAGCCTGAGCTGATCCATGCGTATCCGAAGCGTCGCCGTCTTGACCCTCGCCGCCTCCACGCTTGCGTTGGGCGCTTGCGGGACACTGCGTGATCGCGCCGGTCTCGGCCGCGTCACGCCCGACGAGTTCCTGACTGTTTCGACGGCGCCGCTCAGCGTGCCGCCGGAATACGGCCTGCGTCCGCCGTCGCCCGGCCAGCCGCGCCCTCAGGAACTGGCTCCCGAAAGCGCCGCCCGTCAAATCCTGCTGGGCCAGCGCCAGGCCGTGACCCGCACGCCCGGGGAACAGGCGCTGGTGGCCCAGGCCGGCGGCGAGAACGCCGATCCGCTGGCGCGCTATGTCGTCGACGACGAGTTCGGCGACCTGGCGCATAAGGAAGAAAGCTTCGCCAACCGCATCCTGTTCTGGCGCAAGGACGACGCGGCGACGCAGGCGCCCACCGTCAGCCAGACCGCCGAGGGCGCCGTCACCATCGACCCGGCCAGCGAGGCGGCGCGTCTGCAGGCCCTGACCGGCGGCCGGCAGGGCATCGCCATCACCCCGCGCCGCAGCGGCGGCTTCAAGCTGCCGGGCCTCTAAAGAACCGACGCCATCGCTTTTCCCGCCTCACGATCGGAACCCTGCCTGATGCGTCGCGTCCCTACCTTCATGTTCGCAGCGGCCCTGACTGCGGCGATCCTGCCCGCCGCGGCGGACGCGCAGTCGTCCAGCCGACAGCAGCGCGGCCAGAGCGCGAGCGCCCAGCAGGAAGAGGGGCAAAGCCGTGCACGCACGCCGCGCATCGCGCCGCTCAGCCGCCGCGCGAACGCCGGCCCCTGCCCCTTCGTCAAGGTGCTGTACGACGCCGCCCGCTATGTGGAGCTTGAGAACAACCGCGCGGCCGTCAGCGCCGTGGGCTTCACCGGCGAGATCGAGGGGCTGAACGCCGACTGCACCTATCGCGGCGAGGACCCGATCCGGCTGGACATGAACATCCTGTTCAATCTCGGCCGGGGGGCGCAGGCGACGGGCGAGCAGAAGACCTATCGCTACTGGGTCGCCGTGACCGAGCGGAACAAGGCCGTGCTGGCCAAGGAATACTTCGACCTGCCGGTGAACTTCGACGGACAGCGCACCGCTTCGGTGACGGAGGAGCGCACCATCGTGATCCCGCGCGCCGACGCCACCACCAGCGGCGGCAACTTCGAGGTTCTGGTCGGTTTCGAGATCACGCCGGAGATGGCCGAGTTCAACCGCTCGGGCAGCCGCTTCCGCGTCAACGCCGGTGCGCAGGCCGCGCCGATCGAAGCCCCCGCCGCGACCCCGCCCGCGCAATAAGATGATCGACCTCAAGACGACCCTCAGCGAGGCGGTCGCCGCCGCCTTCGCCGCCGAAGGCGTGGATGCGGCGCGCGCCGCCGTTACCCCGTCCGATCGTCCGGACCTCGCCGACTTCCAGTCCAACGGGGCGCTCGCCGCCGCCAAGGCGCTGAAGGCCAATCCGCGCGATCTGGCCGCCCGTGTCGCCGAACGGCTGAAGGACGACGATCGCCTGCTGTCGGTGGAGGTCGCGGGACCCGGCTTCATCAACCTGAAGGTCGCCGACGCCGCCCTGTCGCAGCGCGCCGAGGCGATCGCCGCCGACGCCGAGCATGCAGGCGCCGCCCTGGTCGCCTCTCCGCGCCAGGTGGTGATCGACTACGGCGGTCCGAACGTGGCCAAGCCGATGCACGTCGGCCACCTGCGCAGCGCCATCATCGGTGAAAGCCTGAAGCGCATCTTCCGCTTCCGGGGCGACCAGGTCACCGGCGACGCGCACTTCGGCGACTGGGGCTTCCAGATGGGCCTGCTGATCGTCGCCTGCGGGGACGAAGGCCTGGCCGACGCCTTCATGGCCGAGGGGGACGGCCCCTTTCCTGAGGAAAGCCCCGTCACCCTGGCCGACCTGGACCGGCTCTATCCACTGGCGGCCGGCCGCTCCAAGGAGGACCCGGCGTTCCGCGACCGCGCGCGCAAGGCCACCGCCGAGCTGCAATCCGGCCGCGCCGGCTACCGCGCCCTGTGGCGCCATTTCGTGATCGTCAGCCGAGAGGCGCTGGAGCGGGAGTACGCCGCCCTTTCGGTGGATTTCGACCTGTGGAACGGCGAGAGCGACGCCGATCCGCTGATGGACCAGATGATCGCGCATCTGCGCGAGACGGGCCTGCTGGTCGAGGACGACGGCGCCCAGGTGGTCCACGTCGCCAAGCCCGGCGAGACCCGCAAGAAGAAGCTGCCCGACGGCTCGGTGATCGAGGCGCCCAGCCCGCCGCCGCTCTTGGTCATCAGCTCCGAAGGCTCGGCCATGTACGGCACGACCGATCTGGCAACCATTCTGGACCGGAAACAGGCGATCAGCCCCGATCTGGTCCTGTACGTCGTCGACGAACGCCAGGCCGAGCATTTCCAGCAGGTGTTCCGCGCCGCCTACCTCGCCGGCTATGCGCCGGAGGGCTCGCTGGAGCACCTGGGTTTCGGCACTATGAACGGGACGGACGGCAAGCCGTTCAAGACCCGCGCCGGCGGGGTGCTGAAGCTGCGCGACCTGATCGACATGGCCACCGACAAGGCGCGCGAGCGGCTGCGCGAGGCCAAGCTGGGCGACGACCTGCCTGCGGACGCGTTCGAGGCCATCGCCCACAAGGTGGCGATCGCGGCTCTGAAGTTCGCCGACCTTTCGAACGCGCGCACCACCAGCTACGTCTTTGATCTGGACCGCTTCACCAGCTTCGAGGGCAAGACCGGGCCGTACCTGCTGTACCAGGCGGTGCGGATCAAATCCCTGCTGCGCAAGGCCGAGGATCAGGGCGCCCACGCCGGCGCCATCGTGGTCGCCGACCCGGCCGAGCGTGACCTGGCCCTGACGCTGGACGCCTTCTCATCCGCCGTGGCCGACGCCTACGACAAGCGCATGCCGCACCTGCTTGCCGAGCACGCCTATCGCATCGCCCAGTCGTTCTCGAAGTTCTACGCCGCCTGCCCCGTGCTGGCGGCGCCGGACGAGGCGATGCGCGGTTCGCGCCTGGCGCTGTCGGCCGCGGCCCTCCGCCAGCTGGAGACGGCCTTGGACCTGCTGGGGATCGAGACGCCGGAGCGGATGTAGGCTAGGCTCGAGTGTTTCCTCCCGGAGCGCCTTTATGACCCTCGACGCGTTCATCGCCGGCCTGCCCAAGGCCGAGCTGCATCTGCATATCGAGGGGTCGCTGGAGCCCGAGCTGATGTTCGAGCTGGCGCGGCGCAACGGGGTGTCGATCCCGTTCAGCAGCGTGGAGGCGGTGCGGGCCGCCTATGACTTCTCGAACCTGCAGGACTTCCTGGACATCTACTATGCGGGTGCGGCGGTGCTGCTGACCCGGCGGGACTTCGAGGATCTAGCCTTCGCCTATTTCCAGCGGGCGGCGGCGGACACGGTGCGGCACGCGGAAATCTTCTTCGATCCCCAGACCCACACCGATCGAGGCGTGCCGATGGCGGAGGTGGTCGAGGGATTGCTGGCCGGCATGGCGCGGGCGGAACAGGAGCTGGGCGTCACCTCAAGGCTGATCCTGTGCTTCCTGCGGCACCTGGACGAGGCGGCGGCGTTCGCGACGCTGGACGCGGCCACGCCATGGCTGGACCGGATCGCGGGCGTGGGTCTGGACTCGTCGGAGGTCGGCCATCCGCCGTCCAAGTTCCAGCGCGTGTTCGAGCGTGCGGGCACGCTGGGCCTGAAGCGCGTCGCCCACGCCGGCGAGGAAGGCCCGCCCGCCTATGTGCACGAGGCGTTGGACCTCCTGCACATCGACCGGATGGATCACGGCAACCGCTCCATGGAGGACGAGGCGCTGGTGCGGCGCCTGGCGGCCGAGCGGATGACGCTGACGGTGTGCCCGCTGTCGAACCTGAAGCTGTGCGTGGTCGATGACCTGAAGGACCACCCCGTGCCCGAGATGCTGAGGCAGGGGCTGCACATCACCCTGAACTCGGACGATCCGGCCTATTTCGGCGGCTATGTGAACGACAACTATCGCGAACTGGCGCATGCGACGGGGCTGACGCGCGCGCAGCTGACGCAGATGGCTCGGAACAGCTTCGAGGGCTCGTTCCTGAGCGAGGCGGACAAGGCGAAGCGGATCGCGGAGGTTGAGGCGTACGCCGCCGCGCAGGCGTGACGACCCTCGCCGTCACCCTCGGGCTCACCCTCCCCTTCGTGCGGGTCCTCCACCGCAGAGCCCGCAGGACGTCCGATCCTCGGGTCGAGCCCGAGGATGACGGAAGGGGGCGAGGACGTCAGGCCAAGAGTTCGGCAGCGCTGACTTCCACCACGCCACGCGATCCGAAACTGTCCCGCGCCTCCGCCGCCGTGTTCGGCGCGATTGCGCGGCTGGCGTCGGTGATCACCACCGCCTCGAAGCCCTCGCGCATCGCGTCCTCGGCGGTGAAGCGGACGCAGTAGTCGTAGGCCAGGCCGCACAGAAAGACGCGCGGGACGCCGAGTTCGCGCAGCAGGCCGGAGAGGCCCGTCGATGTGCTATGATCGTTCTCGAAGAAGCCGGAATAGCTGTCGACGCGCGGATTGCTCCCCTTGCGCACGATGGCCAGCGCCTTGTCCACGGCGGGTCCGACATCGGAATGGAAGTCCGCGCCCGGCGAGCCCTGGATGCAGTGGACGGGCCACAGCATCTGGCGGCCGTAGGCGACCTCGATCTCGGTGAAGGGCTGCGCCCCCGGATGGTTGGAGGCGAAGGAGATCTGGTCGGGCGTGTGCCAGTCCTGGGTCACGACCACGCGGTCGAAACGCTCGGCCAGCCGCACGATCAGCGGCATGATCCCCGCCCCGCCCTCGACCGCCAGCGCGCCGCCTTCGCAGAAGTCGTTCTGCGGATCGATGATCAGAAGCGCGTCGGAAGGGCCGATGACCACGTCAGGCGCTCGCGAAGACGTCGATCTCGTTGGCCGAGCCCAGGGCCACGGCGATGCGCTGGTGCAGTTCTGACGGCTGGATGTCCAGAATGGGTTGGCGGCCGTCGGTGGTGGCCTTGCCGCCCGCCTGTTCGACCAGCAGCGCCATCGGATTGCCCTCGTACATCAGGCGCAGCTTGCCCGCGCGGTTCGGCTCGCGCGCATCCCACGGATAAAGGAAAACGCCACCACGCATCAGGATGCGGTGCACGTCCGCGACCATGGCCGCCACCCAGCGCATGTTGAAATCCTTGCCCCGCGGCCCGTCCTTGCCCTGCAGGCAGCCGTCGATGTGGCGGCGGACCGGCTCGGCCCAGTGACGCTGATTCGACATGTTGATGGCGAACTCCTTGGTGTCCGCCGGGATGGCGAGGTCTTCGCCGGTGCGCAGCCACTGGCCGTCCGAATCCAGGGTGAAGGCGGCGACGCCCCGCCCCGTCGTCAGCACCAGCATCGATTGCGCGCCGTAAAGGGCGTAGCCGGCCGCGACCTGGTTGCGGCCCGGCTGGAGAAAGGCGGCTTCGTCGATCTCGCCGGACGGGGCCGGCAGGACCGAGAAGATGGTGCCGACCGGCGCGTTGATGTCGATGTTGGACGAGCCGTCCAGCGGGTCGAACAGCACCAGATAGCCGCCTTCGCCGGTGCGGCCGGTCGACTCAACCGTGTCCAGTTCCTCCGAGGCGAGGCCGAACACCGAGGCGCAGGCGGCCAAGGCCTCGCGCAGCATGTCGTTGGTGATGATGTCGAGCTTCTTCTGCTCCTCGTCCTGGACGTTGACCTGGCCGGAGGCGCCCAGCGCGCCGACTAGGGCCCCGCCCGCCACCGTCCGGCTGATCGCCGCGCAGGTTTCGCCCAGCACAGCCAGCACGGCCGGCAGGCCCTCGGGCGTCTCGAGCGCGCCGACGTGGTCGTTCAGGCGGACGTGGGCGATCATCGGCGGCGCTCCGGGGACGGTGTTCACCGTTCTTGGCGGGCGCGGCCAACGGGAGCAAGTCCGCCGTTGTCAGATCGGTAGCACAGCTGTGCCAAAGGCGCGCTTCAGCTCATGCGCGGCAAAGGTCTCGGCGGCGGCGGCGTCCGGCACCACCAGGCCCATGCCGAAGAACTCGTGCGTCGAGCCGTGGAAGGTCTTGTGCCGCACCTCGACCCCGTTCTGCTCCAGCCGCTCGGCCAGCAGTTCGCCTTCGGAGCGCAGCGGATCGATCTCGGCGCAGATCACGGTAGCGCTCGGCAGGCCGATCAGGTCGGCCTCGACCAGGTTGATGCGGGGATCGGCGGTCCGGGACGGATCGTCGAAGGCGTGCCTTACGAACCATTCCATCATCGGCTTGTTCAGCGGTCTGGCCGTCGCGTTCTCGATGTAGGACGGCGTCTCCATGTCGTCGCCAGCGATCGGATAGACCAGCACCATGTGGCAGGGCGCCTGCAGCCCCTCGTCGCGCGCGGCGATGGCGGTGGCGCAGGCCAGGTTCCCGCCGGCGCTTTCGCCCATGATGGCGATCTTGTTCGGATCGCCCCCGAGCGAGGCGGCGTTGTCGATGATCCAGCGCCACGCGGCCAGGGCGTCTTCGTGGGCGGCGGGGAACCTGTGTTCGGGCGCCTGGCGATAGTGGACCGAAACGACCACGCAGTCGGCGAAGCGGGCGACGCTCCTCGGGCTGGCGTCATAGACGTCGAGATCGGCGATCACGAAGCCGCCGCCGTGGAAATACAGCACCACCGGCTTGACGTCGGGGTGGGCGCTCTTTGGGCGATAGACACGGGCCTGCAGCGGTCCGGCCGCGCCTGGAATGGTGATGTCCCGCGTCATCACGCCCAGTGTCGGGTCCTCGCTTTCACGCTTGGAGCCGAGGAGCTTTTTGACGGCATCGGCCGGGGTCGGCTGGAGGCGTGCCTCCTGCGGGGTCAAGGTCTCGATCGGCTTGGGGTCCAGCCGGGCGTACTGGTCCAGCACGCGTTGCATGGCGGCGTCCGGCCTGGCCGGGCGGCTGCGGGGCTTGCCGGACTCGCCGAAGATCCTGGTGATGATGGACATGGTGTCCTCTGGCGCGGGGGAGAGGGCCGTTGCAAAACCAATCCACGCCGCTCCGGCTTGTTCCGCTCCGCTTGACTTCGCGCGGGAGTCGGGCGCTAAGGTCGCGCGCTCTCGCGGGAGAGATCGGGGCGGTTCGCCGCCCCGACGCCGAAGGCGCAACCGCCCCGGAAACGCTCAGGCAAACGGACCGCGAAGCACACGGACGCTGGAAAGTCGCCCAGGAATCTTGGTTCTGGGGGCGCGCCGACGGAGCAAGGCCGCAGTGGCGGTCGGAATCTCTCAGGCTTCAGGACAGCGGGGGCGCGAGAACCGGCGGGAGACCGCCCCGAGACGCGACCGCGAAAGGCTCCCCGCCATGGCTGAACCGGCCACAGACGCCCTGAAGACCACGCCGCTGCATGCAGCCCACAAGGCGCTGGGCGCCCGCATGGCGGCCTTCAGCGGCTATGACATGCCCATCCAGTACGAAGGCGTTCTGGCCGAGCACCGCTGGACGCGTGAGCACGCCGGCCTGTTCGACGTCTCGCACATGGGCCAGTGCCGCATCACGGGCGAGGACGCCGTGACCCAGTTCGAACGCTTCGTGCCCGGCGACTACCAGGCGCTGAAGGCGGGCAAGCAGAAGTATTCGCTGCTGCTGAACCAGGACGGCGGCATCATGGATGACCTGATGGCCGGCCGCCCGGACCACGACGGCCTGTTCGTCGTGGTCAACGCCGGCAACAAGGAAGCCGATTTCGAATATCTGAAGAACAATCTGGAAGGCTCGGCCTTCCTGATGCGGCTGGACAACCGGGCGCTGCTGGCGATCCAGGGGCCGGAGGCCGCCGAGGTCATGGCCGCGCACGAGCCGGTGCTGGCCGAGATGGGCTTCATGGAGTGCGCGAGACTGATGCTGTTCGGCTGCGACTGCTTCGTGTCGCGCTCGGGCTACACCGGGGAGGACGGCTACGAGATCTCGGTTCCGGCCGAAGAGGCCGAGCGCATCTGGAACACCCTGCTGGAGGACGCCCGCGTCAAGCCGATCGGCCTTGGCGCCCGCGATTCGCTGCGGCTCGAGGCCGGGCTGCCGCTGCACGGCCACGACATCGACGCCTTCACCAGCCCGGTCGAGGCGGCGCTGGGCTTCGCCCTGTCCAAGTCGCGGCGCGAGGCTGGAAACTTCAACGGCGCCGAGCGGGTCGCCAAGGAGATGGCCGAGGGGCCCAGCCGCGTGCGCGTGGGCTTGGCCGTCAAGGAAGGCGCGCCCGCCCGCGAAGGCGCCGAGGTCGCCGATGCGGACGGCCAGGTGATCGGCAAGGTCACCTCGGGCGGTCCCTCCCCCACCCTGGGCCGCAACATCGCCATGGCCTATGTGCCCGCCCGCCTGGCGGCGCTGGGCACGGAGCTGAAGGTCATCGTGCGCGGCAAGCCCGCCGCCGCTGAAGTCGTCGCCATGCCGTTCGTGGCGCAACGCTATCACCGTAAGCCGAAGGCGTAATATCCACCCCGTCACCCTCGGGCTTGACCCGAGGGCCGGGCGGTCAACCGCTTGTGCAAAGACATAAACGCACGAGCCGAACAACATCCGATCCTCGGGTCGAGCCCGAGGATGACGGTCGAGGAGAAAAGCACATGAAGTTCACCAAGGAACACGAGTGGGTCCGCCTCGACGGCGAAGTCGCCACCGTCGGCATCTCCAAGCACGCCGCCGACGCCCTGGGCGACGTGGTGTTCGTGGAGGTCCCCGAGACCGGCAAGACCCTCTCCGCCAAGGACAGCTTCGCCGTGGTCGAGAGCGTCAAGGCGGCCTCCGACGTCTACGCCCCCGTCTCCGGAGAGGTGGTCGAGGCCAACGACGCCCTTTCGACCGCCCCCGAGACCGTCAACGCCGACCCGGAAGGCGACGGCTGGTTCGCCCGCATCAAGGTGTCGGACCCCTCGCAGCTGGACGCCCTGATGGATCAGGCCGCCTATGACGATTACCTGAAGACGCTCTGATCGCTTTTCCGCTGCTCGTGCGAACAACCGACGCACGATCCGCCCCGCATCCGATCCTCGGGTCGAGCCCGAGGATGACGGAGTGAGACCCCCATGCGCTACCTCCCCCTGACGCCCGACGACCGTACGGCGATGCTGTCCGCCATCGGCGCCTCGTCGATCGACGACCTGTTTGTGGACGTGCCCGAAAGCGCTCGCCTGGACGCCCCCGTGGACCTACCGCGCGTGCAGGGCGAGCTCGAGGTCGAGCGGGCGCTGTCGGCCATGGCGGGCAAGAACACGACCGCCGGAACCACGCCCTTCTTCTGCGGGGCCGGGGCCTACAAGCACCACGTGCCGGCGACGGTGGACCACATCATCCAGCGGTCCGAGTTCCTGACCAGCTACACCCCCTATCAGCCGGAAATCGCACAGGGCACGCTGCAGTACCTGTACGAGTTCCAGACCCAGGTCGCGAACCTGACCGGCATGCCGGTGGCCAACGCCTCGCTCTATGACGGCTCCACCGCCATGGCCGAGGGCGTCTTGATGGCGACGCGGGTGACCCGCCGCAACAAGGCGGTGATCTCGGGCGGGGTGCATCCGCACTACGTCAAGGCGACGGAGACGGTGGTGCATGCGGTGGGCGTGGAGACGCAGGCGCTTCAGCCCGCCATCGACGCCGAGGCCGCCGTGATCGACGCCATCGGGCCCGACACCGCCTGCGTGGTGGTGCAGACGCCCAACGTCTTCGGCACGGCGACGGATGTGTCCAGGATCGCCGAGGCCGCCCACGCCGCCGGCGCGCTTCTGATCGTCGTGGTGACTGAAGCGGTGTCCATGGGCCTGCTGAAGTCGCCGGGCGAGATGGGGGCCGACATTGTCGCGGCCGAGGGCCAGTCGATCGGCAATGCGCTGAACTTCGGCGGCCCCTATGTCGGTCTGTTCGCCACCCGCGAAAAGCTGATCCGCCAGATGCCAGGCCGTCTGACCGGAGAGACGGTGGACGCGGACGGAGAGCGGGGCTTTGTTCTGACCCTGTCCACGCGCGAGCAGCATATCCGCCGCGACAAGGCGACGTCGAACATCTGCACCAACTCGGGTCTCTGCACCCTGGCCTTCACCATCCACATGAGCCTGTTGGGCGAGACGGGCCTGCGCAAGCTGGCGCTGCTGAACCACGAAAAGGCGGCCGCGACGCGCGATGCGCTGGCGGCCATCCCCGGCGTCGAGGTCCTGACCCCGCGCTTCTTCAACGAGTTCGCGGTGCGCCTGCCCCGGGACGCCGCCGAGGTGGTGGAGCAGCTGGCCGAGCACCGCATCCTGGCGGGCGTGCCCTACAGCCGCCTGAACCCGGAGGGCGGAATGGACGACGTGCTGCTGGTCACCGCGACCGAGACCACGCTTGACGCCGACATCAAGATTCTGGCGGGCGCGCTCGCCAAGGTATTGGCAGCGTGATCAGGAGGGAGACGAATGGAGCTTAAGGAGTTCGTCAAGAAGTCGATCCTCGAGACCATGACCGCTATCTATGAAGCGCAGTTGGAGTGGAAATCTAGTGTCGGAAAAGGTGGAATAAATCCCGCTTGGGAGGGCACCGATCAGCTTTACAAGCACGTTCAGCAGATCGAGTTCGATGTCGCCGTAACCGCTACCGACACGGAGTCCGGCAAGGCTAACGCCGGCATCAAAGTTATGTCGTTAGACATCGGCGCAGCGGGCGAGAAGGGCCGGCAGAACTCAACCATCAGCCGCATTAAGTTCATCGTGCCAGTAGTGGCACCTGTCGATGTGATCGTCGGCGGTGGACGTCCAGAATAGGTTTCTGATCATGAGCACCATGAACACCGTCGGCCGTCCGACCACGCCGAACACGGTCGATCACGACTACAAGCACCCGACCCTGACCGGCGGGCGCGGCCTGCTGCAGGACGAAAAGCTGATCTTCGAGGGCGAAGGCTGGGGCAAGACCGGCGTCGACCTGCCGGAACCCAAGACCGATGCGTCGGACCTGGGCGATCTGGTCCGCCGCGATCCGATCGGCCTGCCGGGCCTGTCGGAGCCCGAGGCCATGCGCCACTATGTGCGCCTCAGCCAGAAGAACCACGCCATCGACCTGGCCATCTATCCGCTGGGATCGTGCACCATGAAGCACAACCCGCGCCTGAACGAGAAGATGGCGCGCCTACCGGGCTTCTCCGACATCCACCCGCTGCAGCCGCAGTCGACCGTGCAGGGCGCGCTGGAGCTGATGGACCAGCTGGCCCACTGGCTGAAGACCCTGACCGGCATGCCGGCGGTGGCCCTGTCGCCCAAGGCGGGCGCGCATGGCGAATTGTGCGGCCTGATGGCCATTCGCGCCGCGCACGAAGCCAAGGGCGAACACGCGCAGCGCCGCAAGGTGCTGGTTCCCACCTCGGCCCACGGCACCAATCCGGCGACGGCGGCCTTTGTCGGCTATTCGGTGGTCGAGGTCGCCCAGACCGAGGACGGCCGTGTGGACGTGGCCGACCTGGCGTCCAAGCTGGGGCCCGACGTGGCCGCCATCATGGTGACCAACCCCAACACCTGCGGCCTGTTCGAGCGCGACATCCTGGAGATCAGCCGCCTGACGCATGAGGCGGGCGCCTATTTCTACTGCGACGGGGCCAACTTCAACGCCATCGTCGGCCGGGTGCGGCCGGGCGATCTGGGCGTCGACGCCATGCACATCAACCTGCACAAGACCTTTTCGACTCCGCACGGCGGCGGAGGCCCCGGCGCCGGTCCGGTGGTGCTGTCCGAAGCGCTGGCGCCCTTCGCCCCCGCGCCGTGGGTCGTGTCGGACGCGAACGGCTATCGCCTGATCGAGCGCGAGGAGGACGAGGCGGAACAGGCCTTCGGCCGGCTGTGCGCCTTTCAGGGCCAGATGGGCATGTATGTGCGCGCCCTGTCCTACATGATGAGCCACGGCTCGGACGGCCTGCGCCAGGTGGCCGAGGACGCGGTGCTGAACGCCAACTACATCAAGGCCCGGCTGTCCGACCTGATGAGCGCGGCCTTCCCCGAGGGGCCGTGCATGCACGAGGCCCTGTTCGACGACGAATGGCTGAAGGGCACGGAGGTCACCACGCTCGACTTCGCCAAGGCGATGATCGACGAAGGCTTCCATCCCATGACCATGTATTTCCCGCTGGTCGTGCACGGCGCCATGCTGATCGAGCCGACGGAAACGGAATCGAAGGCCGAGCTGGATCGCTTCATCGAGGCCATGCGGCTGCTCGCCCAGGCCGCGAAGGCCGGCGATGTGGAACGGTTCAAGGGGGCGCCCTTCCATGCGCCGCTGCGGCGCCTCGACGAGACGCGCGCGGCGCGCTCGCCGCGGCTGCGCTGGACCGCGCCCGAGGGGTCCAACCAGGCGGCCTGACGCAGGCTGTCGCGGCCGGGACACAGCGCCCGGTGCAATGTCGATCATGACCAAAGCTTCACGCGGAGGACATGGATCGGCCATCACGCGGGTGTGAAGAGGCGGCTGTGGCGATCGCGTCACGGCCGCTTTTTCGTTGCAGCAGCGCGGATCGGGCGGCCGGCGGGATCGTTGTCCATGCCTCCCCTTGCTTGTTCCTTCTGGCCCCCCGTGACCTTTGTGAGTCTGTCCTCCTTCGCCTCCTCCGCTCCGCGCCCTCGACTGCGGCTGCTGAAGCGCTGGGCGTTGATGGCGGCCGGATCGCTGGTGGTGCTGCTGGGGGTGCTGATCGCGCCGCTGCCGGGACCGGGCGGTGTTCCGGTGATCGCGCTGGGGCTGGTGCTGATTCTGCGCAGCTCCTTCTGGGCCAAGCGCCAGTTCATCCGGGCCCAATATGCACGACCCCGCTGGGTGTATCCGTTTCGCCGGCTGCTTCGAAAGAAGCCGGAGTTCGCGCCGGTGTTCTGGCAGTCCGCGCTGCGGACTGAGCGGATGATGCTGCGGCGCACACACCGTCGACTGACCCGCACCCGCAAGGGTTTGCGGCGGTATACGCGCAAAATCTTCCGCTGATCTCGCGGTTGCGGCTTCGCAACTGCTAACCACAGAGTTGTGACCGCCGTTCGTCGGCGGCGGGCGTATCCTCCCTCTCGCGTTATCAGAGAACCACCAAAGGCGTTGGGAGGCGCTTCGGTCATGATGTCACGCGTACAAAAGGGTCTGGCCGGAGGCGTGGCCGGAACGGTGGCGGTGTCCCTGCTGGAGCTGCCCAACATCTTCCTGAACTGGTTTGATCCCACCCCGGCCGTCATCGCCCATGTCATCGGCATGGATGGGAACATGGCCGTGGGTTGGGCCCTGCACCTGGCCATCGGCGTGCTGCTGCTGGGGCCGGCCTTCGGCTACCTTTGTCCGCGCCTGCCGACGGACACGCCGGAGACCAAGGGCATCGCCTTTGCGGTCGGGGCTTTTGTGCTGATGATGCTGGTCGTCTTCATGTTCGGCGACCAGAGCACCTTCACCAGCGGCGCCGGCTTCGGCGCGGTGGCCTGGATGCTGATCACCAACGTCGTGTTCGGCATCGTCATGGGCAATGTCTATGGCCGCCTGATCCAGCGGGACCGCCAGCGCGCCCGCGCCATGAGCGGCATGGCGGCGGCGCACTGACCGTCGCCGATCGGACCTGAGGGTTCAAGAAAAAGGACCCTGCGGCGATCCGCAGGGCCCTTTTTTGTCAGGGACGAGCCGTGGCGGCGTCAGTTCAGACGGCCGCCGATCTGGGCGATGGCTTGATCGACCAGCGGGTCCTTGGCCTGGCCGGCCAGACGGGCGGCGAGCACCGCCTCCGCCTGTTTGGCGGCGAGATCGGCGGCGGCGGCCTTGACCTCGGCAGAGGCTTGCGCCTCCGCCTGGGCGATGCGGCGCTCGGCCATCTGCTGGCGGCGGGTCAGGGTTTCTTCGAGCCGGACCTTGGTTTCGGCCTCCATGCGGCGGGCGTCGGCCTCGGCCTGAGCCATCATCTCGGCGGCCTGAGCCTCGGCGTCCGCCTTTTCCTTGCGGATCTGAGCCAGCAGGGCTTCGGCCTCCGCGCGCAGGCGGGCGGCTTCGTCCAGATCCGACTGGATCTTGACGGCCTTGGCGTCGAGAGCGCGCGCGGCGATCTTGGGCACGCCGGCGGCGACCAGGATGCCCAGAAAGATCAGCAGGCCAACGCCGACCCACAGTTCGGCGTTGGCGAGGTCATAAAGGTGAGCGTCGAAAAAGGCGGGCATCTCAGGCTCCCTTGGCCGTGGCCAGTTCGGCGTCGGTCGCGCCCTGGCCGGTCAGGCGCTCGACCATGGCGCGGGCGGTGTCCGCGGCGATGGCCGAGACGTTCGCCATGGCGGCGTCACGCGTTTGGGCGATCTGGCCCTCTGCGTCGGCGATACGGGCGTTGACGGCGGCTTCCTCGGCGGCCTGGCGGGCGTTGGCCTCTTCGGTCACGCGGGCCTTGGCGGCGGCGGCGGTGGCGCGGGCGTCGGCGCGGGCCTTGGCGACCTCGGCCTGGGCGGCGGCGGCCTGTTCGGCGGCCTCGGCCTGGACCTGACGCGCTGTGGCGACGGCGGTGGAGATGGTGTCGGCGCGCTCGTCCATCACGCGGCGCAGGCGCGGGGCGAAGACCTTGGACACCAGGAAAAGCAGAATGGCGAACAGGATCAGCAGATAGGCGATCTGTCCGGCCCAGTGTTCGAACGCGAACTGGGGCAGGCCGCCTTCGCCGTGTCCGGCGACCTCGGCGGCGGTGTTGTTGGGCACGTGCCCGGTTTCGGCCGCGTGTTCGACGGCCTCTTCCACCGGCAGGACCGGAGGCGGGGATGAAGAGTTTGCGGCCATGGTCGTCCGTGGTGAAAGCGAAAGCGGCGGCGCAAGCCCCTGTTCAGGGCGCGCCGCCGCGAAGATCAGCCGGTCGGGATCAGCCGAGCCAGATCAGGATGCCGAGCACGAAGGCCAGGATGCCCAGCGCTTCGGCCAGAGCCGCGCCCACGAACAGGTTGCCGACTTGCGAGGCGGCCGCCGACGGGTTGCGCAGCGCGCCCGCCAGGAACTGGCCGAAGATGTTGCCCACGCCCAGGGCCGAGCCGATCATGCCGAGGGTGGCGAGGCCGGCGCCGATGAACTTCGCGGCTTCAGGTTCCATGGTATTCAATCCTAGTCAGGTGTTGGAAATCGGGGTGAAGAACTGAACCCAGCCTTAGTGGGCGTGGTCCAGGTTGACCACATCGTTGAGGTAGATGCAGGTCAGAACGGCGAAAACGAAGGCCTGAAGAAAGGCCACCAGGAACTCCAGGGCGGTCAGGGCCACCACCATGGCCAGCGACAGGCCGGCCACCGGCAGGGTCGCCAGACCCACGCCGCCGTTGGCGAAGGCGTAGGCGCCAAGCGACACCACGAAGCCGGCGAAGATCTTCAGCGCCACGTGGCCGCCCAGCATGTTGCCGAACAGACGAAGCGCCAGCGTCACCGGACGCAGCAGGAATGACAGGAACTCGATGGCGCCGACGACGGGGCGCAGCACAAGCGGCGCGCTGGTGGGCCAGAACAGCTTGAAGAAGCCAAGACCGTTGCGTGCGAAACCGACGCCGATCACCAGAAGAATGGTCAGGGCGGCGAAGGTCGCGGTGATCGCGAGCTGCGAGGTGGCGGTGAAGGTCAGCAGCAGGCCCAGGATGTTCATGCCCAGGATCAGGGCGAACAGGGTGAAGACGAACGGGAAGTAGCGACGTCCCTCGTGGCCGATGATCGAACCGGTCAGGTTGTCGATCATGCCGAACATCTGCTCGCCCGCGGCCTGCACGCGCCCCGGCACCACCTTGGGCGAGGACGTGACGGCCGTCAGGAACAGCACGATCAGACCGAAGACCAGGGTCATCGCGACGTGGGAGTTGGTGATGGCCAGATCCACCGGGCCGAGCACGGGCAGGACCACGTCGGGGAAGTCGACGATCTTCTGGATCTGAAACTGATGAATCGGATCGGCCATGGGCCTATCGGTCCTCGTCTTCCCCGGCTTCCTCGAACGGGATCGGCTTCGCCGTGACCCCCGCCGCCTTCGCCTGCGCCATCAGCCGGTTGGCCGTGCGGCGCGCCATGTAAATCGACAAGGCGAAGCCCAGAAGGACCCCGCCGATGATGCCCCACGGGGTGGTTCCAAGGAACCGGTCCGCGAGAAAGCCCAGCCCCAGACCCACCAGCACCCCGCCGATCAGGTCGGCGATGATCTTGTAGGCCTCCCCCGTCACCTTGTGGGCGGCGAGGTCCGCAGACTCCTGCTGCGCCGTGCGCGCCTCGAGCGAGGATGCGCTTTCGGTGAGGCGCTTGATGGCCTCTTCGCGCGATTCCTGCATCGGGGACATGCCTTTGAACGATCAGCGCCCGACAACCGCCGGGAACGGGTCTGAATTCGGCGCGGAACCTATCCGCGAGGGCCGGCAAGGTCAAGGCTGCGTGAACAGGCGCTAAGTTATTGCCGCAACGCATCTTATTTTTCCCATGAAGGTGCGCCGTGGCGAAGGGCCGCGCCCTGGCGGCGGCGAGTCGGCGCGGATTGGTGGCGGCGAGCCGCGTGAGCGACTAGGTTGGCGCGCATGAACGTCCACGTCGCGCCTCCTCCGCCTCGCCGCCCGCTGCACGTGCGGCTGGCCACGCCGCGCGGCTTCTGCGCCGGGGTGGACCGCGCCATCCAGATCGTGGAGCGGGCGCTGGAGAAATACGGCGCGCCCGTCTTTGTCCGGCACGAGATCGTGCACAACCGCCACGTGGTCGAGCGGCTGAAGGCCATGGGCGCGGTCTTCGTCAAGGAACTGGACGAATGCCCGGATGATCGTCCGGTGGTGTTCTCGGCGCACGGCGTGCCCAAGTCGGTGCCGGCGACCGCCCGCTCGCGCGACATGCTGTTCCTGGACGCCACCTGCCCGCTGGTCTCCAAGGTTCATGTCGAGGCCGAGCGTCACCACGCCGCCGGCCGCCACATCCTGCTGATCGGCCACGCCGGCCATCCCGAGGTCGTCGGCACCATGGGCCAGCTGCCGCCCGGCGCCATCACCCTGGTGGAGGACGAGGCGGACGCCGAGACGGTTCAGCGGCCGGGCGACGCCCCGCTCGCCTACGCCACCCAGACCACCCTGTCGGTGGACGACACGGCCGGCATCCTGTCGATCCTGAAGCGGCGATTTCCCGAACTGCCGGACCCGCACAAGGAAGACATCTGCTACGCCACCACCAACCGCCAGGAGGCGGTGAAGCGGCTGGGCGACGGCTGCGACCTGGTGCTGGTGGTGGGGTCCAAGAACTCGTCCAACTCGGCCCGTCTGGTCGAGGTGGCGATGCGGGCCGGCGCGCGCGACGCCCGGCTGGTGGACGACGCGTCCCAAGTCGAATGGGCCTGGTTCGACGGCGTGGAGACGCTGGGCGTCACCGCCGGAGCGTCAGCCCCCGAGCCGCTGATCGAGGCGCTGATCGACGCCGTGCGCGACCGCTTCGACGCCGTCGTGACCGAGGACAATGGCGCGCGTGAGACCGTGACCTTCAAGCTGCCGCGGGTCCTCGTCGACTAGCGGTCCTCGCCTACGAAGTCTTGGGCGAACTCCGGCGCGTCCTCGGGCTCCAGGGGGTCCTCGTCGGCGCCGCCCATGCGGCCGGGATCGGGCACGTCGAAGCCGGCGGGCATGGACAGGTCGAGCAGGCCCGCCGCCTTCATCTCGGCCAGCCCCGGCATGTCGGACAGGTTCGCCAGGCCGAAATGCTCCAGGAAGCGGTCGGCCGTGGCGTAGGTCACCGGCCGGCCGGGCGAACGCCTGCGTCCCCGCAAGCGCACGAAGCCCATCTCCAGCAGCACGTCCAGGGTGCCGCGCGACAGGGACACGCCGCGCACGCCTTCGATCTCGGCGCGGGTGACGGGCTGATGATAGGCGATGATGGCGAGGGTCTCCAGCGCCGCACGCGACAGGCGACGCGGCTCCTTGCGCTGCTCGGTCATCAGGAAGCCGAGGTCTTCGGCGGTGCGGAATCTCCAGCGGCCGGCGACCTGATCCAGCTCGACCCCCCGCCCGGCGTAGCGTTCACGCAACCCCGCGAGAGCGCCTTCCACATCGGCGCCGTCCGGCAGGCGCGCCGCGATCTCGGCCGCGCCGAGCGGGGCGGAGGCGGCGAACAGCAGGGCCTCGACCTGACGCTCGGTCTCGCCGGCGGTCGTCAAGGCGTCAGCTCCAGCGGCTGACCCGCGTGGCGCCGCTTCAGCAGCAGGTCGTCGAAAGGTCGCGACTGCCGTACGTCCATGGCGCCTTCCTTGACCAGTTCCAGGCTGGCCGACAGGGTCGAGGCGACGTAGCTGGCCTGGGTGGGGCCGTCCTCCTCAGTGCGCCGGGGCGCGACACGCTCCAGCGGGGTCCAGTCCGACAGGCGCGGCATGACCTCGCGCAACCAGTCCCGCGCCGCCTCCAGCGCAAAGGCCTCCACGCGGGCGGTGGGGGCGTAACGGCGCCGCACCTGCCTTTCGCGCTGGGACACATAGGCCGTCATCAGGTCATACAGACTGGCCTCGACCCGGTCGGAGGGGGTGATGACGACCTGCTCTGGGTCGCCGCGCGTGAAGACGTCGCGCTTCAGCTGCGGTCGCTCCCGCAGGGCGTCGGCGCCGAGCCGGATCGCCTCCAGCTTGCGCAAGCGATAGGCGAGCGCAGCCGCCATCTCTTCGGCCGGGGGCTCCTCGGCCTTGCCGGGCTCTGTGCGGGGCAGCAGCAGGCGCGACTTCAGATAAGCCAGCCACGAGGCCATCACCAGGTAATCGGCCGCCAGCGCGAAGTTGCGCCTGCGCGCCTCGTGCACGAAGCGCAGATACTGTTCGGCCAGTTCGGTGATCGACAGCTTCAGCAAGTCGACCCGCTGATGCCGCGCTAGCTCCAGCAGCACGTGCAGCGGCCCCTCGTAGCCGTCCAGATCGACCACGAAGGCTTCCTTCGGCGCGGCCTGCTCGGCGGCCGAGAAGTCGAGATCGGGTTGAAACGGCTGCATTCTTGTTGGCCTACCGCGCGGGGCGCTGCTTGAGGCCGGCTTGCTCGGCGGTCACGCCTGCGCCTCGCCGACGTCCGGGCCCTGGGCGGCGTCGGTGCGGCCCGCCATGGCCTGATGGAACCGCGCATGGGCGGCGGAGGCGTCCAGCGGTTCGGGCGACCGGACGACCCGGGCCATGGCGGCCTCCGCGCGGGCCTTCGCCCTGCCCTTCAGCTTGCCGACGGCGGAGGCGACCGCCTGCATCTCCGCCATGTCGCCGTTGCAGTGCAGGACGATGTCGCAGCCCGCCTTCAACGCCGCACGCGCCCGTTCGTCGAGGCCGCCGGACAGGGCCTGCATCGACAGGTCATCCGACAGGATCAGTCCGCCGAAGCCCAACTGATCCCGCATCAGCCGGATGGCGCGTTTCGACGTGGTGGCCGGACGCTTCCTGTCGATGGCCGTGAAGACGACATGCGCGGTCATGGCCATCGGCATGTCGGACAGGGCCTTGAAGGGTGCGAAGTCCCAGGCGTCCAGCGTCGGCAGGTCCGCATGCACCACCGGCAGGGCCTTGTGGCTGTCGGCGAAGGCGCGGCCATGACCGGGCATGTGCTTGATCACCGGCAGAACGCCGCCGGCCAGCAGCCCCTCGGCCGCCGCTCGCGCCAACTGCGCCACCGTGGCCGGATCGGGCGCATAGGCGCGGTCGCCGATGATGTCGTGGGCGCCGGGGACGGGAACGTCCACCACCGGCGCGCAGTCCACCGTCACGCCGACCTCACGCAAGTCATGCGCCATCAGTCGCGCGCCAAGCCGCACCAGCGCGCGGGCCTCCAGCGGATCGTTCGCCGCCTGTAGATAGGCGGCGCCCGGCGGGTACTTGGGCCAGTGCGGCGGCCCCATGCGCTGGACCCGGCCGCCTTCCTGATCGATCAGCACGGGCGCGTCGGCGTCGCCGATCGCGGCGCGCAGGTCTTCGGTCAGCGCCCGCACCTGCTCCGGCGTCTCGATGTTGCGCCGGAACAGGATAAAGCCCCACGGCTGCGCCTCGGCGAAAAAGGCGCGTTCGGCCTCCGTCAGCCGAGGACCGGAGCAGCCGTAGACGACGGCGGCGGTCACCGGACGATGCAGTCCCGGCCCGCCGCCTTCAGAGCGTTGCAGAAGGCGACCGCCCGCTCTCGCGACAGGCCGGAGAAGGTCGTCCGATAGACGGTGGAGCCGTTGGAGGCCGTCACCTCCTGCACCCGCTTCTGCGCGCCGGACGCATAGGAGCCGAAGCGGGCGGCCACCGCAGCGTATTCCCGGTCGGCGATGGCGGTCGAGGAAAAGGCGCCGATCTGCACGCCCGACGACCCGGTTGCGGCGGCGGACGCCGGCGCGGCCTTTTCGGCCGGAGCCGGAGCCGAAGCCGGACGCGGCGCGGTCTCGGTCGGGCGAGCCGGCGCCGGACGCGCAGGCGCAGGC
>JAEYAO010000082.1 GCA_023456105.1 Pseudomonadota bacterium | reverse complement strand
TGGACGTCGAGATCAAGATCTAAAGAAGAAAGAGGCGGGATCCGATGCGCACGGGCGTGATCGCCAAGAAGCTGGGCATGACCCGCGTGTTCGCCGATGACGGCGCGCACGTTCCGGTCACTGTGCTTCAGCTCGACGGCTGCCAAGTCGTCGGCCAGCGTACCCAGGAGCGGGACGGCTACGTCGCCGTTCAGCTGGGCGCTGGCACGAAGAAGGCCAAGAACACCAACAAGGCTCAACGCGAGACCTTCGCCAAGGCGGAAGTCGAGCCCAAGGCCTATGTGACCGAGTTCCGCGTCGATGCGGACGGTCTGCTGGACGTGGGCGCCGAGCTGTCGGCCGACCACTTCATCGCCGGCCAGAAGGTCGATATCCAGGGCGAGACCATCGGCAAGGGCTTCGCCGGCGCCATGAAGCGCTGGAACTTCGGCGGCCTGCGCGCGACGCACGGCGTGTCGGTGTCGCACCGTTCGCACGGCTCGACCGGTAACCGCCAGGATCCGGGCCGCACCTTCCCGGGCAAGAAGATGGCCGGCCACCTGGGCCAGGAAGTCGTCACCACCCAGAACCTGACCGTCGTCCGCGTGGACGCCGAGCGCGGCCTGATCATGATCAAGGGCGCCGTCCCGGGTCACGAGGGCAGCTACGTCAAGGTTCGCGACGCCATCAAGAAGACCCGTCCGGCGGACGCTCCGTTCCCGGGCTCGGTCAAGTCCAAGGGCGCTGCTCAACCCGCCTCGACCCCGGCTGAAGAAGCCCCGGCCGAAGCGACCGAAGGCGGTGAAGCGTAATGAAACTCTCTGTCATCAAGCTCGACGGCGGCGCAGCCGGCGACGTGGAACTGTCGGACGCCGTTTTCGGCATCTCGGACATCCGCGGCGACCTGCTGGCGCGCACCGTGAACTGGCAGCTGGCCAAGCGCCGCGCCGGCACGCACAAGGTCCAGACCCGCAACGAGAACTCTCGTACGGGCAAGAAGATGTACAAGCAGAAGGGTACCGGCGGCGCCCGTCACGGCTCGCGCCGTGCGCCGCAGTTCGTCGGCGGCTCGCGCGCCTTCGGCCCGGTCGTCCGCGATCACGGCTACGACCTGCCCAAGAAGGTCCGCGCCCTGGCCCTGCGTCACGCCCTGTCGTCCAAGGCCAAGGCCGGCGACCTGGTCGTGGTTGACGCCCTGAACGTCGAGAACGCCAAGACCGCCGCCCTGCGCGACGCCTTCGGCAAGCTGGGATGGGCCAAGGCCCTGATCATCGCCGGTCCGGAAGTCGACGTGAACTTCGGTCTGGCCGCGCGCAACATCCCGCACATCGACGTGCTGCCGAACGCCGGCCTGAACGTCTATGACATCCTGCGCGCGGACAAGCTGGTGCTGACCAAGGCCGCCATTGAGGCGATCGAGGCGCGCTTCTTTGAGAAGGAGGCCGCGTAATGGCCGGCGCTCAACCCACCGCCAAGCACTACGACACCATCCTGGCCCCGGTGATCACCGAAAAGGCTACGATCCTGTCGGAGCAGAACAAGGTCGTCTTCCGCGTCGCCGACACCGCGACCAAGGACGAGATCGCCGCGGCGGTCGAAAGCCTGTTCAAGGTCAACGTCCTCAAGGTCAACACCCTGGTCCAAAAGGGCAAGACCAAGCGGTTCCGGGGCATCCTGGGTCGCCGCGTCGACATCAAAAAAGCGATTGTGACGCTGGCCGACGGCCAGTCGATCGACGTCACCACGGGGCTCTGATCAGATGGCCTTGAAGACCTACAATCCGACATCGCCGGGCCGTCGCGCCCTGGTGCTGGTCGACCGTTCCGAGCTGCACAAGGGCCGCCCGGAGAAGTCGCTGACCGAGGGCCTGACCAAGTCGGGCGGACGCGGGCAGGGCGGTCGCGTGGCCGTTCGCTTCCGCGGCGGCGGCGCCAAGACCCTGTACCGCAAGATCGACTTCAAGCGTCGCAAGTTCGACGCGGTCGGCACGGTCGAGCGTCTGGAGTACGACCCTAACCGCACCGCGTTCATCGCGCTGGTGACCTATGAGGACGGCGAGAAGACCTACATCATCGCGCCGCAACGCCTGAAGGCGGGCGACCAGGTCGTCGCCGGCGAGAAGGTCGACGTGAAGCCGGGCAACGCCATGCCGCTGCGCTCGATGCCCGTGGGTACGATCATCCACAACATCGAGATGAAGCCGGGCAAGGGCGCCCAGCTGGCCCGTTCGGCCGGCGCCTACGCCCAGCTGGTCGGCCGCGACCAGGGCTACGCCCAAATCCGTCTCGGCTCAGGCGAGCTGCGCATGGTCCTGGACGGCTGCATCGCCACGGTGGGCGCGGTTTCGAACCCCGACCACATGAACCAGAACCTGGGCAAGGCGGGCCGCAAGCGTCACATGGGCTTCCGTCCGCACGTCCGCGGCGTCGCCATGAACCCGATCGACCACCCGCACGGTGGTGGTGAAGGCCGGACCTCGGGCGGCCGCACGCCGGTCACGCCGTGGGGCAAGGACACCAAGGGCACCCGCACCCGCAAGAACAAGGCTACGGACAAGTTCATTATCCGTACCCGCCACGTGAAGAAGGCTCGCTAAGAATGGCCCGCTCCTCCTGGAAAGGCCCGTTTGTCGACGGGTATCTGCTCAAGAAGGCCGACGCCGTTCAAACGTCGGGCCGCAAGGACGTGATCAAGACCTGGTCGCGCCGCTCCACCATCCTGCCGCAGTTCGTCGGTTTGACGTTCGGCGTGCACAATGGCCAAAAGCACGTTCCCGTGTCGGTCTCGGAAGAGATGGTCGGCATGAAGTTCGGCGAGTTCGCCCCGACCCGGAACTTCCCGGGTCACGCGGCGGACAAGAAGGCCAAGAGGAAGTAATCCGATGGCCCAGTCCAAGAACGAACGTCGGGTCGCCCCGACCGAAGCCCGCGCCAAGCTGGTCAACGTCCGCATCAGCCCTCAGAAGCTGAACCTGGTGGCCGCCTCGATCCGCGGCATGCCGGTGCAGAAGGCGCTGAACGAGCTGGAGTTCAGCCGCAAGCGCATCTCCACCGACGTGCGCAAGGTGCTGTATTCGGCCGTGTCCAACGCCGAAAACAACCACAACCTCGACATCGACAACCTGATCGTCGCCGAGGCCTTCGTGGGCAAGAACCTGGTGATGAAGCGTTTCGCGAGCCGCGCTCGCGGTCGCTCTTCGCGCATCCTGAAACCGTTCAGCGAGATCACCATCGTGGTCCGTGAAGCCGGCGAGGCCGCCTGATGGGTCAGAAAATCAATCCGATCGGTCTGCGCCTCGGCGTGAACCGCACGTGGGACAGCCGCTGGTTCGCCGGCGGCGCCGACTACGCCCGCCTGCTGCACCAGGA
>JAEYAO010000124.1 GCA_023456105.1 Pseudomonadota bacterium | reverse complement strand
CGAAGCTGTAGCGCAAGCCCAGCGTCACCGTGTGGCTCTCGTCATAATCGCCGTCGAAGGTGCCGAACGCCGGAGCGCCCGCGCCGGCGGTGACCGAGTCGAACTCCAGGTCGCTGGTCAGGTAGCGATAGGTCAGGTCGATGTTGGCGCGCTCGCCGACGGCGAAGGCGACGCCCGCGATCGCCTGGGCGGCGAACTTGGTCGAGCTGTCGTCGGCCACGAAACTGACCGCCGGCGTGGCGCGCATGCGGCCCGCGAAGTCGGTGTTGACGTAGTTGGCGCCGGCGCCGAGACCCACGAACGGACGCAGACCCCAGTACTCGAAGCCGAAGTCATAGATGACGTTGGCCATCAGGGTGGCGGACTCGAGGTCGCCTTCCGGCGAGTAGCAGGGGCCGGTCGCCGGAGAGAAGTTGCACACGCCCTGGGTGCCCGACACGGCGCGAACCGTGCCGATGTCGCCCGAGCGGTAGCCGCCTTCGAGCTCGACGCGCCAGTTCGGGTTGAACCGGTAGCCGAGGCGCGCAAACGCGGCCCAGCCGTCGTTCACGTCGATGTTGAAGTTGGCGCCGTTCGCTTGCGACTCGATGTTGATCGGCTCGATCCACTGATAACCCGCGTCAATCGCGCCGTACCAGCCGTCCGGCTCCGCCGAGGCCGCGCCCGCGGACAGGGCCAGGGCCGCTGCTGCGCTGGAGGCCAGAACGAGTGTCTTCATACGCATAGGGGAGGTCCCTCGCTTTCTGATAAAGTCTTCGGCGATCGTTTCGCCTAGGCCGTGCATAACAGCGGAGCTTCCCAGAGTCGAGGCTGCGCGGACGCGACGTCGCCGTCGCGCAACACCGTGGCGCCTGTGCTACAGCGCGTGGAGGCCGCCAGGTCCTGATTCACGCGCCGGGAGATCGTCTTGAACCGTCCGATCCAGATTGTCGAGGTCGCGCCGCGCGACGGGCTGCAGAACGAAACCGCCGTCTTGACGCCGTGGGAACGGGCCGACTTCGTGCGGAGGCTGGAGGCGGCGGGCGCCCGCCGGATTGAAGCGGCCTCCTTTGTCAATCCAAGGATCGTGCCGCAGATGGCGGGCGCCGAGGCCGTCATGGATGACCTGCCGCGCCAGGAGGGACGCAGCCGCATCGGCCTCGCCCTCAACGCCCGCGGCTACGACCGAGCGCTGGCGAGCGGCGTGAACGAGATCAACCTCGCCATGGCGGCGACGGACGGCTTCGGCCTCCGCAACCAGGGCATGGCGGTGGAAGACCAGATCGCGATGCTGGAGACAATCCTGGCCCGACGCAGAGGCGCGCCCGAGGGATCGCCAAGCCTTAGCGTCACCCTGTCCTGCGTCTGGGGTTGCCCGTTCGAAGGCGAGGTGGCGATCAATCGCGTCGTCGACGTCGTGGGCCGGATCGGCGAAATGGGCGTGGCCGAGATCGCCTTGGCCGACACCATCGGGGCCGGTGATCCCTGGTCGGTGACGCGGGTGGTCGAGGGCGCGCGGCGCGCGGCGCCCGACGCCCGGATGCGCCTGCACTTTCACGATACGCGCAACACCGGCCTGGCCAACGCGCATGCGGGCGTAGAGGCGGGCGTCGATGTGCTTGACGCCAGCTGCGGCGGCATCGGCGGCTGCCCCTTCGCGCCCGGCGCGACCGGCAACATCGCCACCGAGGACCTGGTCTACATGCTGGAGCGGGCGGGTTTCAGCACAGGCTACGACCTCGACGCCCTGATCGAGGCCGCCCGCTGGATCGGCGAGAGGATCGGCCGCCCGGCGCCATCCGCCCTCAGTCGGGCGGGCCGGTTTCCCCGCGCCTGACCCGGCGCGCCGTTGTTGAACGGCCTCGAAGCGGTTTATGCATGGCGATCGCGCCTTGATGAGGACCCTTCGATGCTGGCCGCCCTGCCGCTGCTGCTGATCCCGGTGGCGCTCTACAACATCGTCGTGCTGTTCAACGGCTCGGACGTGGGCATGGCGCAGGCCGATGCGATCCTGCGCGATCCCCTGTTCACGGTGACCATGGCCTCCGGCGCGCAGTGGAGCGTGGGCGTCGGCGACCTGATCCTGTTCGTCGCCCTGGTGATCCTGTTCTTCGAGCTTCTGAAATCAACGGCCAGCCACCGCGCCGCCATCGTCAATCACGCCCTGTCGATGATCCTGTTCGTGGTCTGCCTGATCGAATTCCTGCTGCTGCGGGGCTTTGCGACATCGACCTTTTTCCTGATCCTGGTCATGGTGCTGCTGGACGTGCTGGCCGGCTTCATCGTCACCATCGTCGCCTCGCGCCGGGACATGGATTTTCGCAGCTGAGGCGGATCAGAAGTCGATCGCCAGCCCCTTCTTTTCCCAGTCGCCGTAGCGGGTCGGTTCAGGTCCTGTCGGCCCGCCATGCTCGCCGGACAACGAGGCCGTCTCCGAAGCGCCGCGCCGCTCGGCGGCTTCAAGCAGGGCGCGCCGGGCCGCATCGCTGAGCGGTCGTTCGGCCGTCGCGTGCGGCACGTCGGCGTTCAGCCGGTCCGCCGTGGCTGCCGGATCGGCGGCCGGGGTGGGATGTTCGGTCACAGGGCGGCTCCCTTGAGGACATGCGTTGATCCTCTCAGATAGGGGGCGAGACCCGTGCCGCCATGACGCTCGACAAAGGAAGAGGAGGACCGACGATGATGAACCACGCCAGGACCTTTGTTCTTCTGGGCGTGCTGACCGCGTTGTTCGCGGGTCTCGGCTATCTGATCGGCGGCGCCGGCGGCATGGCCGTCGCCCTGCTGCTGGCGGGCGGGATGAACCTGTTCAGCTACTGGAACGCCGACAAGCTGGTGCTGAAGATGTACCGCGCCCAGCCGGTGGACGAGGCGCACCCCAATGCCGTGGTGCGCAACTATGTGTCCGACATCCGCGAGATGGCTGATCGAGCCGGGCTGCCGCAGCCGGGCGTCGCCATCATCCCCAGCGACCAGCCCAACGCCTTCGCCACCGGTCGTAACCCGGCCAACGCCGTGGTATGCGCGACCACGGGCCTGCTGGACATGCTGACCCGGGACGAGGTGCGCGGCGTCATGGCGCACGAGCTGGCGCATGTGAAGAACCGCGACACCTTGATCATGACGGTGACCGCGACGGTGGCGGGCGCCATCGCCGCCCTGGCCAACTTCGCCCTCTTCTTTGGCGGCGGCGAGGATCGCGAGCGGCCGGGCGGCCTGGTCGGGACCCTGGCGCTGATGATCCTGGCGCCCATGGCCGCCGGCCTGGTGCAGATGGCGATCAGCCGCGCGCGCGAATACGAGGCGGACCGGATCGGGGCCGAGATCGCCGGGGATCCTCAGGCGCTCGCCTCGGCGCTGCAGAAGATCGACGGCTGGGCGCGGCGGATCCACAATCCCACAGCCGAGCGCAATCCGGCGTCCGGCCAGCTGTTCATAATCAATCCCCTGGCGGGGCGCGGTGCGGACAATCTGTTCTCGACCCACCCCGCCACGGCCAATCGCGTGCGGGCCCTGACAGAACAGGCGGCGCGCATGACGCCGCGCGTCCGGCCGGCGACCCATCAGCCGGGGCCGCGTCGCACATCGGTCACCACCGGCGTTCCGGCCACGCCCTCGACGCGCGGACCCTGGGGCTGAGCGGCGCGCGAGCGCAGCGGGAACAAACACGACCCGCTCTCGATTTATCCGGCATGAAGCGCGCGCTGAAAAAGCTGGTGGTTCACGTCTGCACGCCGGACGAGCTCGACATGATCGAGCATTACAGCACCCGATCCGAGCGTCTGGCCGACCTGTGGGTGCACGCCGTCGGCCTGGGCTTCGCGGCTCTGGGCGGCGTGATCCTGGCGGTCCTGGCGATGCATTATGTCGGCGTAGGCCCGGCCATCGCCACCGCCATCTACGCCGTCTGCCTTGTGGCGATGCTGAGCGCCTCGACGATCTACAACCTGGCCAAGCCGTGCGCCGCGCGGCCGGTGCTGCGCCGCATGGACGAGGCGGCGATCTTTCTGATGATCGCGGGCAGCTACACCCCCTTCACCACCCAGCGGTTCGAGGGGGCCTGGGCCGTCGGCTTCACCCTGCTGGTGTGGACCCTGGCGTTCGCAGGCGTCGGAACCAAGCTTCTGGCGCCGCGCATCTCCGACGCCTTCTGGAGCGGGGTCTATGTGCTGTTCGGCTGGCTGGCGGTGCTGGCGCTGAAGCCGATGCTGGAGACGGTGCATCCGGTGGCGCTGGGCCTTCTGGTGCTGGGCGGGCTGATCTACACCGCCGGCGTCTTTGTCTTCATCAGCCCCAAGGTGAAGTACCGCCGCGCGATCTGGCACGGATTCGTGGTGGCGGGCGCGGGCGTCCACTGGGCGGCGGTGCTGGTGGGCGTGGTGCTGGCGCCGGCGGCCCTAGCCTGACCGCAACGACCTGACCTCACCACTCCGACCTCACTGGCGCTTCCCGCCGGCTTGCGGGATAGTGGCCGCGCAGCAAGCGCGAGAACAAGCGTGGCGAGGAAGACGAACCCGGGCGAACGCACCGACGGCGTCGATGTCGTGGTGATCCGCAAATATGCGAATCGCCGTCTCTACGACACGCGAAACAGCGCCTATGTGACGCTGGACGATCTGGCGCGAATGGTGTGCGCGGAAATCCGCTTCGTGGTCGAGGACGCCCGCACCGGCGACGACCTGACCCGACAGGTGCTGATGCATGTTCTGTACGAGCAGGAAAACCGGGGCGAAGCCGTCCTGCCCGCCGCCTTTCTGCGCCGGCTGATCGAACTCCACAGGCGGGGCGCTGCGGCTCCCGACGATCTGGAGGCGTCGCTCGGCGCCTTCCACTCACGACCGACGACGCCGGACCCGGACGGGGTGCAGGGGTCCCTCGCCGAGATCCGACGGCAGATGGACGAGATGCGCGCCCGGCTGGATCGTCTGGCGGCGCCCGAAGCGAGGCCGAGATGACCCGACCCGTGGACCGCGTGGGCCCGCTATCGTCTGTCGATCGACGCAAGGTCGAGCGCCGGGACGGACAGCGCCGCGCGCCCGGCGCATCCCTCCTTTCCGCGACGTCCACATCGGCGCCGGATATGGACGACGTCGGCCCCGACAAGCGGCCGCAAGCCCCCGCCCCGCCCCCCACAGCCGGAGGCGTGGACGCCGCCGCCGCCTTTGCGGCCCAGCAGATGGGACAGTCTGGACAGAAACGCGGCCTGCGCGGCGGGCCGCCCGTGCTGGACGCGGCGCGGTCCGCCTATCTGGGCGCGGAATATTCCGGCTCGAACGAACGTCGCCCGCAGCCTGGCCGCCTGGACGACACCGAAGCGTGAACGGTGCGGGCGACGCGCGTCCACCTGCCGCGTTAACCTCTTGGCGAGCGTCTGGCGCCGGGCTTGCGACGGCGCCTTCGACTTAGAGGAGGCTGTCCCGTGACGACACATTCGGTTTTGCTCGCCGCCGCGGCGGCCCTGACGCTGGGCGCGGCGCCCGTCGCCGCCGGCGACTTCGGCCATGGCGGGGGGCATGGCGGCGGAGGCTGCGGATCGCGCTGCGGCGCAGGCGGCTGGAGCGGCCACAACAACGTCAATGTGAACATCGACGCCCGCGCGCGGGCCTCGTCCTACAGCATGGCGCGGTCGAGCAGCTATTCCAGCGCCTCGTCCAGCGCCTACGGCTACGGGTATGGCTACGGCTCGGGCGTGGTCGGCGGCGGGACCTTCTACAACGGCGCCGGCTACGCCGAGGGCGGCTATGTGGGCGGCGGTTACGCCGGCTATGTGGTGTCTCCGGCCCTGCCCCTGCACGGCCGTCCGCCGGTCAGCGCGCCGGTCGGTTATCCGGTGCACGGCTTCGGCCGCGACTACATCGGCTGGCGGCCCCATGGTTATTCCGGCGGCTACCGAGGCGGATACCGTGAGGACTGCCGCTGCTATCCCGCGCAAGGCGGCGGATATCGCTACGAAGAACGTTACGAGCAGCGCGGCGGCTATCGTCCCGCCCCGCCCGTCTACATCCAGCAGCCGCCAGTCTATGTGGACGCCCCGCCCGTCCATGTGCAGTCGCCGCCCGTGTACGTGCAGGCGCCGCCGGTCCATGTGCGCCCTTCGCCCGTCTATGTGACGCCGCCGGACGTGAACGTCGCGCCCTCGCAGGTCTATGTGGAGCCGACGCCCGTCTATGTGGAGCCGTCGCGCGTCAACGTCGCCCCGGCCGAGGTGCATGTGGCGCCCGCCGACGTCCACGTCGCCCCGGCCCAGGTCTATGCGCCGCCGCCGCAGGTGATCGCGCCGCCGCCGGTCTATGCACCCGCGCCCGAGCCCTTCCCCTATGACGCGCCGCCGCCCACGCCGAACCAGTACTACGGACTGGAAGAGGCTGCGCCTCCGCCGCCTCCACCGCCTCCCCCTCCGCCGCACGATTATCGGCAGGAGCCGGGCGAGCGGGGCTGACGGCTACAGCCAGGCGACGCTTTCGGCGATCGCCCGCGCCGCCGCTCGCGGATCGGCCGCCGCCGTGATCGGCCGGCCGATCACCAGGTGGGTCGCGCCGGCCTCCAGCGC
>JAEYAO010000062.1 GCA_023456105.1 Pseudomonadota bacterium | reverse complement strand
CGGTAAACCCATCGAAGAAGTACGGGAGGCCGTCGTGACAGCGTTCGCCGAGTTTGGCGTAAGCCCCGACAACATCGCCGCGAAGCTCAGCCGCCCCATTGATAAGCTCGACCCTAATGACATTGTCAAACTCCGGCACCTGTACGCGGCCATCAAAGACGGCTTTGTCAAGGCACAGGATGCGTTCGACCTTTCCGCCCCCACGCCCGAGGACCTGCCGAGTGAGGAGGAAGAAAACGCGCTCGAGGCGCTCAACCGCGAGCTGACAGGAGGCCGCAATGCTGCTGACTCGTGACAACTACTACAGCCCCGAGGCCGACCAGGAGTATTTTTCGTGGTCTCAGTATCAGGCGTTTTGTGAGTGTGAAGCCAAGGCCATGGCAAAGATACAGGGCCGCTGGGAAGATAAGCCGACCGAGGCGCTGCTCGTGGGCAACTACTTCCACACCTATTTGGAGGGCGAGGCCGCGCACGAGCAATACAGGCGGGAACACTTCGAGGAGATCTTCAAGACCAAGACCACCAAGGCAGAGGGGACCGTCGCCGTGGGCGTGCGCGCTCCCTTCGCAAAGGCGGACGAGATGATAGCCGTGGCACAGAACGACGAGCTAATCCGTTCTCTCATCGACATGCCGGGCGAAAACGAGGTCATAATGACCGGCGAGCTATTTGGCGTCCCGTGGCGTGTGAGGCTCGACAAATACGTCGCCGCCGGGAGGCTGATTATCGACTGGAAAACGTGCGCGGGTATATCAGAGCTGCGCTGGAGCAGTGAGTACCGCGAGAAGGTGAGCTTCATCCGCGCCAACGGCTACATGATGCGCGCGGCGGTATATGCGGAGATCGAGAAGCAGAACGCCCACGCGGCCACGGACCCGAATTTTTTGATAGTAGCAATATCCAAGCAGGACCCGCCGGACAAAGATGTGTTTATGCTCAACCACCGCCAAGCCTGGGACCTGGAGCTGGAGGAAATCAAAGAGCGGCTGCCCTTGTTCCAGCGCGTCAAAGAGGGGCGCGTCAAGCCGAAACGGTGCGGCGTTTGTGACTACTGCCGGGCGACCAAAAAGCTGTACGCGGTCAAGCCGTATTATGTGCTTGACCCTGAATTCCGGGAGGCGAGAGAAGATGATGACATACCAGACGCGGGAGCGCTGCTGGCCAACGCACAGGCGGCGCCAGCCGTGGAACAGCTGCCCGCTATGCCGTGCGCCCCTCAAGTGGGTGCACCTTGATACCGATGAGTGGTGCCCGTGCGATGAGGTGCCCGTCTTGTTCCTCCCAGCCAAGTCCGGGCGGTATAGGCTCGTGAGCAAGCGGGTCCTCGTCAACGGGGAGCTCTACAAGGGGGACCCGCACGTCCGTCCCAAATACGGCAGGCTGCCGCATTATTACACGTGCCCCGTGCTCATCGACGAGCGCAGACAATGGGCGCGCAGGAGGTGGGGGCGTGGCTGACAGCATATTGCAGGCGGGCCGCGTCTGCTACCTCACCGGGTCAACGCAGGGTCTGCACAAGCACCATATTTACGCAGGCTCCCGACGCAAGGCGAGCGAGGAATGGGGCTGCTGGGTGTGGCTACGCGGTGACTGGCACAACCTCGCAAGCTACGGAGTACACAGCAACCACGCGCTGGACATGCAGCTAAAGCAAGCGTGCCAGCGCAAGTTCGAGCACCTCTATGGGCACGACAAGTTCATGGAGGTGTTCGGGAAAAGTTACATATAGGAGGGCATCATGCTTAATCAAGTGGCGCTCATGGGCCGCCTTACGCGCGATCCGGAGCTCAAATACACATCGACCAATAAGCCGGTCACGTCTTTCAAGCTGGCGGTCGACCGAGATTACAAGGGCGACAACGCGGTGGACTTCATCGCCTGCGTTGCATGGGACAGGACCGCCGAGATGGTGAGTCGCTATTACCGCAAGGGCGAGCGGATGGTCGTCAATGGGCGCATACAGACGCACAACTGGGTGGATAGCGACGGCAGTAATCGCAGCGACACCGAGGTCGTTGTAGATCGCGCTTATTTCGTCGAGCCGAAGCTGCGCGGCGATATTGCACACAGCCCCGAGCCTAACGGCAAGATTGCAGACATCGGCGGCGAAGACGGCGAGATGCCGTTTTGAGTTATGGCGAGGGACTATGTTTGCCTGTATCACTCCTACCTGGATGCGATACAAGCCCTCGGTGACGCCGAGAGGGGGCGGCTGCTCACGGCGATGCTGGAATACAGCATCACGGGCGCAGCCCCACAGCTCGGCGGGAACGAGCGTTATATATTCCCGATGGTCAAGGCTCAAATCGATAGAGACCGCGAAAAGTACGAGGAGAAATGCCGCAAGAATGCAGAGAAGGGGCGCCTTGGAGGACGTCCACCGAAAGCCGGAAAAGCTGTAGCTTTTTCTGAAAACCCAAAAAGCCAAGGAAAAGGCAAAGGAGAAGGAAAAGGCAAAGGCAAAGAAGAGGCTGCTTACGCAGCTAACGCGCGCGAGGCGGCGCTGGGTGCTGTGCTGTCGCATTATCAGGATTGCATCACACCGACGCCGCCGAGCACAGTGGCGCAGCTGCTCATTGCCTACACCGACGAGTTGGGGCCGGACGTGGTGACCCACGCGATAGACGAGGCGGTTAATCAGCGAAAGCTCACGTGGAGCTACATACAGGCCATTCTCCAGCGGTACTCCCGGGAGGGCTTGGACACGCTGGCCAAGGTGGAGGCGGACGAGCTTGCAAAGGCACAGCGCAAGGCAGGCAAGCAAGCGGGTGGCGGCAACATCTTTGCGCAGATGATACAAGAGGGCGACCTATGACCAAGGATGACGCGGCGCTGGTGCTGGCCGTGCTCAAGACGGCATATCCGGGCTCATATCGCGGCATGTCAGTGCAGGACGCGAAGGCGACTGTGACTCTGTGGGCTGGAATGTTTGACGAGCCCCGCGAGGTCGTGGAGGCGGCGGTCAAGATGATCATCCTCGACGAGCCTGAGCGGGAGTTTGCCCCGACAATAGGCGCAGTAAAGGCGAAAATTTACAAAATTACGCACCCGGACGAGATGACCGCGCAGGAGGCCTGGGTGCTGGTGAGCCGGGCCGTTTCCCGGTGCGATATGCAGAATCCATCCAAGGAGTTTGAAAAGCTGCCCCCGGCCGTGCAACGGGCCGTCGGCTCCGCAAATCAGCTCAGGGAGTGGGGCATGGTGGACGAGGACATATTTGGTTCCGTTATCGCCTCGAACTTCCGCAAGATATGGGACAAGCAGCAAGTCCGGGAGCGTGAACAAGCGGCCCTCCCGGCAGAGCTGAGGCAGATGATAAGCGATATTGCGCAGGGTATGACAATGCTCCCGGAGGGCGACGACAGGGAGGACATGAGAGCATGAGAGCAAATATACGAAAAGCAGATGTCACGTCGCGGCGCAAGGTTAAGCCCCGCGACGTCGTGATCGGCATCGTGGCGGTAGTGCTGCTGCTGATCCTCGCGGCGCTTGTGACGAACCGCGCGTTCGCGGTCAACGAGCCGCCCGAGCTTATCATACCGCAAGCCCCCGCACACGCCGCGTCTGGGCTGCTCATAGCGCCCGTACCGCCCAAAACGTCCGCTAACACGCCGAACACCTACCCGAGCCAGGAGGACGTGTTAAACGCGGCAATGGAGGCGATTCCCGACGAGCTGGTTGCAGAGGCCGCGCTTCTTGCGTGGGGAGAGTACAGCGGAAGCGATTACGCACAGCGCACAGCACCGATATGGTGCGCTTGCAACAGAGCCGACGCATGGGGGCTACCGCTTGACGAGGTAATGCACAGCGACGCCTTCCACGGCCTCCTGACAGAGCGCGAAGTCCCGGGAGAATGGTATGGCCTCGCCCGCGAGACGCTGGCCCGCTGGGAGTTGGAGAAGATGGGTTACATAGACGTGGGCCGGACGTTGCCGAGCGAGTACCTGTATTTTAGCGGCAATGGCGAGTTCAACACCTACCGCACGGAGTATATCGGAGGCGTGGAGTATGTGCCGGAGGACGGAATATGAAACAATACTGCCGATACTGCATGAACGCCATAGATTACAATGGAGAAGCTACAGACTTTGTTTGCATGGCAGAAGCGCCCTGCGGAGCAGATGGCTCGGGTAAGTTCTACGATGCAGCAAAGGCAAAGCGCCCGAACAAGTGCAAGCACTACGTACATTGCGGACTTGACATTTTTAGTTACGCGCCGGACGGCTCATTCCGAGAATACAAGCCGAGGGAATACCAGAAGCCCCGGCGAAAAGCAATGCCGAAGATGGAGCAGTTGGACATGTTTGAGGGTGACGATACATGAGCCGCAAAACAAACCCCCGCCGTCGCCCGGCGACTATGACTATTTTCTTTTCGGTGCTGTGTGATAAGCACGGAGCCACGGATGCAGAACTGAGGCGGTTTTGGGACGAGGTGAACTATCTCAGCGAAAGCATAGTGCAGGGGTACGTAAGCCTTGCAGATTTGCGACATACACTGCGCACAGAG
>JAEYAO010000059.1 GCA_023456105.1 Pseudomonadota bacterium | reverse complement strand
ACAACATCCTGTCGCCCGCCAACGGCAAGCCGATCATCGTGCCGTCGCAGGACATCGTGCTGGGCCTCTACTACCTGTCGCTGGTCAAGGACGGCGAGCCGGGCGAGGGCAAGCTGTTCGCCAACATCGGCGAGATCGACGCGGCGCTGGACGCCAAGGTCGTCACCCTGCACAGCCGCATCAAGGCGCGCTGGACCGAGCAGGACGCCGAGGGCAAGGAGGTGACCAAGGTCATCGACACCACGCCGGGCCGCATGAAGCTGGCCGCCCTGCTGCCGCGCAACCCGAACGTCGGCTACCGCCTGCTTGAGAAGAACCTGACCAAGAAGGAGATCGGCAACCTGATCGACGTGGTCTATCGCCATTGCGGTCAGAAGGCGACGGTGATCTTCGCCGACCAGATGATGGGTCTGGGCTTCCGCGAGGCGGCCAAGGCGGGCATTTCGTTCGGCAAGGACGACATCGTTATCCCGGCGGCCAAGGCCGGCATGGTCGAGGAGACCCGCACCCAGGTCGAGGAGTACGAGCAACAGTACGCCGATGGCCTGATCACGCGCGGCGAGAAGTACAACAAGGTCGTCGACGCCTGGGCCAAGGCCACGGACAAGATCGCCGACGCGATGATGGGCGAGATCGCCCAGCCGCGCGTCCTGATCGAAGGCGAGAACCCCGACATCAACTCGGTGTTCATGATGGCCAACTCGGGCGCCCGCGGTTCGCAGGCGCAGATGAAGCAGCTGGGCGGCATGCGCGGCCTGATGGCCAAGCCGTCCGGCGAGATCATCGAGACGCCGATCACCTCGAACTTCAAGGAAGGCCTGACGGTTCTCGAGTACTTCAACTCGACCCACGGCGCCCGCAAGGGTCTGGCCGACACCGCGCTGAAGACCGCCAACTCGGGTTACCTGACCCGCCGTCTGGTGGATGTGGCGCAGGACTCGATCGTGACCGAGGACAACTGCGGCTCCACGCGCGGCATCACCCTGCGCGCGGTCATGGAAGGCGGCGACGTGCTGGTCTCGCTCGGACAGCGGGTCTTGGGTCGCTATGCCGCCGAGGACATCAAGGAGCCGGGCACCGACACCATCGTCTTCCCCGCGGACACCTATCTGCAGGAAGAAGAGGTCGAGGCGATCGAGGCGGCGGGCGTGCAGTCGGTGAAGGTCCGTTCGGCCCTGACCTGCGAGGCGGAAGCCGGCATCTGCGGACACTGCTACGGCCGTGACCTGGCGCGCGGCACCAACGTCAATATCGGCGAAGCGGTGGGCGTCATCGCGGCCCAGTCGATCGGCGAGCCGGGCACCCAGCTGACCATGCGGACCTTCCACATCGGCGGCACCGCGCAGGTCGCGGAGACCTCCTTCATGGAGGCGACCAACGCCGGTACGGCCAAGGTGACGGGCCCGACCGTGGTCGCGGCCCACGGCGACCTGGTGGCGATGAGCCGCAACGTCGTGGTCACCGTGGTCGTGGACGGCAAGGACCGCGAAACGCACAAGGCCCCGTACGGCGCCCGCATCCGGGTCAAGGACGGCGCCGAGGTCACGCGCGGCATGCGTCTGGCGGAATGGGATCCCTACACCACCCCGATCCTGACGGAAGTCGGCGGCGTGGTGCGCTTCGAGGACCTGGTCGAAGGCCTGTCGGTCAAGGAAGAAACCGACGAGGCGACCGGCATCGCCCAGCGCGTGGTCAGCGACTGGCGCGCCAGCCCGCGCGGATCGGACCTGCGTCCGGCCATGGGCGTCACCAACGGCGACGCCTACGCCAAGCTGGCTTCGGGCTCCGACGCCCGCTACCTGCTGCCGGTTGGCGCGGTTCTGTCCGTGTCGAACGGCGACGAGGTCAAGCCGGGCGAGATCATCGCCCGCGTTCCGACCGAAGGCGCCAAGACCCGCGACATCACCGGCGGTCTGCCGCGGGTGGCCGAGCTGTTCGAAGCCCGTCGTCCCAAGGACTGCGCGGTCATCGCCGAGATGGACGGCCGCGTCGAATTCGGCCGCGACTACAAGAACAAGCGCCGCATCAAGATCACGCCCGAGGTCAACGCCGACGGCGTGCAGCCTGAGCCGGTCGAGTTCCTGATCCCCAAGGGCAAGCACATCTCCGTCCACGACGGCGATCTGATCCAGAAGGGCGACTACATCATCGACGGCAACCCCGATCCGCACGACCTGCTGCGCATCCAGGGCGTCGAGGCGCTGGCCGAATACCTGGTGAACGAAGTGCAGGAGGTTTATCGACTGCAGGGCGTGCCGATCAACGACAAGCACATCGAGGTGATCGTCCGCCAGATGCTGCAAAAGGTCGAGGTTCTGGACGCGGGCGAGACGACGCTGATCCGTGGCGACACGGTGGAGGTCGCCGAGGCCGCGCTGGAGAACGCCAAGGTCGAGAAGCGCGGCGGTCGCCTGGCCACCACGCAGCCGGTCCTGTTGGGCATCACCAAGGCGAGCTTGCAGACCCGCAGCTTCATCTCGGCTGCGTCGTTCCAGGAGACCACCCGCGTCCTCACCGACGCCTCGGTCCACGGCAAGAAGGACATGCTGGAAGGCCTGAAGGAGAACGTCATCGTGGGCCGCCTGATCCCCGCGGGCACGGGCGCCTATCTGCGGTCGCTGCAGAAGATCGCCAACGAGCGCGATGCGGTTCTCACGCAGGCGCGCGAGGACTCCATCGAGCCGCTGCCGGCCGACCTGCAGCTGGAGCTGGCCGACCAGAGCTGATCGGCTCAGGATCGTCTGAACTGAAGGGGCGGCGCTGGAGACCAGCGCCGCCTTTTCCCTGTCTGACGTCTATCTCGGCTCGCGCCCCGGGCCGGTCGAGCCGGGAACGAGCGGGGCCCCGGACGCGGGCGGACCCTCGCGGCGTGTCTGGATGTTCCGGGTGGAGTCGGGCCTGAAGGACGGGTCCAGGTGCGCTCCCGCGACTCCGATGCCGAAGTTGGAGCCGACGCCTTCCTGCACGCCGACGTTGCCGATGCCGCCGGACAGAGGCCGACGCCGGGCCTCGTACTCCTGAAGCTTGCGCGCGCCCTCGCGGGCGAAGCGGGAGTCACGGCGAGCGTCGCCTGAGCCGTCCAGCGGCGGCGCGCGCTCGGCCCTGTCGTTGAAGTCCCGCCGACAGGCTGCGCGGTCGGCGTCGTTCAACAGCTGCGGCGAGGCGCAGCCGACGGGACCCTGCCGAAGCGATCGCGCAAAGGCCCCGCCGTTCGGCTGCACGGTCCAGGGGCTGCTCGGCGCAGGGGTTCCCTGCGGCGCAGGCGTGGCCAGCCGCGGCGCGGGAGGGGAGGGCGGAGCGTCGCTCTGGGTTGGCGTGGACGAAGAGGCGGCGGCGGAAGAGGCGCGACCCCGCGTTGTGACGAGCCGCGTGGTCGGAGCCTGAACCAACGAGGTCGCCGGTCGGGGTTGCTCGTCAGGCAGCAGCAGACGCGGCTCGATGTCGAGATAGACGGGCGGTGTCCATGCGCCGGACCGCTGAGCCCGTTCGCCCAGGTTCGCCACGGACAGCAGGCCGATCATGCCGACGTTGAGGCACAGGGCCAGCGCCGCCATCGACAGCTTGCGCCCATCCAGGCCGCCGGTATCCGCCGCCAGAGCCGCCATGCGTTCTCCCTCACAGGCAAGCTGAGCGGCAAGTGCGGCGACTTTCAGGCGGGGCCGCATGGAGCGGCGTCCCTTGACGGGAGGCGAGATCGGACGTAGAAGCCGCCCACTTTCGAGGATGGGCGGTTCGCCGTCTTCCGGGATCGTGACAATCGAACGGACGGGCTGTGTCCCGCCGGAACGCCCAAAGCGCGCGTTCCGGTTTTTCTGTTTGTGCGCCGCGCTCCGGTCTCGACAGCAGCCCGGGCGGCCCGCGCCGTCCAAAAGAAGGTCCATGAGGCGCCCCGGCCGAAAGGCACACGCCTCCATCAGAAGTCGAGACGAGTCTCCATGCCCACGATCAACCAGCTGATCCGCAAGCCGCGCAAGCCCAAGCCCACCCGCAACAAGGTGCCGGCGCTCGAGGGTTCGCCGCAACGCCGCGGCGTCTGCACCCGCGTCTACACCACGACCCCGAAGAAGCCGAACTCGGCCCTGCGTAAGGTCGCCAAGGTCCGCTTGGCCAAGAACGGCTACGAAGCCGTGTGCTACATCCCCGGCGAAGGCCACAACCTGCAGGAGCACTCGGTGGTCCTGATCCGCGGCGGCCGCGTCAAGGACTTGCCCGGCGTTCGCTACCACATCCTGCGCGGCGTGCTGGACACGCAAGGCGTCAAGGACCGCAAGCAGCGCCGTTCGCACTACGGCGCCAAGCGTCCGAAGTAAGCCTGCGCGCGCCCAGTCAGATTTAAGAGGATACACCTATGTCCCGTCGTCACCGCGCCCAGAAGCGCGACGTCCTGCCGGATCCCAAGTTCGGCGACCTGGTCGTCACCAAGTTCATGAACTACGTCATGTACGAAGGTAAGAAGGCCGTGGCCGAGAACATCGTCTACGGCGCCTTCGACATCCTGGCCGACAAGAAGAAGGACCAGGAGCCGGTCGCCACCTTCCACGCCGCGCTCGACAACGTCGCCCCGGCGGTCGAAGTCCGCAGCCGCCGCGTCGGCGGCGCGACCTACCAGGTGCCGGTCGAGGTCCGTCCGGACCGCCGCCGCGCCCTGGCCATTCGCTGGCTGGTCAACGCCGCCCGCAAGCGCGGCGAGAACACCATGACCGAGAAGCTGGCGGCCGAGCTGCTGGACGCCTCCAACAACCGCGGCACCGCGGTCAAGAAGCGCGAAGACACCCACAAGATGGCCGAAGCCAACCGCGCCTTCAGCCACTATCGCTGGTAAGCGTCTTCAAAGCGCCATAGGGCGTCGCTATCTTGAGACTATCCGGCGCGGGCGATTTCCGTTAAATCGCCCGCGCTGTCTTATCCGACATATCCGGGGGCGCCTGAGCGTCCCGCCCACGCACCCCACAGGGACGCACAATGCCCCGCACGCATAAAATCGAAGACTACCGCAACTTCGGCATCATGGCCCACATCGACGCGGGCAAGACCACGACGACCGAGCGGATCCTGTATTACACCGGCAAGTCTCACAAGATCGGCGAAGTCCACGACGGCGCCGCCACCATGGACTGGATGGACCAGGAGCAGGAACGCGGCATCACCATCACCTCGGCCGCCACGACCGCTTTCTGGAAAGAAAAGCGCCTCAACATCATCGACACCCCCGGCCACGTGGACTTCACCATCGAGGTCGAGCGTTCGCTGCGCGTTCTCGACGGCGCCGTGACCGTGCTGGACGGCAACGCCGGCGTGGAGCCGCAGACCGAAACCGTCTGGCGCCAGGCCGACAAGTACCGCGTGCCGCGCATCGTGTTCGTCAACAAGATGGACAAGATCGGCGCCGACTTCGACAAATCGGTGGAGTCGATCCGCGACCGCCTGGGCGCCAAGGCCGTGCCGATCCAGTTCCCGATCGGCGCCGAGTCCAACCTGTCGGGCCTGGTCGACCTGGTCCGCATGAAGGCCGTGGTCTGGGACAACGACGCCCTGGGCGCGAACTTCCGCGACGAGGAGATCCCCGCCGACCTGCAGGCCAAGGCCAACGAAGCGCGCCAGTACCTGATCGACAACGCCGTCGAGCTGGATGACGAGGCGATGGAAGCCTACCTCGAGGGCAACGAGCCTTCGGAAGAGACCATCAAGAAGTGCATCCGCAAGGCCGTGCTGACCGGCGCCTTCTATCCGATCCTGTGCGGCTCGGCCTTCAAGAACAAGGGCGTGCAGACGCTGCTGGACGCGGTGGTCGACTATCTGCCCTCGCCGGTGGACATCCCGCCGACGCAAGGCATCGACTACAAGACCGAGGAAGAAGTGGTCCGCAAGGCGTCGGACGAAGAGCCCCTGTCGGTTCTGGCGTTCAAGATCATGGACGACCCCTTCGTCGGCTCGCTGACATTCTGCCGCCTGTACTCCGGCAAGATGGAAACGGGCATGGGCCTGCTGAACTCGACCCGCGACAAGAAGGAGCGCGTCGGCCGCATGCTGCTGATGCACTCCAACAACCGCGAGGACATCAAGGAAGCCTACGCCGGCGACATCGTCGCCTTGGCCGGCCTGAAGGACACCCGCACCGGCGACACCCTGTGCGATCCCCTGAAGTCGCCGGTGATCCTGGAGCGCATGGAGTTCCCGGCGCCCGTGATCGAGATCGCCGTCGAGCCCAAGACCAAGGCCGACCAGGAGAAGCTGGGCGTGGCCCTGGCCAAGCTGGCGTCGGAAGATCCGTCCTTCACCGTCTCGACCGACCACGAGTCCGGCCAGACCATCCTGAAGGGCATGGGCGAGCTGCACCTCGACATCAAGATCGACATCCTGAAGCGCACCTACAAGGTCGAGGCCACCATCGGCGCGCCGCAGGTCGCCTATCGTGAATCGATCAGCCGCAAGGCCGAGATCGACTACACCCACAAGAAGCAGACCGGCGGCACGGGTCAGTTCGCCCGCGTCAAGCTGGTGTTCGAGCCGGGCGAGCCGGGCACGGACTTCGTGTTCGAATCCGCCATTGTCGGCGGCGCGGTGCCCAAGGAATACATCCCGGGCGTCGAAAAGGGCCTGAAGTCGGCCAAGGACAACGGCCTGCTGGCCGGCTTCCCGGTGATCGACGTCAAGGCCACCCTGGTCGACGGCGCCTTCCACGACGTCGACTCCTCGGTGCTGGCCTTTGAAATCGCTTCGCGCGCCGCCTTCAAGGAACTGCGCGAGAAGGGCGGACCCAAGCTGCTCGAGCCGATCATGGCCGTCGAGGTCGTGACCCCGGAAGAGTATCTGGGTTCGGTCATCGGCGACCTGAACGGCCGTCGCGGCATGATCCAGGGTCAGGACATGCGCGGCAACGCCACCGTCGTGAACGCCTTTGTGCCGCTGGCCAACATGTTCGGCTATGTGAACACGCTGCGCGGCATGTCGCAGGGCCGCGCCCAGTTCACCATGCAGTACGACCACTATGAGCCGGTGCCGCAGCACGTCGCCGACGAAGTGATCA
>JAEYAO010000018.1 GCA_023456105.1 Pseudomonadota bacterium | reverse complement strand
GGCTGCGCCGGCGCGCGGGCGGGCGCGCGAGCGGGCGGCGCGCGCCGCTCGGTGCCCGGTCTGAACGCCTCTTCTATGCCGTTGACCGGGCGGAAGATCGCGTTCTTGGGCCTGACGAACGGCCGCGCCGGCCGCTCTTTCAGCGCCGTCTGCATGAAGTCGATGAACACCGGCACCGCCGCCGTCGTCCCCGTCTCGCCCCCGCCCAGCGGCCGGTTGTCGTCAAAGCCGATGAACACGCCCACCACGATGTCGGTGGTGAAGCCCACGAACCAGGCCGAGCGGTATTCGTTGGTCGTGCCCGTCTTGCCCCCGACCCAGCGGCCGAGACCCCGCGCGCTCGCCGCCGTGCCCCGTTGCACCACGCCCTCCAGCATGGAGCTGATCTGATAGGCGGTGATGGGATCGATCACCTGCGTGCCACGCGGCTCCAGCTTGGGCGATTCCTGGCCGGAGAAGCCGCGCCCGCATTCCGGGCACCGCCTGGCGTCGGCGCGGAAGATGATCTCGCCGTCCCGATCCTGCACATAGTCGATCAGATAGGGCGTGATCCGCCGCCCGCCGTTCACGAACGCCGCATAGGCCGCCGTCAGCTGATACGGCGTCACCTCGCCCGCGCCCAGAGACACCGACAGGTTCGGCGTCAGTCCCGGTATGCCCATGCGCGCCGACTGGTCGGTGATCTTCTTCATGCCCACGGCCTGGGCCAGGCGCACGGTCATCACGTTGCGCGACAGCTCCAGCCCCCGGCGCAGCGTCTGCGGCCCGTAGTATTCGCGGCTGTAGTTCTCGGGCGTCCAGCGCTGGCCGTTCGGCCCGCCGGCGAAGCTGATCGGCGCATCCAGAACGATGGACGCCGGCGTGTAGTCACCCTCCAGCGCCGTCGCATAAACAAACGGTTTGAACGCCGAGCCCGGCTGACGCTCCGCCTGCGTCGCGCGGTTGAAGCTGGACAGGGCGTAGGAATAGCCGCCGACCATCGCCAGCACGCGTCCCGACTGCGGCTCGATCGCCACCATCGCTCCGTTCACGCGCGGGATCTGCTTCAGCGCGTACTGCCCGCCCGAGCGCTCCACATGGATCAGGTCGCCCCGCTTCAGCGGCCGGTTGGCGTTGGCCCAGGCGGCGTCCGCGGCCAGGAGGCTGCCCGAACGATCCCCACGCGCGGTTCGGACGCGCACATTGTTTCCGCTGACGCTCTCCACAGCCGCCACTTCCCAAGCCCGGCGCTCCGGCGGCGTCTTCTGCTCGCCGAGCGCCCTTGCCTGCCAACCGTCCCCGAAATCGGTCGTGCCCCAGGCGCCGCGCCAGCCATGGCGACGGTCATAGTTCTCCAGCCCCAGCATCAGAGCGGATCGCGCCGCCGTCTGCAGCGTCGGGTCCAGCGTCGTGCGCATGTAGAAGCCGCCGGCCCTCAGCTGGTCGCCGAAGTCGGGGTTGGCCGCCGCCTGCCGCCGCGCCTCCTCCACAAAGAAGTCCGCATCGCGATAGGCCGCCCGCTGCGGCGCGTCGCGCGTGTTCAGCGGCCGGGCGCGCGCCTGCTGCAGCTCCGCGCCCGTGATCCAGCCGCTCTGCTCCATCTCGCCCAGCACCCAGTCGCGCCGCCCCTTGGCCGCGCCGGGATGCCGCTTGGGATGATAGTTGTTGGGCCCCTTGGGCAGGGCCGCCAGGAACGCCGCCTCGTCCGGCGTCAGCTGCGCCAGCGACTTGCCGAAATAGTTGTAGGCCGCCGAAGCGATGCCGAACGAGCGATATCCCAGGAAAATTTCGTTCAGATACAGCTCCAGGATCTGCTCCTTGGAGAGCGTCGCCTCCAGGCGGCTGGCCAGGATGGCTTCCTTCAGCTTGCGGTTCAGGCTGCTTTCGTTGGTCAGCAGCACGTTCTTGGCGACCTGCTGGGTGATGGTGGACCCGCCCTCCAGCCGTCGCCCGCGCGCCAGATTGGCGACGTTCTTCAGCGAGGCCCGGCCGATGCCCCCCACATCGATCCCGCCGTGCTGAAAGAAGTTGCGGTCCTCGGCCGCGAGAAAGGCGTGCCGCACCGTGTCGGGGATCTGGTCGTAGGAGACGTAGATCCGCCGCTCGTCCGAGAACTCGCCGATCAGGGTGCCGTCGCCGGCATAGACCCGCGTCGCCGTGGGCGGCCGATAGTCGGCCAGCTCCGACGCATCCGGCAGATCGTAGAACAGCCACGCGGCGTAGACGGCCACCACCAGCCCCGCCAGCGCGACCGCGCCCAGCAGAGCCATGCCCGCCCAGACGAACCAGCGTTCGGCAACCTTCACCGCCAACTCCGAAAGACGCGCCCCGATCGCCTGCTTTAGCCCGCGTCCCCCGCAGGACGCCAGAGCGCGCGTGCAACGACCGCCCAGGGAATGTCGTTTCGCCCTCAGTTCACCCGGGACGAAAGCATAAAGGATCCGCACATGGACGTTCTCTACACCGCTCGCGCGACCGCATCCGGCGGCGGTCGCGAAGACGGCCGCGCCACGACCGACGACGGCAAGATCGACGTCAAGCTGTCCACTCCGACCGAGATGGGCGGCAAGGGCGGCGACGGGACCAACCCCGAGCAGCTGTTCGCCTCCGGCTATGCGGCCTGCTACCTCGGCGCGCTTCGCCTCGTGTCCGGCAAGGCGGGATCGCCCGTGGGCCCCGACACCAAGGTCACGGCCGGCGTCGGCTTCGGCAAGAACACCCGGGGCGAAGGCTTCAACCTCGACGTCACGCTCACCGTCACCGACCACGGGCTGGAAAAGGCTGTAATCGACGACCTGATCGAGAAGGCGCACCAGGTCTGCCCCTACTCCAACGCCACCCGCAACAACGTCGACGTGAAGCTCAGCGCCGAATAAGCGCCCCTTAGGCCCCGAGCGCGTGTTGAGCCGCGCGCGCGGGGTCTCTAGATGGATCGCATGACCTCGACGCTCGACGCCCTCCCCGATCCGCTGCTGACGCTTGAACCCGCTCGCCGCGTCACCCTGCGCGAAGCCTTTGGCGTCGACAGCGACATGCAGGTTCCGGCCTTCGCCGAACGCGACCCGCATGTGCCTGAGATCGACGACAGCTATCGGTTCGATCCGCAGACCACGATCGCCATCTGCTCCGGCTTCGCCTTCGACCGTCGCGTCATGGTGCAGGGCTATCACGGCACCGGCAAGTCGACCCATATCGAGCAGGTCGCCGCCCGCCTGAACTGGCCGCTGGTCCGCATCAATCTCGACAGCCACGTCAGCCGCATCGACCTGGTCGGCAAGGACGCCATTGCGCTACGCGAAGGCAAGCAGATCACGGAGTTCCGCGAAGGCATCCTGCCCTGGTCGCTGCAGCGCCCCATCGCCTTGGTGTTCGACGAATACGACGCCGGCCGTCCGGACGTGATGTTCGTGATCCAGCGCGTGCTGGAGACGCAAGGCCGGCTGACCCTGCTGGACCAGAACCGCGTGATCCGGCCGAACCGCTGGTTCCGGCTGTTCGCGACGACCAACACCATTGGCCTGGGCGACACCACGGGCCTGTACCACGGCGCCCAGCAGATCAACCAAGCCCAGTTGGATCGCTGGAGCGTGGTCACCACGCTGAACTACCTCGATCACGACGTAGAGGCCGAAATTGTCGCCGCCAAGGTGCCGGAGATGACCGACGCCGAGGGCCGTCGAGCCATCGCCGCCATGGTTCGGGTCGCCGACATGACCCGCAACGCCTTCATGAACGGCGACATCTCCACGGTCATGAGCCCGCGCACGGTGATCACCTGGGCCCAGAACGTCCAGATCTTCGGCGAGATCGGCCAGGCCTTCCGCCTGACCTTCCTGAACAAGTGCGATGAACTGGAACGTCCCACCATCGCCGAATTCTACCAGCGCGCCTTTGGCGAAGACCTGCCCGAAGCCGCCACACGCGTGAAGGTGGGCTGACCGCCTGCGAAGGCGAGGATCAGGCTTTTTCCGAAAGCCGCATGATCGCCGCCCCCCACAAGGTCCAGGACCGGCCGAGCCCTGTCAGAACCAGGCGTCCTGCATCATAAGCGGCGTGTCGTCCCTTGCATCGAGCAGATCAAGCATGGGGCCGGTCTTGGGCAGTTCCCAGCGGAAGAAGTAACGGGCGGCCTGGCGCTTGCCGTCGTAGAAGTCGCCGGTCTCGCCCTGGGCCGCCAGCGCCTGTTCCAGCCAGATCCAGGCGATCACGGCATGGCCGACCGCTTCCAGATAGAGCGAAGCGTTGGCCAAGGCGCGTTCGGCGTCGCCGTCGCGCCAGACGCTTGCCGTGACCTGGCCGATGCGGGCGACGGTGGCCGCCAGTGCGTCCGCGTAGCCGGACAGATCAGGCGTCACGCGCGCGCGGTCCGTGGTGGCGAGGATCGTTTCAGCCAGCAGCCTCAGCCCCGCTCCTCCATCCATGATCGCCTTGCGGCCAAGCAGGTCCATGCCCTGTACGCCGTGCGTGCCTTCGTGGATCGGGTTCAGGCGGTTGTCGCGATAGAACTGCTCCACCGGATAGTCGCGCGTATAGCCGTATCCGCCGAGCACCTGGATCGCCAGGCTGTTGGCCTCCAGGCACCATTGCGACGGCCAGCTCTTGGCGATGGGGGTCAGCATGTCCAGCAGGCGCGTGGCGCGCGTTCGGTCGGCCTCGTTCTCGGCCGTCTGCTGCTCGTCGGTCAGGCGGGCGCAGTAAAGGTTCAGCGCCAGCGCGCCTCCTGCATAGGCCTTCTGCGCCAGCAGCATGCGTCGCACGTCGGCGTGCTCGATGATCGGCACGGGCGGGCTGGCCGCGTCCTTGGCTCCGAGCCTGCGGCCCTGTGGCCGGGAGCGAGCATAGTCGAGCGCATGCAGATAGCCGGTGTAGCCCAGAGCCGCCGCGCCCGCACCGACGCCGATCCGGGCCTCGTTCATCATGTGGAACATGGCGGTCAGGCCCTGGTGGGCCTCGCCCACCAGCCAGGCCTTGGCGCCCGCCTCGCCTTCGGGGCGATGCCTGCCCTCGCCGAAGTTCAGCAGGGTGTTGGTCGCGCCGCGATAGCCCATCTTGTGGTTCAGGCCCGCGAGCACGACGTCGTTGCGCTCGGCGGGCGCGCCCCCGTGGTCCAGCAGGTGCTTGGGTGCGACGAACAGGGAGATGCCCTTCACCCCCGCCGGCGCGCCGTCGATCCGCGCCAGCACCATATGGACGATCGTTTCGGACAACTCGTGATCGCCCGCCGAAATCCACATCTTGGAGCCGAACAGCCGATAGGAGCCGTCGGCCTGGGGCGCGGCGCGCGTGCGGATGTCTCCCAGCGACGATCCGGCCTGGGGCTCGGACAGGCACATGGTGCCGAAGAAGCGGCCCTCCAGCATCGGCCGCACATAGGCTTCGATCTGTTGAGGCGAGCCGTGAGCCCGCAACAGGTTGGCCGCGCCGATCGTCAGAAAAGGGTAGGCGGAAAACGCGATGTTGGCCGCCTGGAACCAGGCGAACGCCGCGCGCTCCACCACGTTCGGCAGTTGCAGGCCGCCGAGCTCGTAGTCCTGCGAGGCCGAGAACAGTCCCGCATCGCGAAACGCGGCCATCGCCTGGGCGACCTCCGGGATCAACCGGACGCGCTCGCCGTCAAAGATCGGCTCGTTCAGATCAGCCTTGCGGTTGACTGGCGCGAAATGTTCAGCCGCGATGCGCGCACAGGTGTCCAGCACGCCGTCGAAGGCGGCGCGGTCGTGGTCGGCGAAGCGATCGCGCGTCGTCAACCGCTCCACGTCCAGCCATTCATAGAGCAGGAAATGCAGGTCACGCCGAGACAGGATCAGGGATGCGTCGGAGCCACTCATAGCCAAAGGCGTATCACCCCACGCCTGTCTGTATAGATCACCTTGCGGAAGGCTTGCGCGTCCGCGGCGCAAGGGGGCTGTGAATCCTTTTCGGATACTGGAACCTTGGCCTCAGCTTCGCGCTTGCCGATCATGAGCAAGTGGATAGACGCCGTCTCGCTTCACCTGTGCCGGCGATGGACCGCACACGTCCGGGGCGGCTTCAAGCGCCGCATCGGCTGAAGCTTTGTCCGTCTCCTAGCGGATCACGCCCGCAACGACGGCGATGACGATCATCATCACGATGATGATGGCGAACAGGCCGATCATGATGCGGGCGGAGCCCTTGCTGGCTCTATCCTTGGGATCGCCTGAGTTGGGGTCGGTTGGCGCCATGCTGTTGAAATGCGACCCGAGGCGGTTCGTTGCGGACGCGTGACGATTCGGGATCGGCGTCGTTCGCACGGACGATCCGGAACGGCCCGAAAGAATCGACGGCGTCGATGTTGCGTTCCATCACAATGGAACGCATCTAGCGTGCATGACCGCCGCCTCGCCCGATCTCGCCGTCGTCTATGAACACCCGCAGTGGTTCGAGCCGCTGTTCGCCGCCCTGGCGCGGCGCGGCGTCGACTTTGCTCGGACGCCGCTCGCCGGCCACAGCTTCGACCCCGCCGGATCCCCGCCGCCGGCGCCGGTGACGCTAAGCCGCGTAGCCATGTCGTCCTTTCTGCGTGAGCCGGAACATCCGATCTTCTACGCCCAGAGCCTGTTCGCGCACTGGGAGGCTCAGGGCGGACGCGTCGTCAACGCCTCCGCCCTGCCGGTCGACACCTCGAAGGCCCGGCAGTTGTCGCTGATCAGCAGCCTGGGCCTGGCCATTCCCGCGACGCGCGTGGTGCACCGCCGCGCCGATCTCGTCCGGGCGGCGGAAGGCCTGCGCTATCCCGTGCTGGTCAAGGCCGATATCGGCGGTTCCGGCGCGGGCATCGTCCGCTACGACACCTCGGAAGAGTTGGCCGAGGCTGCGCGCGCCGGCTCAACGCCGGTCGGCGTCAACGGCGTGTCCCTGATCCAGGAATACACCCCCCGGCGCGGCGACAGGATCACGCGTGTCGAGGTCATGAACGGCCGCATCCTCTACGCCATGGAGGTGGAGAGCCCCGGCGACACCTTCGACCTGTGCCCGGCGGACGCCTGTCTTGTGCGGCCCGGCGCGGCGGCCTTGACCATGACGCGGATCGAGCCGGACGTCGATCTGGCGCGCGCCGTCCTGGCGATCGCACGAGAGGCGAAGATGGAGATCGGCTCGGTCGAGTGTCTGATCGACGACCGCGATGGAACCCGCCGCTTCTTCGACATCAACGCCCTGTCCAACTTCGTGGCCAAGCCGATGGAGGTGCTGGGCTTCGACCCGCACGACGATGTGGTCGATTGGCTGCTGCAACTGGTTTCCGAGAGAAAGGCGGCGGCATGAGGTACGGTTACTGGGCGCCCGTTTTCGGCGGCTGGCTGCGCAATGTCGCCGACGAGCGGGAGGCGAGCTGGGAGAACCTGTCGCGGCTGGTCCGGCGCTCGGAGGAGACGGGCTGGGACCTGACGCTGATCGCCGAGCTGAACCTCAACGACATCAAGGGGATCGAAGCGCCGGCGCTGGACGCCTGGTCGTCGGCCGCGGCGTTGGTGGCGGTCACCTCGCGCATCGAGCTGATGACGGCGGTTCGGCCGAACTTCCACCAGCCGGCCCTGTTCGCCAAACAGGCCGCCAACATCGACCGCATCAGCGGCGGGCGTCTGGCGCTGAACGTTGTCTCCTCCTGGTGGGGCAAGGAGGCCGAAAGCTATGGCCTGCAGTTCGACCAGCACGACGACCGCTACGCGCGCACCACCGAATGGCTGCAGGTGCTGAACAGCCTGTGGAGCCGGTCGCGCACCGACTTCCAGGGGCGCTACTATACGCTGGCGGACGCCATCGTGGAGCCGAAGCCCGTGTCCACCCCGGTTCGCCCGCGCCCGGTGATCTACGCCGGCGGAGAGTCGGAGGCGGCCAAGACCATGATCGCCCGCCACTGCGACGCCTATGTCATGCATGGCGACGAGCCCGAGCACATCGCGCCCAAGATCACCGACATGAAGGCGCGGCGCGAGGCGTTCGGCCTGCCGCCGATGAAGTTCGGCATGGCCGGCTTCGCCATCGTGCGCGACAGCCAGGCAGAGGCAGAGCGCGAGTTGGAACGGATCACCACCATTCCGGGGCTGGCTGAGGGCAAGCCGCCGTCGGGCTTCGCCAACTTCGACCAATGGCTGGCCGGTACCGAACTGGAGCGCGAGCTGAAGATCCGGGAGTATTCCGTCTCCAACCGCGGCCTGCGCCCCGGCTTCGTCGGGACGCCGGAGACGGTGCGCGCGCGCATCGAGGCGTTCGAAGCCGTCGGCCTCGATCTCGTCCTGCTGCAGATGTCGCCACAGGAAGAAGAAATGGACCGGTTCGCGGCCCAGGTGATCCAGCCGACGCGCCCCGCCGGCTGACGCAGCGCGGTCTAGCTGGGCTGGACCTTGGTCTTGGCCGACGGCGGCGACCCGATGTGGGGCCGGCCGCGCTTGCGCGCCAACTCCATCTGCCGCTGTCGCTCGGCATAGCCGGCGCGCCGATCCTCGTCGCGGGTTCCATGACAACGATCACAGCAGACGCCCTCCAAGTAGTTGGGCGATGCGCGCCCCGCCTCGCTGACGGGCATGCGGCAGCCGCGGCACAGCGTGTGGGTTCCCGGAGTCAGGTTGTGACCGACCGCGACCCGCTCGTCGAAAACAAAGCATTCGCCTTCCCACAGGCTGTCCGCCTGCGGAACCGTCTCGAGGTATCGCAGCACGCCGCCATGCAGGTGATGGACGTCGGTGACGCCTTCCGCCTTCAGAAAGGCGGTGGACTTCTCGCAGCGGATGCCGCCGGTGCAGTACATGGCGACCTTGACCGGACCGCGTCGATCCATCAGCGCCCTGCCCTCGTTGCGCCACCAGTCGGGAAAGTCGCGAAAGCCGCGCGTGTTCGGCTGCACCGCGCCCCGGAAGGCGCCCACCGCGCCTTCGTAGTCGTTGCGCGTGTCGATCACGAGGGTGTCCGGGTCCGCGATCAGGGCGTTCCAGTCCTCGGGCGCGACATAGGTCCCCGCGTTTTGTGCGGGATCAAGGTCCGGCTGTCCCATGGTGACGATCTCGGGCTTGATCTTGACCTTGAGCCGATGAAACGGCGGCTCGTCCGCCCAGGCGAACTTCACTTCAAGATCGTCAAAGCCCGGCAAGGCGCGGATCAGCGCGATCAGGCTCAAGACGGCTTCAGGCGCACCCGCAATCGTGCCGTTCAGGCCCTCGCGTGCGACCAGCAGCGTGCCTCGAACACCCCCCTCGTCGCACGCCTGAAACAGGCGCGCGCGCAGGGCCTCGCAGTCTTCAACCCGGGCGAAGCGATAAAGGGCGGCGATGCGGATAGGGCCGCGTGGCGGGATCGGCTCAGACGACATGCCGAGCGGTATAGGGGGCGCTCGCGGCCTTCACCACTTCGGGAGGCGACGCCGCGCAAAAGAAGAGCCCGACGCGGGACGCCGGGCCTTGATCAGTTCGGTGATGGTGGGTGTCCTCGAACCGAAGACGATCCATCCATGAAGACGCTTGGTTAGCGGACGGTTAACGCAGGGAATCTGGAAGCCAGGTCGTCTGACGACCGCCATGCGGCGCGCTCCAGCCCACGCGCCAGCCGTCGCCGGCCCTCTCGACCCTGAACGGTTCGGTCGCGTTCGCATCGCCCGGATAGCCGTAGGACTGATTCCCGACCGTGATCCGGCGCGGCCCGGACCCCCTCGGCGCGTCGATCCGCCAGATGGGGCCTGCTCGGCCCGGATCGGGCAGCGCCTCGCCGTCAAGCGACAGCGAGGGTGCGCGTCCGTCCGAAAGCGGCCCCGACAGGATCATGACCGCGCCATCCGTATCGACGGCTCCCAGGGGTCCGGAGCGATCCAGGCGGATGCTGGCCTCGCCCGCCAACAGAACGGCGATGGGGCCGCGACCGCCGTCCAGGACCAGAAGGCGCTCGGGCGCCGCCGCCGTCTCCTCCCCGGTCTGCACGGCCAGGCTGAACAGCGCCGCGGCCGCAGGCGTCGGCGTCGTCAGTTCGAATCGCCCGCCGGCGTCCGCCGACACCGCCTGGGCATTGCCGACGGCGTCGCGCAGAACCACCCGGGCTTCGGCTCCGGCCTGTCCTCGGATCAACAGGCCCGACGAAGTCGCCTCGACCGATTGGATGCGCGGCGGCTGAGACCAGCCGGCGGGTGCGTCCTGCGCCTTGCCCTTGATCTCCTGTGGGGCGGGGGAACACCCCGCAAGCGCCGCCGCGAGAACCGCAAGGGAGACAGCAATCCGCCGTTTCATCCTGTCCTTCATCGATATATGGCTGTGCGCCCGGCGAGGCGCCGACGGCGCGGCTTCTGGTTAGCTGGCGCCCTGCGACTTGACCAACGATTTAGCGCCGCATCACCGACCTCGAGGCCCCATGACCCTGCCCCCCGTCACCATCGCGCCTTTTGAGGGCCGTTCCGTCTGCCTGTTCTGCGGCGCGTCCGACGGAAACGACCCCGCCTTTGTCCAGGCGGCGGCGTTGGTGGGCCGGGCGTCGGCCGAACAGGGCTGGCGGCTGGTCTATGGCGGGGGCGGCGTGGGGCTGATGGGGGCTGCGGCGCGCGCGGCGCATGAGGCCGGCGGGCGCGTTCTCGGGATCATGCCCGCCTTTCTGCGCAGCCGCGAGCGGCTGTTCGACGAGGTGGAGACGGTGGTCGTCACCTCCATGCACGAACGCAAGCAGCTGATGTACGACCAGTCGGACGCCTTTATCGTGGCGCCCGGGGGCGTCGGCACGCTGGAGGAGGTGGTCGAGTTGCTGTCGTGGAAGCGGCTGGACCTGCACCACAAGCCGGTGGTGTTCCTGAACCTCGGCGGCTTCTGGAACGGCTTCTTCGACCTGATCCGCCACAGCGTGGCGCAGGGCCTGACTCCGGCCGCGTTTCTGGACGCCTGGACGGTCGCCGACACCGTCCAGGAGGCGATCGATCAGGCGAGCGCCGAGGCCGATCTGACCACCTACGACCCGCGCTGAGGCGTCAGGCGGCTTCGCCCTGAAGCCGCCGCGCCATGGTCTCGCGACCGATCAGCGGCGCCATCGCCGCCATGTCCGGGCCGTGAGGCTGTCCGGTCAGGGCGAGGCGCAGCGGCATGAACAGCGCCTTGCCCTTGGCGCCGGTCTCCGCCTTGATCGCGGCCGTCCAGGTGGACCAGACGTTCTGGTCGACGGTGTCGGGCAGCAGCCGCAGGGCCGTGGCGATGAAGTCGGCGTCCTCGATGACGGGTGCGACTGGCCCGCGCACGATCCGGGCCATCTCGGCGACGTCGTCCATCTTGGCGAGGTTTGGCCGCACGGCGTCCCAGAACGCCTCCCCAAGATCTGCGCCCGCAGCGGCCAGGCGCGGTTGCGCCTGTTCATAGGACAGGGCGTGCAGCGCCTGGGCGTTCAGACGATCCAGATCGGCGGTGTCGTAGCGGGCGGGCGACCGCCCCATCTTGGAGAAGGCGAAGGTCTGTCCCAGCGCCTCGACCGACGGCGCGATCTCCAGCGGGTCCGAGGTCCCGATGCGGCCCAGATGGCTGGTGATGGCTATGGGCTCGTAGCCCTGGTCGCGCATGTCGCTGATGGACAGGGAGCCCAGCCGCTTGGACAGGGTCTGACCGTCGGCGCCCACCAGCAGCGGCATGTGGGCGAAGCCCGGCAGCGTCCCGCCCCAGCCGGCGGCGATCAGGGCCTCGAAAATCTCGATCTGGGCCCCCGTGTTGGTGACGTGGTCCTCGCCGCGGATCACATGGGTGATCGCCATGTCCAGATCGTCGACCACCGACGGCAGGGTGTAGAGAAACAGGCCGTCCTCGCGGATCAGCACGGGATCGGACATGGAGGCGGTGTCCACCTCGGCATGGCCGCGCGACAGGTCCTCCCAGGCGACGCGACGGCCATCCAGCTTGAAACGCCAGTGCGGGCGCCGGCCTTCGGCCTCATAGGCGGCCTTCTGCTCGGCCGTCAGTTCCACTGCGGCGCGGTCATAGATGGGCGGCAGGCCGCGCGACAGCTGCACCTTGCGGCGGCGATCCAGTTCCTCCGCTGTCTCATAGGCCGGGTAGAGGCGTCCGGCCGCCTTCAGCGCTTCGGCGGCGGCCTCGTAGCGGTCAAAGCGCCTGGACTGATTGTGCCGCTCGTCCCAGACGAGGCCCAGCCAGCACAGGTCGTCCTCGATCCCCTGCTCGAACTCGGGCGTCGAGCGCGCCAGATCGGTGTCGTCGATCCGCAGCACGAACTGCCCGCCCTGCCCCTTGGCGAACAGCCAGTTGACCAACGCCGTGCGGACATTGCCGACGTGCAGCCTACCCGTCGGCGACGGGGCGAAACGGACCTTGACGGACATGGGAGAGAGACCTCGAAAGCGAGGCGGCTAGGTCGCGCCCCCGCCAGCCGGAGTCAAGGCGCGCGGTTGGCCGCACAGAGGATCATGATAGGCTGGCAGACATCATGAACGCTCCCGTCCAGATCAGAAAGCCGGATGTCGCCGAGCGGCTTCGCAACATGGCCCTGCGCGAGGGATTGTCCATTACCGAGCTCGTCGATCAGATGGCGCGCGAACGCGAAGCCCGGCCGGACGAGGCGCGGCGGGCCGAAATCGAGAGGAAGATCGCCGCCGTGAACGAGATCGTGAGAGAGTTCAACGCCCTGCCGGTTCTGGGCCCTCTGCTCACCGACGACGACATCTATGATGAGGACGGACTCCCCAAATGACCGTGGCGGTAGATGCCTCCGCCTTGGTCGCCATTCTTCTGGACGAGCCGGAAAAATCCCCTTTCGTGAGGCGGATGCTGGCTGGCGACTGCGAAATGTCGCTCGTTGGATACTGGGAGACCGCTATCAGGGCGCGGCAGTTGCATGGCGAGGATGGCGTGGCCCGGCTGGACCGGCTGATTGCGGAGTTGGGCATCCGCATTGCGCCGGCTTCCGCAACGACCGCTCGCCTCGCGAGCGATGCGGAACGGCAATACGGCAAGCGTACCCCCGCCAAGCTGAATCTCGGCGACTGCTTCGCCTATGCGCTCGCGCGCGAACAAGGCGCGCCCCTGCTCTTCGTGGGCGACGACTTCGCCCGGACCGATATAGAGCCGGCGCTGAAGACTTGATCAGTCGTCGCGGTGCACGCGTTCGCGGCGTTCGTGCCGTTCCTGCGCCTCGACCGAGAGGGTCGCCGTTGGCCGCGCCTCGAGACGCCCCAGGCTGATCGGCTCGCCCGTATCCTCGCAGTAGCCGTAGGAGCCGTCCTCGATCCGGCGCAGCGCGTCGTCGATCTTGGAGATCAGCTTGCGCTGGCGGTCGCGGGTCCGCAGCTCGAGCGCCCGATCGCTCTCGGACGAGGCGCGATCCACCAGGTCCGGGTGGTTCTCGGTCTCGGCCTTCAGATTGATGACGGTGCCCCGGCTTTCGCGAAGGATCTCGTCCTTCCACGCCAGCAGCTTCCCCTTGAAGTAGGCCAACTGCCGCTCGCTCATGAACGGTTCGTCGTCGGACGGCCTGTATGCGGCCGGCTCCGCCGTAATCCTGGACGCCAATGCGTTCATCGCACTCACGCTCTCAATGCACGCCCCCCATGGCGTAAGCGCCGTATAGGAGCGTGCGCGAGGCTCGGCAACGACTTCGCGTTTCCGTGATCGACGATCAGGAAAGAGGCGTCCGCCTGCGTGACATTTCGCCCTCACTCGAAAGGGTTGTTGCTTGAAAAAGCGTCACTTTGGCGCTCAGGCGGCGGCCCGCCGCATCTCGGCCTTCGCCAGCTCGACCGACGCGCGCAGATCGATCTGATCCAGGAGTTCGCTGAGACCCGCCTCGCGCTCTTCCGGCCGGTCCTCTCTCAACCCACGCGCCAGCCGCTCCAGTGTCCCCTGGCCTTCGTCGCCTGAGAGCAGCGCGAGCTTCAGCTCGTCCAGCCTGTCCAGCAGCCCCCCGCCCCGCCGGATCGCGCGCCGCCGTCGCTCCGTGACCGTTTCGACGCCCTGAAGCGCCATCAGCGCCGACACATCGGCCACGTTTGTCGCAGCCGAGGTGGCGGACGCCGCAGCAGTCGATGTCGCCTGAGACGCCCCGCCGGAGCCGGCGACGCTGAAACCGCCGGCATGCGGGCGCGCCGCCGCCGGGCCGTGGGCGCTACGGGGTCCGGTCGATCCTGTGATCTTCATCGCGGCATGCTCCCGACCATGGAGCGACTAAGCCGCGCACCCGTCACCTTTTGGTTAATGGACCGGCAAAACTTGCCGCCTGATCGCTGGCCGAAACGGCCTCCGCCTTGAACCCGTTTAGCTTTTCCCCACGGCACGATCCTCGCAAGAGCCCCGCCGCTAGTTTCGACGGAGCCGACCCATGCAGAAATTGCTGGCCAGACTGATCGTCGCCTCCGCTGCGGGCCTTGCTCTGCTCGGGGCGGGCCAGGCGGTGCAGGCGCAGTCGCGCATCAAGGACATCGCCGCCGTCGAGGGCGTGCGCACCAACCAGCTGGTCGGCTACGGCCTGGTCGTCGGCCTGAACGGCACGGGCGACTCCTTGCGCAACTCTCCCTTCACGCGCCAATCGCTGGAAGGGATGATGGAGCGGCTGGGCGTCAACATCCGCGACGCCAACGCCAATACCAAGAACCTGGCGGCGGTCATGGTCACCGCCGAGCTGCCGGCCTTCGCCACGCCGGGATCGCGCCTGGATGTGTCGGTCTCGACCATGGGCGACGCCAAGAGCCTCCTGGGCGGCACCCTGCTGGTCACGGGACTGCAGGGCGCCGACGGCCAGATCTACGCGGTGGCGCAGGGCTCGGTGCAGACGGGGGCGGTGTCCGCCTTCGGCGCCTCCGGCTCGTCCATCACCCGGGGCGTGCCCACGGCCGGCCGCATCGCCTCGGGCGGCGTGGTCGAGCGGGAGACGGGCTTTGAGCTCGCCAACATGAACGAGGTTCGGCTGAACCTGCGCAATCCCGACTTCACCACCGCCCAGCGCGTCGCGGCCGCCATCAACGCCGCCTATCCGAACACAGCCTTGGCCGAGAACGGCACGGTCGTGGCCCTGCGGGCGCCCGGCGACATGGGCCTGGCGGGCTTCATCTCGCGGGTCGAGAACCTGCCGGTGCGGGTCGACACGCCGGCCAAGGTGGTGATCGACGAAGTCAACGGCGTCATCGTCATGGGAGAGGCGGTGCGGGTGTCCACTGTGGCGATCGCCCAAGGCAACCTGACCGTCTCGGTCCAGGAAACCCCGCAGGTGATCCAGCCCGCCCCCTTCAGCCAGGGCCAGACCGCCGTCGTTCCCGATACGCAGGTCGCGGTGGAGGAAGAGCTCGGACGCGAGATGCGAATCGTGCGGGGCGGCGAGAGCCTCTCCACGGTCGTCAACGGCCTGAACGCCCTGGGCGTCAGCCCGCGCGACATGATCTCCATCCTGCAGGCCATCAAGGCCGCCGGCGCCCTTCAGGCCGACATCGAGGTGATGTGAGAATGAGCGACCTGTCGATGTCCGCCGAATGGCTCCGCACGGCGCCCCCGCAGCCGTCCGGCGCCGCCGCCAAGGTGCGCGAGACCGCCGAGGCGTTCGAAGCGAGCTTCCTCGCCCAGATGCTGAAGCCGATGTTCGAGGGGCTGAAGACCGACGGCCCTTTCGGTGGGGGTCAGGCGGAGGCGACGTGGCGCGGCTTCATGCTGGACGAGATGGCGAAGAAGACCGTGGCCGCCGGCGGAGTCGGCCTGGCCGACACGGTCATGGCCGAGATGCTGAAGATGCAGGAGCAGCGTGCATGACGTCCGACATCGAACTCGCCGCCCAACGCATTCGCCAGCTGGTCGACCTCACGAAAGCTCTGACCGCGCGCCTCGCCGAAGAAACTCGCGCCTTCGAAGCCCAGCGCCCGCAGGACGCCGCCGCCAGCCTGCCGAAGACGCAGGAGCTGGCCAACCTTTATCGGCGCGACAGCGCCCATGTGAAGGCGAATCCGGCGTTGATCGCCTCCGCGCCCGCCGCCGACAAGGCTGCCCTGCTGAAGGCGACGGAGGCGTTCGAGACCGTGCTGGCTCGGCACAGTCGCGCGGTCGATGCGGCGCGCAGGATTTCGGAAGGCCTGATGCAGGCGATCGCGCAGGAAGTGGCGGCGGCGCGTACTCCCGCCTCGGCTTACGGGGCCGGCGGCCAAGCCAACGCTGGTGACGGACGCGCCTTCGCTCTGAACCGCACGGCATAGCCGACGCGCCCGCCTCGGATATGCGTTAACCACGCAAGCGTCGCTGTTTCTTAAGGATAACCGGGCAAGGTGAGCCTCATGAACCTCACCGTCCGCCTTCTGGGTCTGGCTTTCGCGTCGTCTGACGGCCTCGCGGAGGTCGACAAGGACGGCGTGGTCCGCTTCGCGATGGGCGCCGGGCCGATGGCCCGTCAGGACGCGGCCGCCGTGTGGCAGAACCGCCCCTTCGCCGAACTGCTTCATGACCCGGCCGCCTACTATCGCCTGATCGCGGGCCTGACGCCCGGCCTGCGATCCAAGCCGGTCGAAGTTCTGGTCAACTGCTCGGAACAGCGGGTTCGGCGCGCAACGGTGCGCGCTTTCATGCTGCCGCAGCTGGCGCCGGCCGTGTCGCTGTCCATCAGCTATGAAGGTCCGGCCTTCGCCGCCGCCGATCTTGAGGCGCCGCCCATGTTGGACGCTGAAGGCTTCCTGGCGTCCGCCGGCCGCATGCTGGTGAACGGTCGAGAGCATGGCGACACGCCCGTGTCGCTGGTGTTTCTGGACGTTCACGGCCTCGCGGCCGCCGACGCCGGCGCCGCCGAACGGATCGCACGTCGAATTCAGGCCACCTTGCAGTCCGGGTCGATCGACGGTTCGGCCGCAGCGCAGCTGACCCACGAACGCTTCGCCCTGATCCGATCGTCCGGCGACACACGCGATCTGGCCGCCGAGGTGCGCGAGGCCGGCAAGGCCGAAGGCGTGGTCCTGGACACCGCCGCGACGGACGCCGCCATTCCCGTGGGCGCCGAGCCTCTTTGCGCGCTACGGGCGATGCGTTTCGCGATCGAGGGCTGCCTGAAGGAAGGCGGGCTCGCCAACCCTGAACTGGCCTTTTCCGAGTCGCTGAAACGCACGCTGAGGAACGCCGAGACCTTCCGGACCGTGGTCAAGCAGCGGGACTTCGCGGTCCACTACCAACCCATCGTCGATCTAGGCTCGCGCGCCGTTCACCACTTCGAGGCCCTCGCCCGCTTCAACAGCGACGTGGGGCCGGCCAACGCCATCCGCATGGCCGAGGAACTGGCCCTGATCGAGCAGTTCGACCTGGTGGTCGCTGAAAAGGTCGTGCAGCGCCTGCGTCAGCCGGGAGCCGGCCTGCTGAAGATCGCGGTCAACGTCTCGGCGGCCTCGCTGGCGAACGACGCCTATGTGGCCTCGCTGCTGCGGATGACCCATGGCTTTCCCGAAGATCGCCGCCGCCTGATGATCGAGGTGACCGAGACCGCCGCCCTGGCCGACATCGAGGCCGCCAACCGGCGACTGGCCGTGCTGAGGGAAGCGGGCGTCCGCGTCTGCATCGACGATTTCGGCGCCGGCTCGGCCACCTTCGACTACCTGCGCCGGCTGTCGGTCGACGCGGTCAAGATCGACGGCTCGCTGGTCCGCGACATCCAAAAGGACGATCGCGCGCGCACGCTGATCCGCTCGCTGGTCGAGCTGTGCGGCTCGATGAAGCTCAGTACGATCGCCGAGATGATCGAAACGGAGGGAGTCGCAACCGAGCTGAAGGCGGTCGGCGTCAACATGGGTCAGGGATGGTTGTTCGGCCGGGCCGAGGCCGAGCCCCGCACGACCCTGTCATCTCCCGGCTCCATCCGCCGGCGGGGCACCGTGGAGGCGTGGGGCTGACCGGTCAGCCGCGCGGACGACGATGCGCCCGGGCGCGGACCGGCGCGCGCTTCGGCTGAACCCCTCGTGCGGCGAGGAGCAGGGCGGAGAGAGCCAAACCGGCCGCCATTGCGCTGATCATGATGCTCGATCCTCCAAGCCGTGTTGGTCGAGAACAGAGGATGGGCGTCGCAAGTTCCCGACGCAAGGGCCGGCTTCCGCCCGCGATGTGACCCGGCTGGCTGACGAGACGCCAGGCGCAGCGTTGACGCGCGCCGCAATGTTCGCACATTGTTCTTGCTGAATGCGGCGGATCAGTCCCCATATACCGCTGTCGCTCCGGAGCCGCCGGGGCCTCCTCCGCGTTCCCGACAGGCATGACCGAAAAGCACAACTTCATCCGCGTTCGCGGCGCCCGCGAGCACAACCTCAAGGGCGTGGACGTCGACATCCCGCGCGAGCAGCTGGTGGTGATGACGGGCCTGTCCGGCTCGGGCAAGTCGTCGCTGGCGTTCGACACCATCTACGCCGAAGGCCAGCGGCGCTACGTTGAAAGCCTGTCGGCCTATGCGCGCCAGTTCCTGGAGCTGATGGGCAAGCCGGACGTGGACTTGATCGAGGGCCTGTCGCCGGCCATTTCCATCGAGCAGAAGACGACCTCCAAGAACCCGCGCTCCACCGTCGGCACGGTCACGGAGATCCACGACTACATGCGCCTGCTCTGGGCGCGCGTGGGCGTGCCCTACTCGCCGGTCACCGGACTGCCGATCGAGAGCCAGACGATCAGCCAGATGGTGGACAAGCTGACGGCCTTGCCGGACGGCGAGCGCATTCTGCTGCTGGCGCCCGTGGTGCGGGGCCGCAAGGGCGAGTACCGCAAGGAACTGGCCGAGTGGCAACGCGCCGGCTTCCAGCGGGTCAAGATCGACGGCGAGTTCTATGCGATCGAGGATGCGCCTACGCTTGACAAGAAGTTCAAGCACGACGTCGACATCGTGGTGGACCGCATCGTCACCAAGGCGGGTCTCGAGGGCCGCTACGCCGACAGCCTGCAGACCGCGCTGGGCCTGGCGGACGGAATCGCCACCGCCGAATGGGCGAGCGCCGCAGAAGGCGAAGAGCCGCGCCGCATCGTCTTCTCCGAGAAGTTCGCCTGCCCGGTGTCCGGCTTCACCATCAGCGAGATCGAGCCGCGGCTGTTCTCGTTCAACAATCCCTTCGGGGCCTGCCCGGTTTGCGACGGGCTGGGGGTCAAGCTGGCGTTCGACGCCGACCTGGTGATCCCCGACCGCGACAAGACCCTGCACAAGGGCGCGGTGTCGCCCTGGGCCAAGGGTCCGTCGCCACTTTACACCCAGACGCTGCAGGCGCTGAGCCGCCACTACGGCTTCTCGATGGACAAGCCCTGGCGCGACCTGCCGGAACAGGCGCGCAGCGTGATCCTGCACGGCACCAAGTCGGAGAAGGTCACGTTCTCCTATGACGACAATGCGCGGAAGTATGAGGTCTCCAAGCCGTTCGAGGGCGTTTTGCCCAACTTGGAGCGACGCTGGCGCGAGACCGACAGCGCCTGGGTGCGCGAGGAGCTGGGCCGCTATCAGTCCGAGACGCCGTGCGAGGCCTGTCACGGCAAGCGGCTGAAGCCCGAGGCGCTGGCGGTCAAGGTGGCCGGAGAAGACATCGCCGACATCTCCAACCTGTCGATCTCCAAGGCCTATCTGTGGTTCTCGACGGTCGAGGAGCAGCTGACGGACAAGCAGCGCGACATCGCCCGCCGCATCCTGAAGGAAATCACCGACCGCCTGCGGTTCCTGAACAACGTCGGGCTGGACTATTTGAATCTGTCCCGGTCGTCCGGCACCCTGTCAGGGGGCGAAAGCCAGCGCATCCGGTTGGCGTCGCAGATCGGCTCAGGGCTGACCGGGGTGCTGTATGTGCTGGACGAGCCCTCGATCGGCCTGCACCAGCGCGACAACACCCGCCTGCTGGAAAGCCTGAAAGGCCTGCGCGACCTCGGCAACTCGGTGCTGGTGGTCGAACATGACGAGGAGGCGATCCTGACCGCCGACTACGTCATCGACATGGGCCCGGCCGCCGGCGTCCACGGCGGCGAGATCCGGGCCCAGGGCACGCCCGATCAGGTCATGGCCAATCCGGACAGCCTGACGGGGCAGTACCTGACCGGCGCGCGGGAGATCGCCCTGCCCCAGGACGGCCGCCGCCCGATCAACCGCAAGAAGATGCTGAAGATCTCAGGCGCGACCGGCAACAATCTGAAGAGCGTCACCGGCGAGGTCCCGGTCGGCGTCTTCACCTGCGTGACCGGCGTGTCCGGCGGCGGCAAGTCGACTTTCACAATCGAGACGCTCTACAAGGCGGCCGCCCGTCGCCTGAACAATGCGTCCGAAGCGCCCGCGCCGTTCGACCGGATCGAGGGCCTGGAGCATTTCGACAAGGTCATCGACATCGACCAGTCGCCGATCGGGCGCACGCCGCGCTCGAACCCGGCGACCTATACGGGCGCCTTCGGGCCGATCCGCGACTGGTTCGCCGGCCTGCCGGAGTCCAAGGCGCGCGGCTATGGCCCCGGCCGCTTCTCCTTCAACGTCAAGGGCGGGCGCTGCGAGGCGTGCCAGGGCGACGGCGTCATCAAGATCGAGATGCACTTCCTGCCGGACGTCTACGTCACCTGCGACGTCTGCAAGGGCAAGCGCTACAACCGCGAGACGCTGGAGATCGTGTTCAAGGGCAAGTCGATCTCGGACGTGCTGGACATGACGGTCGAGGAGGCGGCCAACTTCTTCAAGGCCGTGCCGCCGATCCGCGACAAGATGCTGACGCTGGAGCGCGTGGGCCTGGGCTACGTCAAGGTCGGCCAGCCGGCGACGACGCTGTCGGGCGGCGAGGCGCAGCGGGTCAAGCTGTCCAAGGAGCTGTCGAAGCGCGCAACCGGGCGCACCCTCTACATCCTGGACGAACCCACCACCGGCCTGCACTTCGAGGACACGCGCAAGCTGCTGGAGGTGCTGCAGGAGTTGGTCGAGGCCGGCAACACCATCGTGGTGATCGAGCACAACCTCGATGTCATCAAGGTCGCCGACCACCTGCTGGACTTCGGACCGGAAGGCGGCGACGGCGGCGGCGAGATCGTCGCGGTCGGCACGCCCGAGCAGGTCGCCGACAACCCCGCCAGCTGGACCGGCCGCTACCTCAAGGAGGTGCTGGGCCGGCACGAGCAGCGGCGCGTGGCCCGCGTGTCCGAGCTTTCGGCCGCCGCCCCAGTGAAGTCGCCGCGCACCCGAGCCAGGAAGACGGCCGCGGCCTGACGGTCAGGTGGAGGCGACCACCTGACCCGACGCCTGATGAGCCGCCCTGACCCTTCGCTAGGCGGATCGCATATCGCGCCACGCCGCAGCGAAGGGCGCATAGATGGCGACCATCTGCAGCGTGGACAGGATGCTGTTGACCACGATCCACGTCGCGATGGCGGGCCCTGCAGTCGAGAGCATCTCACCGAAAGACGCGCCTTCCATCGACGTGAGCGTCTGCATCCCGCCCGTCGCCAGCGTCAGCGGCAGGGCGACGATGCCGCCAAGCAGCCCCACCACTATGCTCATGATGACGGCGATCACCGCCATCCCGAGCAGCGGCCAGAACACGCCCTTGGTCGCCCGCCACGACTCCTTGAAGGCCATGCGCTTTTCGGTGAACGTCGCCGGAACCACCAGGCTGAACCGGATCGCCAGAAAGACCACCAGCGCCAGAACGGCTGCGCCCGCCAGCAAGCCGACAAGCCAGGCGACAGCCTGTCCTGCAAGCGAGGCCACCCCGACCAGCAGACCCGCGGCGAACGCCGCCAGCAGCGTGATCGCCGCGCCCGCCAGCGTCAGCAGCAGCGTTGCACCGAGCACCCGGAACTCATCCGCGCCCAGGCGCAGATAACCCAGGCGCCCCTCCTCCGGGCGGAGCACGGCGCGCACGATCGCGGTGTTCAGCACGGCGCCGAACAGAAGGCCCGCCGGCAACAGCCACGCCAGTCCCGCGTACGCCGCCCCGAGCCTCTGCATGTCCGCAGGCGAAGGATTGGCCGCATTCATGGTATCGGCGATCGTCATCACCTCGATCAGGCTTGGCCCGGCCAGGGCGAATGCGACGGCGAACAGCACGAGGTAGGCCAGCGCCCACCAGGCCACGACCGTCGGCTTGCGCCGCACGACTCTGAACCCCTCGAACGCGGCTTCGGTGGCGGACAGGCTCATGCCCAGGCTCCCCTGCATTGGACTCGCCAGAACGATAGCCGCAGTCGCCGGTTCAAAGCCATAGCGTCGCCGCGCAAGAAGGCTGACGGCGCGGGCCGGGCTCGCTAGAAGGCCGCGATGACCGATATCGCTTCCTCGACCCGCCCCGTTCACGTCATAGGCGGCGGCCTGGCCGGCTCCGAAGCCGCCTGGCAGATCGCCTCGGCCGGCGTGCCGGTGCGGCTGCACGAGATGCGGCGGGACGGCGTCACCACCGACGCCCACCAGACGGACGGCCTGGCGGAGCTGGTGTGCTCCAACTCGTTCCGTTCGGATGACTGGCAGTTCAATGCGGTCGGGCTGCTGCACGCCGAGATGCGGGCGCTGGATTCGGTGATCATGTCGGCGGCCGACGCCAACCAGGTGCCGGCGGGCGGCGCCCTAGCCGTGGACCGCGAGGGCTTTTCGCAGGCGGTGACGGAGCGGCTGGAGGCGCATCCGCTGATCACGATCGTGCGCGAGGAGATCGCGGGACTGCCGCCCGAGGACTGGGAGAACGTGGTGGTGGCGACGGGCCCGCTGACCTCGCCCGCCCTGGCCCAGGCGATCCTGAATGCGACGGGCGAGGAGTCCTTGAGCTTCTTCGACGCCATCGCGCCGATCGTCCATGCCGACAGCATCGACTTCGACATCGCCTGGCGGCAGTCGCGCTATGACAAGGAGGGGCCGGGCGGAGACGCCGCCGCCTATGTCAACTGCCCGATGGACCGGGAGCAGTACGAGGCCTTTATCGACGCCCTGCTCCATGGCCCAAAGGCCGAGTTCAAGGAATGGGAGCACGTCCCCTATTTCGACGGCTGCCTGCCGATCGAGGTGATGGCGGAGCGCGGACGCGAGACGCTGCGCCACGGGCCGATGAAGCCGGTCGGCCTGACCAATCCCCGCAATCCGACGGTCAAGGCGCACGCCATCGTGCAGCTCCGCCAGGACAATGCGCTGGGCACTCTGTTCAACATGGTCGGCTTCCAGACCAAGCTGAAGCACGGCGCGCAGGCGGACGTGTTCCGCATGATTCCAGGACTGCAGAACGCCCAGTTCGCGCGGCTGGGCGGGCTGCACCGCAACACCTTCTTGAACTCGCCCAGGCTGCTGAACCGGCAGCTGAGGCTGAAGAGCCATCCGCGCCTGCGCTTCGCCGGACAGGTGACGGGGGTCGAGGGCTATGTGGAGAGCGCCGCGACCGGGCTGCTGGCCGGAAGGCTGGCCGCCGCGCAGGCGCTGGGCCGCTCGTTGGAAGCGCCGCCGTCGTATACCGCTATCGGGGCCTTGGTCGAGCACATCACGGGCGGGCATCTGGAAGGCGCCAAGTTCCAGCCGATGAACATCAACTATGGCCTCTTGCCGCCGCTGGAGGCGCCCAAGGTCGACGAGAACGGCCGGAAAATCCCGATGAAGGAGCGCGGCCGGGCCAAGAAGCGGCTGATGAGCATTCGGGCTCTGGACGGCCTCAAGAGCTGGCGCGACGCCGGCTGACGGAGCGGCCGGGCCGTCTCGCGCGTTGAGGCGTCATGGCCTATCCGGACGCTCTCTCCTCATCGTCGCTGACCGATCCGGTGAGGCGCGCGATCGCCCAGCGGGTGGTGCGCATCTTCAACGATCCGGACAAGGGCGAGAGCCCTGTGGTGCGCAGGCCCGACGGTCTGTACGGGCCGGAGTCGGTGGCGTGGCGGGTGCACGGCGACGTGACCTCCATGATGGTGGGCGGCGTGTCTGGGCTGTTGCTGCAGATGCTGCACCCCGCGGTGCTGGCCGGCGTCTGGGACCATTCGAACTTCCGCGCCGACATGCATGGGCGGCTGAGGCGCACGGCGCGCTTCATCGCCCTGACGACCTATGGCGGGCGGGAGGAGGCCGAGAGCGTGATCGGCCGGGTGCGGCGCATCCACGATCAGGTAACAGGCGTGCTGCCGAGCGGAGAGTCCTACGCCGCCAATGATCCGGCGCTGCTGGCCTGGGTGCACGTGACGGAGGCGTGGAGCTTCCTCAACGCCTGGATAAGATATGGCGAGCCGAACATGTCGCTGGCGGATCAGGACCGGTATTTCGAGGAGATGACGGTGGTGGGCGCCATGCTGGGCGCCGATCCGATGCCGTGCAGCCGGGACGAGGCGCGGCGGATGCTGCATGCGAGCCGCCCCGCCCTGCTGGTCGATGAGCGGACGCGGGAAGTGGCGGAGCTGGTGCTGAATCAGCCGGCGCGGTCCAAAGCCGCCGAGCCGGTGCAGCGGCTGATCATGCAGGCTGGCGTCGACCTGTTGCCCGAGTGGGCGCGGCGAATGCACGGTTTCCCCTCGCCGGTGCTGCGGCAGCCGCTGCTGCGGGCCCAGACGCGGGGCGTGGCGCGGACACTGCGCTGGGCGTTTGAGGGTCAGCCGAACCGGCGCGTCACACCCGCCCCCGTAGCACCGCCCAGGTCAGACGCAGCCGCTTGACCGGTTCGGGCGCGTCGGTCCGGATCAGGGCGGCGTGGGCGACGGCGGGAAAAGCCTGCGCCGGCAGGGTCCTCATTGCGCGGTTGGCGGCGGGGCGCAGCGCCCTCGCCTCTTCCGCCCGGCCGGTCTGGGCCAGACCGCGCATCCGGCCCGCATCTATCACCGCGTCGGCGTGGCCGGGGCCGGCGAGAACCTGCACCGCCGTCTGCATGGGGCCGACATAGAAGGCGTCGAGGTCGTGCGGCTCGCTGTGGACGCGGCCGATGTGCGCCTCGATCAGGGCGTCGAAGGGGGCGCGGTCCAGGGCGTGGCGGCCGACGGCGGCGGTCAGCGCCTCCAGCACCGGATGGCCCAGGCGAGGCTCGCCCGAGAAGACGCCGTCCATCTGCTCGGCCCACCAGGTGTAGCGCATCTCGGCCAGCAGCGGCTGGGTCACGCGGGTCGGGATGGCCAGCAGCTCGGCCTCGAAGGCGTAAAGCGCGATCAGGTCGGCGCGCAGCGCCTCGTCGGCGACGAAGCGGCTGGACAGCCAGCGGTCGGGATCGGCCTCACGGACCTGGTCGTCCAGGGCGGCCAAGCGCGATCAGGCCGGGCGCGAGACGGCGAAGTCGGCCAGCGCCTCCAGCGCCGCGCGCCAGTCGGAGGCCGGCAGGATCGACAGCGCCGCCTTGGCCGCATCCGCATATTCGCCGGCCAGATCCAGCGTCGCCTGCACCGCGCCCGAGCCCAGGATGATCTCGCGGGCGCGGCGGAAGTCGTCGGGCGTGCGCTCGCCCTTGGTGATGGTCCGCTCCCAGAAGGCGTCCTCGCGGCCCCGGGTGCGGGCGACCGCCAAGATCAGCGGCAGGGTCGCCTTGCCCTCGTTGAAGTCGTCGCCGGCGTTCTTGCCCAGGGCCTCGGCCGAGGCGCCGTAGTCCAGCGCGTCGTCGGCCAGCTGGAAGGCGATCCCCAGCGCCATGCCGTAATCGCGCATGGCCTTGATCACCGCATCCTCGGCGCCGGCGCCCACCGCGCCGGATTCGGCGGCGGCGGCGAACAGCTCGGCCGTCTTCGCCGAGATGATCTTCAGATAGGTTTCCTGCTCCAGGTTCAGGTCGTGCGCGCGCGTCAGCTGCAGCACCTCGCCTTCGGAGATGACGCGCGAGGCGGCGGCCAGGATGCCCAGGGCGCGCAGCGAATCGGTCTCGACCATCAGCTCGAAGGCGCGGGCGAACAGGAAGTCGCCGACCAGCACGCTGGTGGGCGCGCCCCAGATCAGGTGGGCCGCCACCTTGCCGCGCCGCAGCTCGGAGGCGTCCACGATGTCGTCGTGCAGCAGGGTCGCGGTGTGGATGAACTCCACCGCCGCCGCCAGCCGCAGGGGTCCGCCGATCCGCCCTTGCGCGCCGCTCGCCCGCGCCGCCGCCACCGTCAGCAGGGGCCGCAGACGCTTGCCGCCGGCCGAGATCAGATGCTCGGCCAGCATCGGGATCACCGGCACATCCGACTGCATCCGGTCCAGGATCAGGGCGTCGACCGCCGCCATGTCAGCCTTGGCCAGCCGCACGAGGCTGTCGACATCGCCCTTTGATCGGGGCGCGGCGGCGAGGGCAGCGTCCAAGGAGAACTCTTTCGATACGCGAGGCGCGGGAGGCGCGCCCATGACAAACGGCCGCGTCGGGCTTGCCCGGTCGCGATGCGGCGCACAATGGTGATCGGCCCGGAGAGGGTCAAGGCGCTTCGACCCGCAAGCGTGTTGGAGAGCATGGCCATTATGTCCCAGATGAAGGAAAGCGGGCTGCTGGGCGGGCGTGTGCGGCTGCGCCAGCCGGCGACCGGTTACCGCGCCGGGATGGACGCGGCGCTGCTGGCGGCGGCGGTGGGCGCGGCGGCGGGTGAGCGGGTGATCGAGGCGGGATGCGGCGCGGGCGGCGCGCTGATGCAGATCGCCGCTCGCGGTCTGGGGGTTGGCCTGGTCGGGCTCGAGCGCGATGCGGCGATGGTCGATCTGGCGCGGGAGAATGCGGCGCTGAACGGCGCCGAAGATCGGATCGAGGTGCGCGTCGGCGACGTGGCGGCGGGGTTTCGGGCGCTGGATTTGCCGCCGTTCGACTGGGCGATCAGCAATCCGCCCTTCTTTGACGACGCCAGGGCGATGCGTGCGCCGGGGCCGGGCAAGCGCGACGCCTGGATGGCCGATGATGGGCTGGCGGCCTGGACGCGGTTCCTGCTGAAGGCCGTGCGCGAGGGCGGACGGATCGTCGTCATCCACCGCGCCGACCGGCTGGCCGACCTGCTGGCGCTGCTGGGCGACAAGGGGGGATCGTTCGCGATACGGCCGATCCATCCGTTCGCCGATCAGCCGGCCAAGCGGGTGCTGGTGCGGGCGATCAAGACCGGCAAGGCGCCGTTGCGGCTCCTGCCGCCGCTGGTGATGCATGAGCGAGGCTCCGAGGCCAAGCACACGCCGGCGGCCGAGGCGGTGCTGCGCGGCGAGGCGGCGCTGGATTGGTGACGCGCGAAGGCCCCGGTCTGCGTTTCGCATCCGGTTCGGAGGGCGGGCGGAGCGCCGGGCCTTCGCCCGGAGTGTGAGTAGAGGTTACCGTTTCGACGAAAGCTGACGCCCCGCGCGGATGATTACGCTGCAAGCTCGGGGCGGAGGATGGTGGCGGTCTTATCGCCTAACCCCATAA
>JAEYAO010000113.1 GCA_023456105.1 Pseudomonadota bacterium | reverse complement strand
GCACCAGACATCGAGCCTGTGCAGGCCGAGCGCCGCGCCGGCGGATTGCGTGGGCGGCTGGGCCTTGCCCGGCCGGAGCCGACGGAGCCGTCTGCACCCACGCCCCTGCCTCCGCTGCCGCCCTATGTCGCTCCGCCCACCGGCGGCGATGATGTCGGTTTGGACTGGCAGGATCTGATTTCGGACGGCGAGCCGGAGACGCCGCGCGCCTCGACGCCTGCCGAGCCGCCGGACGCCGCACTGGGTGAGCGCATGATCGCCTCGGTTCGGCGCATGGGCATCGATCCCAACGCCCTGCTGCCCCGCTCCCGCATCGAGGAGGCCGCGCGTGCGATCGGACGCAGCGATCCCGCAGCGGCTCGCCACATCGTCCGGCGCGTGGCGCCGGCGGCGGTGCGCAGCGTGTCCCGCAGGGTGCTTGGCGATCCCGAACTGCGCTCGGATGCCGAACGCTATGTTCGAGGCTTCGCCGGCCGGCTGGCGGACACGGCGCGCGGCGGCGATGTGGCCGATGTCCAGGCGCAGCTGACCACGGACGAGGGGCGCGCCTTCATGCTGCTGGATGCAGCGGTCGGAGACGTCGCGGGATGACCGGGCGCAGCGATGCGGCGCTCCGTCGCCCCTCGGCCGGCGCGGGATGACGGCCGGCGCTCGCGGGCTGATCATCGCGTCGGGGATTTGCGGCGCCTTGGCGGTCGGATTGGGCGCCTTCGCCGCGCATGGGGTGGAAGCCGATGCGCGCGCCTTGCTGACCACGGCAGGCCATTATCTGCTGGTTCACGCCGTGCTGGCCGTGGCCTGCGGCCTTTGGCGGGACCGGCGAGCCTTGAGGGCCGGCGCGCTGGCGCTTGCCGGCGGACTGGTGTTCAGCCTGTCGCTTTCGGCCATCGCCCTGCTTGGCCTCAGATGGATGGGCGCGGTGGCGCCGATCGGCGGCGTGCTGATGATCCTGGGTTGGCTTCTGCTCGCCCATGCGGCATGGCGTCAGAGACGTTCCGGCGATCCCTCGCCTCACTGAAAGATCCTGCCTCAGATGGCTTTTCCGACGCCCGACCTCCCGCGCCGCGACCTCTATGCCGAGATTGAGCCGTTCGCGTCAGGCTGGATGGAGACGGACGGCGTTCATCAGATCTACTATGAGGAATGCGGCAATCCGCAGGGGCTGCCCGTGGTGGTCCTGCACGGCGGGCCGGGCGGCGCGGTCAACCCCGGAATGCGGCGCTTCTTTGACCCCGCCAAGTACCGCATCGTCCTGTTCGACCAGCGTGGGTGCGGACAGTCGCGGCCGAATGCATCGCTTGAGAACAACACAACATGGACGCTGATCGAAGACATCGAGCGCCTGCGCGAGCGGCTGGGCGTGGATCGATGGGTGGTGTTCGGCGGCTCCTGGGGCTCGACCCTGTCGCTGGCCTACGCCGTCACCCACCCCGACCGCGTGCTGTCGCTGGTGCTGCGCGGAATCTTCCTGCTGACCAGGAAGGAGCTTCACTGGTTCTACCAGGACGGCGCCTCCATGATTTTCCCTGACGCCTGGGAGCGGTTCGTGGAGCCCATCCCCGAGGTCGAGCGCGGCGACCTCATGGGCGCCTACTACAAGCGTCTGATCGGCGACAACGTCGAGGAGCGGGAACGCTGCGCCGTCGCCTGGTCCAGCTGGGAGGGCGAGACCGTCAGCGCCGCAGGGCCCGACGCCCGTCCCGACAAGTTCGCCGAACCCGAGTTCGCCGTCGCCTTCGCACGCATCGAGAACTGGTTCTTCACCAACGGCGGCTTCTTCGAGGAAGACGGCTGGCTGCTGAAGCAGGTTGACCGCATCCGCCACATCCCCTGCTGGATCGCGCAGGGTCGCTTCGACGTGGTGACGCCCATGTCGGGCGCCTGGGCGCTGCATCGCGCCTGGCCCGAGGCGAAGCTGGATGTCGTCGGCGACGCCGGCCACGCCTCGTCCGAGCCGGGGATCGTCGACAGCCTGGTGCGCGCGACGGATTGGGCCGCCGGTCTCTAGCGGCCCGCCGACCTCAGCCGCACTTCACCTCGCGGATGACGCCGCTGCTCTCGTCGAACAGGATGTTCAGGCGCGCCGGATTATAGTCCATCGTCACCGGGCAGGTGGTGCAGGTCACCCGCCATGTCGCGCCTGCGGGCTGGGCGGGAAGCTCGGAGCGGTTGCGGTCGATATAGCTGCGGTAAGCGTCCGCCCGGCATTGCGACGGTCCCTCGCCCGTCGACGAACGATCGGGATCAACCCCGGTGACCGGGGCGCAGGCGGCGGCGCAGAGCAGCAGGGCGGCGGACGACAGTCGACGGATCATGGGACGTTCTCCTTCAGCATGGGGCTTCAGCCGCAACGGACCTGCTCGATCACCTCGGTCTTTTCGTCATAGAAGACGTTGAGGCGATAGGGTGAGAAGTCCTGGGTGACCGGGCAGGTGGTGCAGGTCACGCGCCGGTTCACGACATCGACCGGCACCGGGATTTCCGCCTTTGTGCGGCCGACCAGCCACTGCATTTCGCCGGCCTTGCACAGGTCGGCGGTCGGATTTGTCGGAACGCGGCTGCCGATCGGAGGATTGAGCTGCGCTTCTTCGACTGCACGGGGCGCGGACTTGTCGGACACGGGGGTCGAACAGGCCCCAAGGACAGCGAGAGCCGCGATCAGGCCGCCTTTTCCCAGCGTCCGTCCTCGGACTGGCGCCAGTAGCTGAGGTCGGCGCCCTGCCCCTTCAGCCGCCGCCAACGCTCGCGCGCCGCAGCCAGCGCCTGATCGTCGCGTCCGTCGAAGATGATGAAGCACCGCTCGATACCCTCCAGGCCATCCAGGTCCGTGTCGTCGATGACAAACAGCGCCTGAGAACGGTTAAGGTTCTCGGCCGCGACGCTTAGCAGCACCGGCTGGCGCTCGGCGTGGGGCTCGTCCGCGCGCCCGTGCGGCAGGAAGCTATCGTCGCGGAAGGTCCAGAGACGCTCGTTCACCGGCTCCAGCGCCTCGAACGAGGCGGCGCGCACGGTGGCGCGCCATCCCCGTTGAAGCGTCTTGTCGAGCAGCACCGGCAGCACCTGATCGAGCGAGGACCGCTCCAGGTGGTAGAACCAGATCTCGGGGCCGCCCTCCGCCGTCATCAGCCTTCGTAGGCGTCCGCCACCATGCGATCGAGCGTGCGCACGCCGAAGCCCACGGCGCCGTCCGGCACGGTCGGGTTGATGCTCTTGTTGGTCCAGGCGGTCGGCGCGATGTCCAGGTGCGCCCACGGCACGCCATTGGTGAAGCGCTGCAGGAACAGGGCGGCGGTGATCGATCCGCCGGCGCGGCCGTTGCCGACGTTCTTCACGTCCGCGATCTGGCTGTCGATGTGCTTTTCGTAGATCGACGGGATCGGCATGCGCCAGAAGTTCTCGCCGACCTTGGGAGCTGCGGCCAGCACGTTGTTCGCCACCTCGTCCGAGTTCGAGAAGACGCCCGCATAGTCGAGGCCCAGCGCCACGATCATGGCGCCCGTCAGCGTCGCCAGGTCGATCATGAACTTGGGCTTGAAGCGCTCCTGCGTATACCAGAGCGCGTCGGCCAGCACGAGGCGGCCTTCGGCGTCGGTGTTGATCACCTCCACCGTCTGGCCGGACATGGACACCACCACGTCGCCCGGACGCTGGGCGTTGCCGTCGGGCATGTTCTCGACCAGGCCCAGCACGCCGACCGCATTCACCTTGGCGTTGCGACCGGCGAGCGCATGCATCAGGCCGGACACGGCGGCAGCGCCGCCCATGTCCCACTTCATGTCCTCCATGCCTTCGGACGGCTTGATGGAGATGCCGCCGGTGTCGAAGCAGACGCCCTTGCCGACAAAGGCGATGGGCTGCTCGCCCTCATTGCCGCCTTTCCATTGGATCACGGCGAGTTGGCTCTCGCGGCGGCTCCCCTGGCCCACGGCCAGCAGGGTGCGCATGCCCAGCTTCTCCATCTCGGCTTCGCCAAGGATCTCGACCTCGAGACCCAGGCGCTCCAGCTCCTTCACGCGACGCGCGAACTCGGCGGGGTAGAGGATGTTTGCGGGCTCCGACACCAGATCGCGGGAGAACTCCACGGCCTCCGCCACGGCCGCCAGCGGCTCCAACGCGACCTGCGCCGCACGGACGTCGGAGGCGATCACGCGAACCGAGGTGATCGACGGCTTCTTCTCGGGCTTCTCCGTCGTGCGGTAGCGGTCGAAGCGGTAGCTGGCCAGCCGCACGGCGAAGGCGATCCGCGCCGCCTGTTCCGGCGACAGGTGCGCCGCATCGATGGTCAGGCAGTCCGCGCCCGACAGCTTGACCGCGTGATAGGCGTTGGCGCCCGCCGCCTCGACGGTGAGGTCGTCGAGCGCGCCCGCGTCGCCCGCGCCGATCAGCACGATGGTGTCTGCGTCCGCACCGGCGGTTCCGGCGACGCTCAGACTCTGGCCCGCGGCGCCCGTCAGTCGGCTCTTGCTCATGGCGCGCGTCAAAGACCCGCCGGTTTTGCCGTCGATCTCGGCCCCCGCACCTGCGAACTGGCGTCCCTCGTGGACCAGCAGGGCCAGGATTTCACAAGCGCCGGGGGCGGCCACAAACTCGATCTTCATACAGAACTCCGGCCGGGTCGCGCCGCCCGGTCTTCTTGGTAAGCGATGAGGAAGGGCCGTCGGCTTGCCGCCGCCGTGCCGGGATGTGCTACTAGATGCGCCTCAACAGGGCCGCCTGCAACCGGGTGGATGCGCCACGTCTACGATGCTGATTCAACGCTACCTTTTTCGACAGATCTCGACGCGCGTCGTGGCGGCGTGCGCCGCCCTGGCGGGAATCGGCGTGCTGAGCCAAAGCCTGGACCAGCTGGAAGTCATCGTCGAGCGCGGCCAGAGCGTCTGGATCATGATCAAGTTGACGCTGCTGGCGGTGCCGCAGCTGCTGGCTGTGATCCTGCCGTTCGGCCTGTTCGTCGGCGCCCTGATCGCCCTGACCCGCCTGCAGCGCGAGCAGGAGCTGACCGCCGCATTCGCCGGCGGCATGACGCGGTGGTCGGTGATCTCGCCCGCGCTTCGCCTGTCCGCCACCGTCGCTCTTCTCGCCCTGTTCATCAATCTGTTCGCCCAGCCCTGGGCGCAGCGCGAGGGGCGCGCCCAGACCTTCGCCATCCGAACCGACCTGGCGGCGCTGCTGGTGCAGGAGGGGCAGTTCGTACAGGGGCCGGAGGGCCTCACCGTCTATGTGCAGCAGATCGAGCAGAACGGCTTGCTGAAGAACCTGTTTATCTACCAGGAAGACGAAGGCAAGGTGACGACCTGGGACGCCGCCGAGGCCAGGTTCGGCCGCGCCAACGGCGCACCCGTGCTGACCCTGAACGACGGCTCCTGGCAGCAGTATTCGTCCAGCGGCGTGCTGAACTACCTCTCGTTCGACAACTATGTGTTCGACCTGTCGCCCTTCACCGCGACGACCGAGACGGTGCGCTACAAACCCTCCGACCTGTACCTCAGCCAGCTGCTGCGGCCGACGCCGGACCTGCTGGAGACGGCTGGGTCGCGCGGCGAGCTGTTGGCCGAGGCGCATTCCCGCATCGCCTCGCCGCTCTATGTGCTGGTCGCCATGGCCATGGCCATGGCCGCGATCATGGGAGGCGCGTTCAGCCGCACGGGCTACTCCGCGCGCATCGCCAAGGCGGCGGCGGCCTTCCTGGTCGTGCGGATCGTCGGTTTCGCCCTTGTCGCCGCCAGCGCCTGGAACGGCTGGCTGAACGTGCTGCAATACGTCGTCCCTGTCGCCGCCACCGCCATCGCCCTGCGCCTTCTGTTTCGCGCGCTGAAGCCCAAGCGTCGCAGGCGCTGGCAGGTGCTGGCCACGCAAAAAGCGGGGCTGGCATGACCGAGGCTCCGTCATCGTCCGCCTCGCCCTTCCGCTGGCCCGCGCTGGGCCGCATCGAACGCTACGTGTTGGGCCAGCAACTGCGTGCGCTCGCCGTGGCGCTGGGCGTCATCTCGGCGCTGGTCATGCTGATCGACTTCGTCGAAGTCTCTCGCGGGCCTGGGTCCAGCGCGGACCTGTCCGCGTTCCAGACGCTGGGCCTCGTGCTGCTGAAGTCTCCGGCGGTCATCGTGACCCTGCTGCCGTTCGTCTTCCTGTTCGGCACCCTGTTCGCCTATGTCCGGTTGAACCGGCGCAGCGAGCTGATCGCCCTGCGGGCCGCGGGCGTGTCCGCCTGGCGGTTCGTTCTTCCGGCGGCCGGCATGGCGTTGGTCATGGGGGTGCTCGCCGTCGCCGTCCTCAGCCCGCTGGCGTCGACCGCCGACGGCCTCTGGCGCAGCGAGCGTGCGCGGCTGACAGGCGCCGCGCCGGGCGTGGAGGCCGCCGAAGCCATCTGGCTGCGCGAAGGCGACGCTCAGCGTCAGATGGTGATCCGCGCCGCCGGCCAGGATCGCGCCACCGGCAGGCTTCTGAACACGACCTTCTTCATCTACACCACCGACGACGAGGGGCGGCGCACCTTCAACGAACGAATCGACGCCCGCTCCGCGACGCTCGCCGCCGGCCGGTGGCGGCTGACGGATGCCGTGGGGGCGCAAATCGGCCAGCGCGCCGTGCGCTACAAGACTCTGGACCTGACGTCCAATCTGGCGGATCGGGAGGCGTTCGACCGATTCGCCCGCCCCCAGTCCACGCCCTTCTGGTCGCTGCCCAACCAGATCCGCCGCATTGAGGACGCGGGCTTCACCTCCACCGCCTATCGGCTCCAGTTCCAGCAGGCGCTGGCCACGCCGCTGATCTTCGGGGCCATGTCGATCCTGGCCGCCGCCTTTTCCCTGCGGCTGATGCGGCTGGGCGACGTGGCCAAGATGAGCGTCTCGGCGGTGGTGCTGGGCTTCGCCTTCTTTTTCGTGACCCAGTTCTCGGCGGCCATGGGCTCCGCCGAGGTGGTGCCGCCCGTGGTCGCGGCATGGCTGCCGCCGGTGCTGACGACGCTCGCGGCGCTTACCTTGCTGTTCTATACCGAAGACGGCTAAGCCGCGCTTGGGTCTGCGGACCTCGGTGTAGAGTTCGGACGGGACGGATGGTTCATGCAGCTTAGCGGCCGCCTTCAGGCCTTGCGACTTCGCCTCCTGGCCGGGGCGGCGCTGGCGGTGCTGGCGCCCGCCGGCATGGTCGCGGCCCAGACGCAACCACCGGTCCAGCAGGCGGGCCCTGACGCCCTTTCGCCGGACGCTGTCTATGTCGAGGCGGACGCCGCTGTGCGTCAGGGCGACACCATCACGGCTACGGCAAGCGACAGCGAACGCGCGCTGGTGCGCGCGCGCGGCTACACTCTACGGGGCGAAAATCTCAGCTACGATCTGGCGCAGGGCGCGGCGACGGCGGAAGGCCGCGTCGAGACAGTCGCACCCGACGGTACGGTGGTCTACGCCAGTCGGGCGGAATTCGGAGACGACTTCACGACCGGCGTAGCTGTCGATTTCGCCACGCGAACGGCCAATGGCGCCAGCCTGATGGCCGCGACAGCCGTGCGCCGCGACGCCGGGCGTAACGAGCTGAACTACGCGCTGTTCACGCCCTGCCCGATCTGCGACGCAACCGGACCCAAGACCCCCAGCATCGCCATCCAGGCCGAGAAGGTGGTCCAGGACGCCGAGCTGCGAGCCATCCTTTATCGCAACGCGGTGTTCCGCATCGGCGGCGTGCCCGTCTTCTACACGCCCTTTTTCGCCCACCCGGACCCGACTGTGGATCGCGCCTCGGGCTTCCTGATTCCGGTGCTGGACTACGATGAGGGCCGCGGTTTCTCGGTCGAAACGCCCTATCTGCATGTCGTCTCGCCATCCGAGGACTGGCTGATCAGCCCCCAGTTCAACACCGATGTCGCGCCGTTCCTGAACCTGCAATGGCGCCGGCGCTTCGCCAACGGCATGGTGGTGGTGCGGGGGGGCTATACCTACGAGCGCAACTTCGGCGACTTCGACCTGGACGGCGACGGCGACTACGAAAGCAACGTCAGCTTCGACGATCGCGAGAGCCGCAGCTATCTGCTGTCCCACGGCGCATTCGACCTGCAGGGGCCTTGGCGCGCCGGCTTTACTCTGGAGCGGACATCGGACAAGACGCTGTTCGATCGCTATGACGTCAGCGATCCTTATCAGGACAACGGTCTCTACTACGGCGATCGCCGCCGGCTGATCACCCAAGCCTATGCGGAGCGGCAAACACAACGCTCCTACTTCTCGATCGCCGCGTTCGCGCTGCAAAGCCTGCGGCTTGATCCACGCTTCGCCGAGACCGACTTCCGCGATCCCAGCGGCTTCCAGGTCTTCGAGGACGAGGACACCCTCCCGGTGGTCGCGCCTCTGATCGACTTCCGCTGGGAGCCCCACTCGCCAGTGTTCGGCGGACGGCTGCGGCTTGAGGCGTCCGCCGTGTCGCTGACGCGCGAACGCTTCGTCGGCGCGCCGATCCTGAGCCCGGAGGTTCTGCCTCTGGTCTCTGACGACCTTCCAGGTGTGGATACGCGCCGGATCACCGGCGAGGTGGAGTGGCGGCGCGTGATCCTCACGGCCGGCGGCTTGCGATGGGAGCCGTTCGTCGATGTGCGTGGCGACGCCTACGTCATCTCCGACCTGCCGCCGATGATGAACGTCTCGGATGATGAGACGGTCACACGAGGCCGCGCCAGCGCCGGACTGGACCTCGCCTATCCGCTGATCCGCCGCACGGCCGCCGCCGATATCATCCTCGAACCGATGGCGCAGTTGTCGGCATCCACCACGACCGAGCTGGACCCGCGCATCCCTAACGAGGACAGCCAGACGCTGGAACTGGACGAGACCTCCCTGTTCCGCCTTGACCGCTTTCCCGGCTATGACCTGCTGGAAGGCGGCGTGCGCTTCACCTTCGGCGGCCGCGCTACGATCCGCTGGGCTGAAGACCGACGTGCCAGCCTGTTTGTCGGGCGCAGCTATCGCTCGAACGCCGAGAACAACTTCCTGGCCGCCGTGCCGGATGCGCCGGATCAGAGCTACGATCCGACGGGGCTGGCGGCCAAGCGATCGGACTGGGTAGTCCAGGGCGATTTTTCCCCGTCCGATCGCATTCGCGGCTGGGGTCACGCCACCATTTCCGACAATGGCGACATCCGTCGAGCGCAGGCGGCTGTCGATGGTCGTTGGGGCCTGCGCAACGTGGCGAGCCTCAGCTACATCGTGGATCGCTCCAATCCGGTGCTCGGTCCGTTGAATCGGAATTACGAGTTCGTCCAACTGGCGGCGCAGCAGCTGGTGTACGGCAACTGGGGCGTCGCGGGGGCCGCTATCGCCGACCTGAACCGCGACGAGATCACCCGCTCTGAGGTCGGCCTGCTGTTCGACGACGACTGCTTCCGCTTCGAGATCGGCTTGCGGCGTGACAACACCCGCGTGCGCCCCAGCGGCCCGTCCGAGGGACTCTATGTGCGCCTAAACCTCGCCACTTTCGGCGGGTCAGATTACAGACGAGGCGAGATACGGTAGGTGATCGTGCAGGATCGCCGAACCGGGGGACGGCCGACCGTGAACCCGCGCCAGGACGCGCGAGGGTCGCTTTGAGGAACCAGGACGAACGATGCGTGTGATGCGTTACCCGATGGCCGTCGCGATGGCGGCGATCCTCGCCGGCACGGCCCATGGCCAGACGGCGCCGACGCGCTCGACCGCGCCCGCCTCCACGCCCTCGCCCTCGTCCGTTCAGCCGGCGGCAGGCGCGCTGAACCCCGCCGCCGAGGCCGCCCCGGCGCCAGCCGCCACCGCTCCCCAGTTCGAGCTGGCCGACGGCATCGTGGCCTCGGTCAACGACCGCATCATCACCGGCTATGATCTGCGCCAGCGCATGCTGATGCTGATCCTTTCGTCCGAGATCCAGCCGACTCAGGAAAATCTGCCCGCGATCCAGCAGGCCGCCCTGAACGCTCTTATCGAGGAACGACTCAAGGCGCAGGAGATCACCAACTACGAGACCCTGCGGGTCAGCGACGAAGAGGTCAGCGCCGAGATCGCCGAAATGGCGCGCCGAGCAGGCCTGACCCCCGAAGCCTATCTGGCGCAGCTGTCGCAGGCCGGCATACAGCCCCAGGCCTTTCGCGAGAACCTGCGCACCGAGATCGGGTGGAGCCAGTTGGTCGGCGGACGCTTCAACAGCCGCGCTCGGGCCAGTCGCTACCAGGTGGAGGCCGAGCTGCGCCGGCTGAACGAAGCCGCGTCCAAGCCGCAGTACCTGATCGGCGAAATCTACATTGAGGCCGCGCGTGTCGGCGGCCAGCAGGCGGCGCTGGACGGCGCGCGCCAGCTGGTTCAGCAGATCGTGGCCGGCGCGCCCTTCCAGGCCGTGGCCCAGCAGTTCTCGGCCGCCCCATCGGCCGCGGCGCGCAATCCCGGCGACGCCGGCTGGATCGTCAAGGACTCCGTGCAGCCGGCGCTGCAGCAGGCGTTTGATCAGCTTCAGGTCGGCCAGCTGTCCAATCCCATCCCCGTCGATGGCGGCGTCTACATCATCTACATGCGCGACAAGCGTGAAGGCTCTTCCAGCAGCCTGGTGTCGCTGCGCCAGCTGATGGTCGAGTTGCCGGAGACCGCCAGCGAGGCCGATGTCGCGACCGCGACCCGCACTCTGGAGGGGCTGCGTCAGGGACTGACGTGCGACAACATCCTGTCCCAGGCCACGGCGACGCGCGGCGTCCTTGGCACGGACCTCGGCGAAACGGATGTTCAGAATCTGGCGCCGCAGTTCCAGCAGGTCGCGCGCTCGGCCGAAGTCGGTTCGGTCAGCACGCCGATCCGCACGCCCCTGGGTCTTCACCTCCTGGCCGTCTGCGGTCGTCGCGTCGGCGGGCTGGAAGCGCCGTCGCAAGCCGACGCCGAACGCCGGCTGCGCGGGCAGAACCTGGCGGTCCTGGAACGTCGCTACCTTCGCGATCTGCGCAACGACGCCCTGATCGAGGTCAAATGACCGCCCCTCTGGTCCTGACGCTGGGCGAACCCGCCGGCGTCGGTCCGGAGATCATCGCCGCTTCCTGGCGAGCACTGTCCGACTTGGACGCGCCGTTCGCCGTGATCGGTGACGCCGCCCTGCTGAAGGCGCAGGGCGTACCGGTCGCGGAGGTCATGGCGGCATCCGAGGCGCCGGCCCGCTTCGCCGCCGCCCTGCCCGTCATCCACCATCCCCTGCCCGCGCCGGTCGAGCCCGGCCGCCCCGATCCTCGCAATGCGCCCGCCGTGGCTGACAGCATCGAAACGGCCGTGTCCCTGGCGCTGTCTGGAGAGGCGTCGGGCGTCGTCACCGCGCCGATCGCCAAGGCGCCGATGTACGCCTCCGGCTTTCGCTTTCCCGGCCACACCGAGTTCATCGCCGAACTGACGGCCGATGCGCCCTATGTCGGCACGCGCGGGCCGGTGATGATGCTGACGGCGGGGGACCTGCGCGCCTGCCTGGTCACCATCCATGTCGCACTGGACCAGGCGCCTCAGCTAGTGACGGCTGAGCGCATCGCGCGCACCGCGCGCGTAGTCCACGAAAGCCTGAAACGCGACTTCCAGATCGCATCGCCTCGCCTGGCGATGGCGGCGCTGAACCCCCACGCGGGCGAAGGCGGCGCCCTGGGGCTTCAGGAACTCGAAATCCTGATCCCGACCGCCGAGCGCCTGCGCGCCGAGGGCGTCGACATTTCCGATCCTCGCCCCGCCGACACCCTGTTCCATGACGAGGCGCGGCGGACCTATGACGCAGCGATCTGCATGTATCATGACCAGGCTCTGATCCCGGTCAAGACGCTGGACTTCTGGGGCGGCGTCAATGCGACGCTCGGCCTGCCGATCATCCGCACCTCTCCCGATCACGGGACCGGATTCGACATCGCCGGCAAGGGCCTGGCGCGCGCCGACAGCCTGATCGCCGCCATTCGCCTGGCGTCGGAGATGGCGGCGGCGCGAGCGGCGCGCTAACACCCCGCGCGTGACCGATCTCCCCTCCCTCCGCGAAACGCTCGACGCCCACGGGCTTTCGGCCAAGAAGAGCTTTGGCCAGCACTTCCTGCTGGACCTCAACGTCACCCGCAAGATCGTGCGACTGGCCGGTCCGTTCGACGGCCGAGCCGTGATCGAGGTCGGTCCCGGGCCCGGCGGCCTGACCCGAGCCCTGCTGGAAAGCGATGCGGGCCAAGTGGTGCTGGTGGAGAAGGACCCGCGCTTTGTTCCGTTGTTGACGGAACTGGACGACGGCTCCGGCCGCCTGACGATCCATGAGGCGGACGCGCTCAAGGTGCGGGAGGCCGAGCTGTCCGACGGCCCCGCCCACCTCGTCTCCAACCTGCCGTACAATGTGGGCACGGCGCTGCTGATCAAGTGGCTGACGGGTCCCTGGCTGCCGCACGCTCTGACCCTGATGTTCCAGAAGGAGGTGGCCGAGCGCGTGGTGGCCGCACCCGGCGACGACGCCTACGGCCGGCTGGCGGTGATCAGCCAGGCAATCTGCGAGGCGCGCATCGTCATGCACCTGCCCGCCGCCGCCTTCACCCCGCCGCCCAAGGTGGCCTCGGCCGTGGTGCATCTCACGCCGCATGCGCAGCGCCCAGCCCCCGACCTGTTGAAGCGGCTGGAGCGGGTCACGGCCGCCGCCTTCGGCCAGCGCCGCAAGATGCTGCGCTCCAGCCTGAAGCCGCTGGGCGGCGCCGCTCTTTGCGAGGCGGCCGGGATCGAACCCGACGCCCGCGCCGAGACCATCGACATTGCCGGCTTCCTGCGGCTCGCCGAGCAACTGCCATGACGGTCGAACCCTTTCGCGCCATCGGCCTCAGCCGCCTCGCCCACCAGCTGAAGAGCGAAGGCCGGTCGATCATCCACATGGAGTTCGGCCAGCCCTCGACCGGCGTGCCCGCCGCCGCCCTCGCCCGAGCGCACCAGGTGCTGGACCAGGACGCCATGGGCTATTGGGAGAGCGCGCCGCTGCGCCAGCGGATCGGCCGCCTCTATCAGGATCGCTACGGCGTCGAGGTCGATCCGGACCGCATCCTGCTGACCTGCGGCGCCTCGCCGGCGCTGGTGCTGGCGCTGGCCAGCCGCTTCCGGCCCGGCGACCGCATCGCCCTGGCGCGGCCGGGCTACGTCGCCTACCGCAACACCCTGCACGCGCTGAACCTCACGCCCGTCGAGATCGCCTGTGGGCAGGAGACCCGGTTCCAGCTGACAGCCGCACAGCTGTCGGAACTTGATCCCGCGCCCGCCGGGGTCATCATCGCCAGCCCCGCCAATCCGACGGGCACGATCATCCCGGACAACGAACTGGAGGCCATCGCCGCCGTCTGCCGGGCGCGCGGGATCGTCGTGGTCTCGGACGAGATCTATCACGGCCTGTCCTACGTGGGCCCGACGCCGTCGATGCTGCAGTTCGAGCCGGACGCCCTCGTCATCAACAGCTTCTCCAAATACTGGAGCATGGCGGGGTGGCGGCTGGGCTGGCTGGTCGCGCCCGAGGCTCACGTCGCCGCGGCCCGCGCCTACATGGGCAATCTGTTCCTGACACCGCCGTCGCTGAGCCAGCACGCCGGGCTCGTCGCCATGGACTGCACGGGCGAGCTGGAAGGCCACATCCAGACCTACGCCCGCAATCGTGCGCTGCTGCTTGACGCCCTGCCTTCGCTGGGGCTTCAGCGGATCGCGCCGCCGGACGGCGCCTTCTACGTCTGGGCCGACATCGGCCATCTGACGAACGACAGCATCGGCTTCTGCGAGCAACTGCTGCGCGACACCGGCGTGGCGACGGCCCCGGGCGTCGACTTCGACCCCGTTGACGGTCACCGCTTCATCCGCTTCAGTTTCGCCGTCTCGACGCCGGAGGTCGAAGAGGCGCTGAACCGGATGCGACCCTGGTTCGCTGCTAGACCGCCTCTCTGAGCAGCGCACCGCGATAGTCGCCGACCCAGAGATTGCGGAACCGGCGCGACCGCTCGGCGTGATAGATGTGCGCCAGCTCGGCGTAGGACCGGTCGAAATCGTCGTTGACGAAGACGTAGTCGAACGCGTCACAGTGCTCGATCTCGCCCTTGGCGTTCTGGATCCGGCGCTCAATGACGTGTTCGGCGTCCTGTGAACGCGTCACCAGGCGCCGACGCAGCTCCTCCAGGCTGGGCGGCAGGATGAAGACCCGCACCGCATCCTCCGGGCATTTGCGCGCCACTTCGGCCGCCCCCTGCCAGTCGATGTCGAACAGCACGTCGCGGCCTTCCGCCAGCGCCCGATCAATCGGCGCGCGGGGCGAGCCGTAGCGCTGGCCGTGCACGTCCGCCCATTCCAGAAACGCGTCCTGGTCGATCAGGCGCTGGAACTCGGCGTGGCTGACGAAGTGGTAGTCCCGGCCGGCCACCTCGCCTGGACGGGGATCGCGGGTGGTCATGGAGATCGACAGCTCAAGTCCGCCATGGTCGGCCATCAGCCGCCGGCACAGGCTGGTCTTGCCGGCGCCCGACGGGCTGGCGACGATCAGGAGGACGCCCCGGCGGGGCGTACGGTCATTCGACATTCTGAACCTGTTCACGCAACTGTTCGATCACGGCCTTCAGCTCAAGGCCGATTCCGGTGAGCGCGGTGGTAGCGGATTTCGAGCACAAGGTGTTCGCCTCGCGCATGAACTCCTGCAGGAGGAAGTCGAGTTTCCGACCGGCTGGCGCCTGGGCCACAAGCGCCCTCGCGGAGGCGACGTGAGCCGTCAGGCGATCCAGTTCCTCGCGCACGTCGGCCTTGGTCGCCAAGGCGGCGGCCTCAAGGAAGATGCGGTCGTCTAGGCCGGGCGCGTCGGGCGCGAGTTCCTTGATGCGGCGGGTGAAGCGGTCGCGGATCGCCTCGACCTGCTCGCCCGCTTCCTTTTCCGCTGCGCTGATCAGGCCTTCGATGCGGCCGATGAAGTCGATCAGCACCGGCTCAAGCTGCTCTCCTTCTCGCTCGCGGGAGACCTTCAGCGCGTCGAACGCCTCTTCGATCGTCCGCGCCATGGCGGCTTCAAGCGCTTCCCGTTCCCCGTCGTCGTCGTCTTCATCGGCGGCTTCGATCACGCCGCGAAGGCTCAGCAGGCCGTCCGCCGAGGGCGGGGTCGCACCCTCTTCCGCCAGCTGATTCGCCAGCATCAGATAGTGGGTGAGCAGCGCCTCGTTCACGGCCACGGGCGAGGTGGCGCCGCCGTCGCGCCTGGCGTGCAGGGCGACACTGACTTGGCCGCGGGCGATGCGCGCCTGCCCCGCCGCCTTGGTCAGCCGCTCGAGAGTGTCGAAGCCAGTCGGCCCGCGAAACCGCACCTCCAGATTGCGACCGTTGACCGAACGCGCCTCGACCGACCAGGTCCAGCCCTCCGCCGCGCCATCCGCCCGGCCGAAGCCGGTCATTCCTGAAATGGAGGTCATCGCGGCCCCTGGCTCGCGCCTGGCGGCAGGGTGATCGTCGCCTGACCGCCGGCGGCCGGCGCGATCTGCGGCTGCTGCTCGGGCGGCGTCATCGGCGCCGGCGCAGCGCCCGGAGCAGCCGGAGCAGGCGCGTCGGGCGGAAGACCCGCACGCTGGCGTTCGATCTGACGCCAGCGTGCGACGTTGCGCAGGTGCTCTTCATAGGTGTTGGCGAACACGTGCCCGCCCGTGCCGTCCGCGACAAAGAACAGCGCCGGATCGCTCTGCGGGTTCAGCACCGCCTTCAGCGCCTCCGCACCCGGATTGGCGATCGGCGTCGGCGGCAGGCCGTCGATCAGATAGGTGTTCCAGGGTGTCGCGGTCCGCAGTTCGGACAGCCGGATGCCGCGCCCAAGCGGCCGACCCTTGGTGATGCCGTAGACGATGGTCGGATCGCTCTCCAGCCGCATGCCCTGGCGCAGTCGGTTGGAGAACACCGCCGCGACGCGGGGCCGCTCCGCCGCGATGCCCGTTTCCTTTTCAACAATGGAGGCCAGCACCAGCGCCTCCTGTGGCGAGCGCACCACCGTGCCGGGCGAGCGCGCCGCCCAAAGCTCCGCCTGGTTGTCGCGGGCGGCGCGCTGCATGCGCGCGATCACGGCCTGGCGGGTTTCTCCGCGGGCGACCTCATAGGTGTCCGGCCATAGCGAGCCCTCCTCGGGCGACGCTCCGACCGCGCCGGTCAGCACGGCCTCGCCGTTCAGGATGTCCACGGCCTGGGCCGACGACCAGCCCTCGGGCAGGGTGACGAAGTGGCGAACTCCGCGCCCCTCCGCCAGCATCCGGATCACCCCGCGCAACGAGGCGCCGGAGGGTATCTCGTACTCGCCCGCCTTCAGCCGCCGGTCGTCGCCGGTCAGGGCCGCCGCCGCCTTGAACAGGTCGGTCGAGCGGATCACGCCACTGGACCTGAGGTTCGCCGCGATGGCCGAGACGCCCGCGCCGCTCGGCAGGATCACGATGGTGGAGTCGCCCTGGCGCGCGCTGGGTCCCGGTCCGAAATAGAAGGCCCAGGCCGCGATCAGCGCCACGATCAGGAACAGGCCGAACGTCGCCGCCCCGGTCAGCAGCGCGACCGGCCCCGATCGTCTTGCGACAGGGCGCTTGCCGGGCGGGCGAGCCACGCGGCGCGGGCGACGCGGCATCTCAGTCGACCTTCCGGAAGATCACGGAGGCGTTGGTGCCGCCGAAGCCGAAGCTGTTGGACATGGCCACATCGATCTTCATCGGCTTGCCCTTGTGGGGAACGAGGTCGATCGGCGTCTCGTGCTCGGGATCGTCGAGGTTGATGGTGGGCGGCGCGATCTGGTCCCGGATCGCCAGGACGCAAAAGGCCGATTCGATCGCGCCGGCCGCGCCCAGCAGGTGTCCGGTCATCGACTTGGTGGACGACACGGCGAGGTCCTTGGCGTGGTCGCCGACCAGCCGCTCGACCGCCTTCAGCTCGATCCAGTCGGCCATTGTCGAGGTGCCGTGGGCGTTGACATAGTCGAGATCCGACGGCTGGAGCCCCGCCCGCTTCAGCGCCGCCTTCATGGCGCGCAGACCGCCGTCGCCGTCTTCGGACGGGGCGGTGATGTGATAGGCGTCGCCGCTCATGCCGTAGCCCACGACCTCGCAGTAGATCGTCGCGCCGCGCGCCTTGGCGTGCTCATACTCCTCCAGCACCAGAATGCCGGCTCCCTCGCCCATGACAAAGCCGGCGTGCTCCCGGTCGTAGGGCCGCGACGCCTTCTCAGGCGTGTCGTTGAAGGACGTGCACAGCGCCTTGCAGGCCAGAAATCCTGCGATGCCGATCGGCACGACCGAGCTTTCGGCGCCGCCGCAGACCATGACGTCCGCATCGTCCAGCGCGATCATCCGCGCCGCGTCGCCGATGGCGTGGGCGCCGGTCGCGCAGGCGGTTACAGCGGCGTGGTTCGGACCCTTCAACCCGTGCCGGATCGAGATCTGCCCTCCGGCGAGGTTGATCAGCGCGGACGGGATGAAGAAGGGGCTGACCCGCCGGGGTCCCTGCTCCTTCAGGATGATGGCGGTGTCCGCGATGGGACCCAGGCCGCCGATGCCGGCGCCGACCATCACGCCCGTGCGTTCCTTGTCCTCGTCGCTTTCGGGTTTCCAGCCGGCGTCGTGCAACGCCTCGTCCGCCGCCGCGATGGCGTACAGGATGAAGTCATCAACGCGCTTGCGATCCTTGGGCGACATGACCTTGTCCGGGTCGAAGTCGCCCTCGCCCCCGCCGCCGCGACCGTCCACGCTCGGCACCTCGCCGGCGATGGTGCAGGCATAACCCTCGGTGTCGAAGGCGGTGATCGGACCGATGCCCGAGCGTCCCTCGACGATGCCCTTCCAGGTTTTTTCGACGCCCCAGCCCAGGGGGGTCAGAAGGCCGATGCCCGTGACGACGACGCGGCGCATGGATGGCTCTCCCGTTGATCTCGATCTTGCGCCCGCGAATCCCTGCTCGAGATTCCGGGGGTCAGAAACAGTAAAGGCCGCCGGGCGTCTCCGCTAGGAGCGCCAGGCGGCCTTCAACCGTTCAGCCGAATGGCTGGATCAGCCCGCCGACTTCTCGTCGATGAACTTCACCGCATCGCCGACCGTCTGGATGTGCTCGGCGGCGTCATCCGGGATCTCGATGTCGAATTCTTCTTCAAAGGCCATCACCAGTTCGACGTTGTCGAGCGAATCGGCGCCCAGGTCGTCGATGAAGCTGGCCTTTTCGGTGACCTTGTCCGGATCGGCGTCCAGGTGGTCGATGACGATCTTGCGAACGCGCTCGAGGGTGTCGGACATCGGTGTCTCTCTGCCTGTTTGTGTAGTCGCCGTAGAGGCGGGGTCTCATCGATAAATCGCCGTCTCACGGCAGCAAGGGCGACGCAAGCACAAAGCAGGAGCCGCCAAAGCATTCCCGCCCTTTAGCACAGCCAGACGGGCAGGAAATAGGTGCGGTGGCGATCAGATCATTGCCATGCCGCCGTTCACGTGCAGCGTCTGCCCCGTGACATAGGCGGCCTCGTCCGACGCCAGATAGACGGCGGCGGCGGCGATCTCCTCGCCCTGGCCCAGCCGACCGGCTGGGATGCGGCCAAGGATCGCATCGCGCTGGCCCTCGTTCAGCACGTCCGTCATGGGCGAGGCGATAAAGCCGGGCGCGATGCAGTTGACGGTGATGCCGCGCGAGCCGACCTCCTGAGCCAGCGATTTGGAGAAGCCAATCATTCCGGCCTTGGAGGCGGAATAGTTGGTCTGTCCCGGATTGCCGGTGACACCCACCACCGAGGTCACGCCGATGATCCTGCCCTGCCGACGCTTCATCATGCCCTTCACCGCAGCGCGGGTCAGGCGGAAATAGCTCTCCAGATTGACCTGCAGCACCGAGGCGAAATCCTCGTCCTTCATCCGCATCAGCAGACCGTCCTTGGTGATGCCGGCGTTGGCCACCAAGATGTCGAGCGGCGCGCCCGCCGCCGCTTCCGCCGCCGCCACTAGGCCATCCACCGAAGACGCTTCCGACAGGTTGGCCGTGGCGAAGTGCGCCCGCTCGCCCAACTGCGACGCCAGGTCCGCCAGCACCGCCTCGCGCGTCCCGGACAGGACGACCGTGGCGCCTTGCGCGTGCAGGGCCCGCGCGATCGCGCCGCCGATGCCGCCCGTCGCGCCGGTCACCAGCGCGGTTTTTCCTGCGAGATTGAACATCCCGTCTCTCCCTGTTCCGTCACCCTCGGGCTTACCCGAGGATCAGGCGCTGTGCCGCGCCGATGTTGATATGGCCGCCTGATCGTCGGACGCACAGCGGCGGATATTCCCGTCCTCGGGTCAAGCCCAAGGACGACGATGGTCTCAGGCGATTGATCGCGCGAACGCTTCCAAGTCCTCGGGCGTATTCAGGGCCAGGCTCTCGGCGCCGGGCGCGATGCGCTTGGCCATGCCGGTCAGGACCTTGCCCGAGCCGACCTCGACGAAGCGGGTGACGCCGCCTTCGGACGCCAGCCATTCCATGCTCTCGCGCCAGCGCACCCGCCCGGTCACCTGCTCGACCAGCAGGCGGCGGAGGGTCTCTGGATCGGTCTCGGGCCGCGCCGTGACGTTGGCCACGACCGGGAGACGCGGCGCGGCGATCGCGGCGGACGAGAGCGCCTGCGCCATCTCGTCGGCCGCCGGCTGCATCAGGGGGCAGTGAAATGGCGCGGAGACGTTCAGCGGAATGGCGCGGGCGCCCAGTTCCTTGGCCTTTTCAATGGCGCGGTCCACGGCGGCCTTGTCGCCCGAAATGACGATGTTGCCGGCGTTGTTGTCGTTGGCCACGACGCAGACGCCGAGCTCCGAACCCGCCTGAGCCGCCGCCTCGGCAAGCGCCAGATCGGTCTTGGGTCCGATCAGCGACGCCATCGCGCCCCGGCCAACCGGCACGGCGCGCTGCATCGCCTGGCCGCGCAGCTTCAGCAGACGCGCGGTGTCCGCCAAAGCCAGGGCGCCCGACGCCGCCAAGGCGGAGTATTCGCCCAACGAGTGGCCGGCGACGAAGCTCGCCCGATCGACCGCCACGCCGAAGTCCCTGTCCAGCACCCGCACGACGGCCAGCGACACCGCCATCAGCGCCGGCTGGGCGTTCTCGGTCAGGGTCAGCTGGTCCTCGGGACCATCCCGCATCAGACCGGACAGGTCCTGGCCCAGCGCCTGGTCGACCTCGGCGAATACCTCCCGCGCCGAGGCGAAGGCCTCGGCGAGCGCCGCGCCCATGCCGACCGCCTGACTGCCCTGTCCGGGAAAAAGAAGCGCTGTGGTCATTGTCCGTCCACGATCCGTGATTCCGGCGCGAAGCGGTAGGCCCAACCTTCCGCCGGGGCAAGGGAGCGACGGCTTTCCCCCTGCCCTCGCCACTTGCTAGGCTCCGGCCGATCCACCAGCGGAGCCGCACGATGAGCCTCTACGGCGACTACGATCCCGACAACATCTTCGCCCGCATCCTGCGCGCCGAGATTCCCAGCGTCGTCGTCTGGGAAGACGAGCACGTCCGTGCCTTCATGGATGTCTTTCCACAGTCGGAAGGCCATGTGCTGGTGATTTCCAGGACGTCAAAGGCCCGCAACATCCTGGACGTCGAGCCCGAGGTGCTGACGCGCCTGATGGCCGCGGTGCAACGCACGGCGCGCGCGGTCGAGACGGCGCTGAAGCCGGACGGTCTCAGCCTGATGCAGTTCAACGGAGACGCCGGCGGCCAGACGGTCTTCCACCTGCATTTCCACATCGTGCCTCGCTGGAGCGATCGCGGCATGAAGGGTCACGGCCATGCGCCGCAGGCGGACCCGGCGACGCTGGAGGCGCTGGCTCAGCGCATCCGCGCCGAACTCGACTGAGCACGCTTGCGAAAGCGGGGCGCGAAAAGCATAAGGACCGCTGATCCGCACGACGCGGGCCGGTTTAGCTCAGTTGGTAGAGCGCCAGTTTTGTAAACTGGATGTCGCGGGTTCGATTCCTGCAACCGGCACCACGCGCTTCAGCGGGAACGATCCTGCAGCTTTGCAAGTTTATCTCGTGCCGGCCGAGCGTCGGGGGTTCGGTCCGCCGAGCGCCTTGCAGAGCCTGCGCTCGCCCCGCTGAGCCCTCGCGATCAGCGGGGCTTTTCCCTTGTGAATCTGGTCTTCACTCCCCCGTGGCGATACAGTGGGGCTTCATCGGGGCGCGCCTTGATTCATCCTGTTCGTCAGGTGGAATGTCCGACAACATCAACAAGCTGGGACACAGGATCGGCGCGCGCGGAGGCCGCACCCGGCGCTCCATCCTGGACGCCGCGCGCGGACTGCTGAACGAGCGGCATGTGGGCGAGATCCGGGTAGCCGACGTGGCGTCCGCCGCCGGCGTCTCGCCGTCGAACTTCTACACCTACTTCAAGACGGTGGAGGAGCCGGTTCTCGCCCTGTGCGAAGAGGCGGGCGCCGACTGCCGGGGATTGGAAAAGCACTTCCAGACCGATTGGGCGGGCGAGCGGGCCTTTGCGTCTTCCCGCGCCTTCGTCACCGATCTTCTGGCGGTTTGGGACAAGCACGGGCCGGTCCTCAGGGTCGAACACATGCTGGCGGACAAGGGCGAGCCGGCTTTCGCCGAAAGCCGCATCAACCGCCTGCGCCGGCTGCACCTGGCGATCGAACGCCGCATCGCCCAGGCGCACCACAGCGGCTTGATGCCCAAGACGCTGAGCCCCCGCCTTGCCTCCTATCAGGTCGCCAGCCTGGTGGAATCGACCGCCGCCGGCTTCGAACTGCTGCGCCGCGCGGACACGGCCGAGGCCATCATCGACACGACCGCGCATCTGGTGGTCAAGCTGACCACCGGCCGCTGATCCGTCGTCAGCCCGCGCCCAGCGCCACCCCGATCCGGTAGGTCAGGAAGGCGGCGAGATAGGCCAGGCCGAACATGTAGCCGATCATGATCCAGGTCCACTTGCGCGAGTTGGTCTCGCGTCGGACCACGCCCAGCGTCGGCACGCACTGCGGGGCGAAGATGTACCAGGCCAGGAAGGCCAGACCCGTCGCCAGCGACCAGTTGGCGGCCAGCGTCGAGGCCATCATCCCCGTCGCGGTCTCGGCGTCGGCCACCGCATAGACCGACCCCAGGGCGGCGACCGCCACTTCACGCGCGGCCATGCCGGGGATCAGCGCGATCACCATCTGCCAGTTGAAGCCGATGGGCGCGAACAGCGGCTCGAGCGCATGACCCAGGACGCCCGCCAGCGAATAGTCTATGGCCGGCCCCGTCGCGCCCTCCGGCGGATAGGGGAAGGTCGAGGCGGCCCACACCAGCACCATCAGCGGCAGGATGATTCGCCCGGCCCGGTTCAGGAACACCTTGGCCCGGAGCCAGAGGTTGAACAGCACGCTCTTCAGGTCGGGCAGCTTATAGGCCGGCAGTTCCATCATGAACGGCTCAACCGCGCCGCGCCAGAAAACCCGCCGGATCAGAAAGGACACCGTCAGCGCGCTAACAATCCCTGCGGCATACAGGCCGAACATCACCAGTCCCTGCAGATTGGCGAACCCCCACACGGTCTCGTCCGGAATGAAGGCGGCGATGATCAGGGTGTAGACCGGAATGCGCGCCGAGCAGGTCATCAGCGGCGCGACCAGAATGGTGGTCAGTCGGTCACGCCGGCTCTCGATCACACGCGTCGCCATGATGCCCGGAATAGCGCAGGCGAAGCTCGACAACAGCGGGATGAAGGCGCGGCCGTGCAGGCCAGCCCCGCCCATGATGCGGTCCATCAGAAAGGCCGCCCGCGCCATGTAGCCGAAATCTTCCAGGAGGATGATGAAAAGGAAAAGGATCAGGATCTGCGGCAGGAACACCAGCACGCTGCCCACGCCGGAGATCAGCCCGTCGACGATCAGGCTCTGGAGCAGACCGTCGGGAACCGCTGTGGCGACCAGCCCGCCCAGGCCCGCCACTCCCGCCTCGATCGCGTCCATCAGCGGACCAGCCCAGGCGAACACCGCCTGAAACATGACAAACAGCAGGCCCAGCAGGATCACCAGGCCGGCGACAGGATGCAACAGCACCGAATCGATCCGCCCTGTCAGGGTGTCGGGCCGCTCGGGCGGCCGCACGCAGGCCTTCAGGATGCGCTCGGCCTCGCGGTGCGCCGAACGGAGCTGCGCCGCGTCGGGTGCATGCCACCCATTGTGGGTTTCGACGCGCCACACGCCGGCCTCGGCCTCCACCGCCGCGACCAAATCGTCGATCCCGCGCTTGCGCGTGGCCACCGTCGTGACGATGGGAACGCCCAGTTCATCGCGCAGCGCATCCAGATCGATGCGCAGGCCCTGTCGCTGGGCGATATCGTACATGTTCAGCGCCAGCACCATGGGCCGGCCCACCTGCTTCAACTCCAGCACCAGCCGCAGCACCAGCCGCAGATTGGTGGCGTCAGCGACGCAGACCAGCACGTCCGGCGGCTCCTCGCCGGCCAGCTTGCCCAGCACAGCGTCGCGCGTGACCTCTTCGTCCGGACTGCGCGCGCGCAAGGAGTAGGTTCCGGGCAGGTCCAGCACCGTCATGGTCCGGCCGCCGGCGGAGCGGATCAGCCCCTCCTTCCGCTCGACAGTGACGCCCGCATAGTTCGCGACCTTCTGGTGCGCGCCGGTCAGGGCGTTGAACAAAGCGGTCTTGCCGCTGTTGGGATTGCCGACCAGCGCGATGCGGGCGGGACGAAGGGCGACGTCCATCAGGCGGCGTCGCAGCGGATCAGCAGGCTGGCGGCTTCGCGGCGCCGCAAGGCAACGCGCATGTCGTCGACCTTCATGGCGATCGGATCGCCGCCGAACAGCCCCTGGTGCAGCAGTTCGACCTGGGCCCCTTCCACGAAGCCCAACTCCAGCAGACGTCTCTCCAGCTCGATCTCGTGTTCCTTGTGACGGGACTGATCGCCGACCTGAACGATGACGCCGCGATCGCCGCAGCGAGCCTCGCTCAGCTTGATTGTGTGGGTCATGAACGCTCGCCTTGGCGACGCCCCCCAGCGCCGCGATTACCTGACAGTGATTATCAGGTGCTGCACCCCGGCGTCCAGCGCGACGGCTTGGACATCCTGCGCCATTGCGACACGCTTGGGCTGCGGTATCACCAATCATCTGATCGGAGCCCGCCATGATCCGCCTTTTCGCCGTCGCCTTCGCCGCCCTGTCGCTTTCCGCGTGCGGCGGAGATGACGTGGCTGCGCCAGCTGCCGCCAAGGCTGAACCGCTGACTGATGCGGAAAAGGCCATGCTGCTGGCGTCCCTCCCCGCCCCCTACAATCAGGCGGATCTGGAGAATGGTCGACGCGCCTTTGCACGCTGCCGGTCCTGCCACACGTTGACCGAGGGGGGGGCGAACATGACGGGGCCGAACCTGTGGGGCGTGTTCGGACGCCAGGCCGGGTCGCACCCGCGCTACAACTACTCCAACGCGCTCAGCAGCGCCGGCTTCAATTGGGACGCCGAGCGCCTGGACCATTGGCTGGAGAACCCGCGCACCTTCCTTCCGGGCAACAAGATGAGCTTCCCCGGACTTCCCGCTGCGACGGACCGGCGCGACCTTGTGGCCTTTTTGAAGGTGGAGACGGGCTATACGCCAGCGTCGACGCCGCCCGCCTCCTGATCCTCACTCGGCCGGAGCCAGACCTTCAGGACGCGAGCCCTCCTGGGCCTCCCACTGCTCGATCTTGCGGGCGGTGTATTCCGGCGATCGGGTGAAGCGCGCCAGCAGGCCATAGATCACCGGCACCACGAACAGCGTCAGCAGGGTCGCGAAGATCGCGCCGGTGAAGATCACCACCCCGATGGTCTGGCGACTGCCTGCCCCCGCTCCCTGCCACAGCACCAGCGGCAAGGCCCCGAAAGCCGTGGCGATGGAGGTCATGATGATGGGCCGCAGACGCAGGGTGGACGACTCGATGATCGCCTCGCTGATCGATCGCCCCTGGTCGCGCAGCTGATTGGCGAACTCCACGATCAGGATGCCGTTCTTGGCCGCCACCCCGATCAGGATGATCAGGCCGATCTGCGAATAGATGTTGAGGCTCGAGCCCGCCATCAGCAGGCCGAACAGACCTCCAGCCGCCGCCAGGGGCACCGTCAGCATGATCACCGCCGGCGTGATCCAGCTTTCGAACTGCGCCGCCAGCACCAGGAAGACGAGCAGCAACGCCAGGCCGAACGCCGCCGCGACGGCGCCGCCGGCCTCCTGCTGATCGCGCGCCGCGCCACCCCACTGAAGGGTGATCCCGCTCGTCTGCTGCTTGGCCGCCTCCGTCTCCAGGAAGGTGACCGCGTCGGCTATGGTGGTGCCGGGGTTCAGGTCGGCCTGCAAGGAGATGGAACGCTGCCGATCCAGGCGTCGCCGCTCCGGCGTGTCCCCGGTCGTTTCAGTGGCGACCACGGCCGATAGCGGCACCAGCTGTCCGCCGCCGGTCGCGACATAAAGCGCCTCCAGGTCGCCGACCTCGCGGCGATTGTTCCGCTCCGTCTGCAGGATCACATCGTATTCCTGCCCGCCCTTGATGTAGGTCGTGGCGCGGCGAGAACCGAACATGGTCTCCAGCGTCCGTCCGATTGTCTGCGACGACACGCCAAGCGCCGCCGCCTTTTGCGGATCAACATCGACCAGCAGGCGCGGCGAGTTGGGCTCATAGTTCAGACGCGGCCGGGAAAAGCCGGGGTTCTCCTGCGCCGCCGCCAGCACCGGCTGCAGCCAGGCGTAGATCTGGCTGTACTCCGCGCCCGTGACGATCATCTCGACCGAGTTGGAGTTGCCGCCCCCGCGCTGAAAGGCGCCAGGAGTGGAGGCGTTGACCTGGGCGTCCGTCTGGCTCCGCAGCTTGCGGTTCAACTCCTGAGCGATCTCATCGGCCGATCGGTCACGCGCCGACCAATCCGCAAGGGTCAGTGTTGCGTTGCCAGAATTGTAGCTGCCACCGCCAAAGCCTGGCGCGGACACCAGATAACTGTCGGCTTCGCCCGAGGCGCGATAGTCCTCAAGGATCGGTTCCAGCCCCAGCATGATCCGGCGCGTGTAGTCGAAGCCGGCGCCTTCCGGCCCCTGAACGCGCACGCTGACCCGGCCGCGGTCCTCGGGCGGCACCAACTCATCCGGCAGGGTGAAGAACATGGCTGCGGCGCCGCCGCCGACCAGCAGGATCAGACCGGCCACGCCGAACACGGCCGCGCGACGCCCAAGCAGGACGGACAAGGAGGCGCCGTAGGAGTTCTTCAGCCCGTCCATCGCCCGGTCGACGCGACGCGCGACCCAGCCGCCACCATGCGCCGGCTTCAGGATTTTCGACGCCAGCATCGGCGACAGCGTCAGCGCCAAGAATGCCGAGAAGGCCACGGCCGCCGCGATCGCCGCCGCCAGCTCCACGAACAGGCGGCCGATGTAGCCCGGAAGGAACAGCAGCGGCGCAAACACCGACAGCAGCACGATCGTGGTCGCCACCACGGCGAAGAACACCTGCCGCGCCCCGCGCTCGGCGGCGACCAGCGGCGGCTCGCCGAGGTCCAGGCGGCGCTGGATGTTCTCGACCACAACGATGGCGTCGTCCACCACCAGGCCGATCGCCAGCACCAGCGCCAGAAGCGTCAGCAGGTTCAGGGAGAAGCCGAGCGGGGCCAGCACGATGAAGGTCGCAAGCAGGCAGATCGGCGCAACAATCGACGGGATCAGGGCGGCGCGCAGGCTGCCCAGGAAGATGAAGTTCACCAGCGCCACCAAGGCCATGGAGATGCCGATGGTGATCCAGACCTCGTCGATGGCGTGCGAGGTGAAGACCGAGTTGTCCGAGCCGATCGCCAGCTCGGTTCCGGGCGGAAGGCTGGGCTGGATCTCCTCCATCATCTTCTTGACGCCGTCGGAGATGGCCAGGTCGTTGGACTGGGCCTGACGGGTCACCGCCAGACCGATCTGATCAACGCCGTTGCCTCGGAACAGGCGGCGATCCTCCTCGGGCGCCTCCTCGATGCGGGCGACGTCGCCGAGCCGCGTCACATAGGTCGGCTGCCCCTGGATGATGGCGGCCGAGCCGCTGCCCGTGCCGGTCGCCGTCGCACTCGACACGGAGGCCGAGCCGCGCGTGCCGACCGGCAACTGAGCGAAATCCTGCGGCAGCGCATAATTGCGCGCGACCCGGACCGTGTAGTCCTTGGACGTGGACTCCAGCGATCCCGCCGGCAGCTCCACGTTCTGTGTGGTCAGAGCCGTCTCCACGTCGGTGACGGTCAGGTTGCGCGCGGCCAACGCGGCTGGATCCAGCCAGATGCGCATGGCGTAGCGCTGCTCGCCGTAGATGTTGACCTGGGCCACGCCCGGCACCGTCGCCAGCCGGTCGACGAGGTTGCGGTCCGCATAGTCCGTCAGCTGCAGCCTGTTCATGCTGGTCGAGCGCAGGAACAGGATGATGATCGGCTGGCTGTCGGAATCGGCCTTCGCCACTTCCGGCGGATCGGCCTGGTCCGGCAGATTGCCGATCACGCGCGACACGCGGTCGCGCACGTCGTTGGCCGCATCGTCGATGTTGCGGTCCAGCGAGAACTCGATGTTGACGTTGGAGCGGCCGTCGCGGCTGGTGGAGTTCAGCCGCTCCACGCCCTGGATCCCGGCGATCTGCTGCTCGATCGGCTCGGTGATCCGGCTTTCGATCACCTCGGCGGAGGCGCCGGCGTAGCTGGTGCTGACCGACACGATCGGCGGATCGACGTCCGGCAGCTCACGCACCGGCAGGAAGAAGAAGGCCGCTAGCCCGATCACGCAGAGCACGATCGACGCCACGGCCGCAAAAACCGGCCGGCGGACCGACAGATCGGAGATCATCATTGCGCGGCGGCTCCGCCTTGCGGTGCAAGCTGGGCTCCACCCTGCCCACGGCCTGAAGCCGTCGTCACCGGCGCGCCGGGCTGGATGCGGTTGAGGCCCGAGCCGACGATCCGGTCCCCGGCTTCAAGGCCGGAGATGATTTCGACGAAGCCGTTCTCGACCGCGCCCGTCTGAACCTCGACCCGCTGGGCGGTCGAGCCGTTCTCGCCGCGTGCGACGCGGTACACGAAGGCGCCTTCGCCTTGATACTGGACCGCGGCCTCCGGCGCGGCCGGCGCCTGCCGCCGCCCCTGCTGGACGGCGACGCGCATCAGCATGCCGGGGCGGATGCGCCCGCCGGGATTCGCGAATTCGGCGCGCGCGGTGGCGGCGCGCGTGGTCTCGTTCACGCGCGTGTCGATCAGGGCGATCCGGCCCTGGAACGTCTCGTCGCCGTATGCGTCGGCCGTCGCCGTGATCACCGCGCCGGGTCTCAACTGGCTGAGGTAGCGCTCAGGCAGCGGGAAATCGACGCGCACAGAAGAGGTGTCGTCCAGCGTCGCGATCACCGCGCCGGGATTGATCAAGGTGCCGGCGGTGACGGTGCTGAGCCCCAGAGTGCCGGCGAAGGGCGCGCGTATAAGGCGATCGCCGCGCCGCGCCTGCGCCGCCGACAGCTCCGCCTGCGCGGTCTCCAGCGCCGTCTCCGCATCCTCGGCCGTCACCCGGGCGGCGATGCCTCGCTCGGCCAGGGTCTGATAGCGTTCATACTCGCGCCGCGCCTGGGCGACGGCCGCGCGCGCCTGAATGATGGCGGCGTCCTCCTCGCGCGCCTGCAGCTCCACCAGCGGTGCGCCGGCGGCCACGCGCTGACCATCGGTGAACAGGACCCGGGTGATCAGTTCCGTGGTGGAAGAGGTGATGTTAACGGACCGCAGGCCCCTCGCCACCCCCAGCACCCGGATTTGATCGGAGAACTGGCGCGGCGCGACCACCGCTTCGGAAACCTGTTGCCCCCGCCCGGCGCCGCCGGACGCGCCGCCAGGTCCTGCGGCTCCGCCTTCCCCATCGCCTCCAAAGCCGATCTTGACGACGGCGGCGACGACCATGGCGACCAGAACACAGGCGGCGGCGATAAGAAAGAAGTGGCGTTTGATCACGCTGGCGGTCTCGCGTCGGTCAGGGCGCGACCGACTTACCCGTTCAGGGCGCCGGCGCAACATTAAGTGTCTGTAACGCAGGGCCCCTTCGTTTCCGTCGCGCCGCTCAGAACCTTTTCCAGATCGCCAGAACGGGGCCCCGAGAGATCGGCGTCTCGCGTCCGGCGACCGTCTGCCGCCAGCCGGCCTGGACGCTCCAGGTCCCCAGATGCCGCACAACGGAGGTCTCCGCCGACAGCCAGCGCGATCCGCCGTCCGCCGCGCCGCCGTAGGCCTGCGCCAGCACCAGCCAGCGCTCTCCGACGTGCGCGCCGGCGGTGAAGTCGACCCGCGTCTCGTCCGGCAGGCCGTCTCGGATGCGCCGGGCCGCCTGCAGTTCCACAAAGCTCCGGTCAAAGCCGAAGCGGGCACGGCCGCCCTCCCCGAAAGACCGACCGATCGACGCCCGCGCCTCCCAGTCGCGCTCGCCGACGCCGGGAGGCGCATAGGCCGCGTTGCGCCCATCGCCCGCTTCGGCGAAGCCGCCATAGAGGCTGACGGCCGTGCGATCGTCGCGCCATGCCTGCCAGGTCACGCCGATCTCGATTGGTCCGCGCCCATCATAATCGACAAAGGCGTCCTCGCCCGACTGCCACTCGCCCTTGAGCTGCAGCGTCAGTCGGTCGGTCAGGCCGTATTCGGCGAACACGCTCAAGGCGTCGTCCTGCTGCGGCGCCGGCAACGGCCGCTCGTCGCCGGCTGGATCAAAGCCGGAGTCGGCCTCCATCGCCTCGGCCTTGACGATCACCTGCGCCCGCCCCTTGGGCTGCACCCAGGCGCCCGCCAGCGCGGGTGTGGCGGCAAGGCTCGCCCCCGCCGCCACAACCACCCATGTCGCCGCCTTCATGCGTCGTAGCCCGGCGACCTGCGATCCAGCATCCGCAGCGCGCCCGGCCAGGCCAGCGCCGAGATGAAGCCGATGCCGCGCCCCTGCTCCCTTGTTTCGGCCTGGGCCGCGTCCGGCGCCGTCAGCACCCCTTCGGGGCCGGCGGAGAGAGCCGCGATCTGCTGTGCGCAGGCCCGCTCCAGAAAGAACATCCCGACCCAGGCCTGCGCCGCGGTCTCCCCCACCGCCAGCGTCCCGTGATTGCGCAGCAGCATCAGCGGCTTGTCGCCCAGGTCCGCCACCAGACGCTCTCGCTCCTCATGGTTCAGCGCCAGACCCTCGTAGCCGTGGTAGGCCACCTGATGCTGAAGCAGGCAGGCGTTCTGGCCGAGCGGCAGAAGCCCTTCCTTCTGGGCGGCGACCCCGACGCCGGCGACCGTGTGCAGGTGCATCACGAACCGGGCGTCCTCACGCGCCGCATGCACCGCGGAGTGGATCGTGAACCCCGCCGGATTGATGAAGCTGTCTGTCTGATCGACGATGTTTCCATCCAGATCGACCTTGACCAGCGCAGAGGCCGTCATCTCCTCGAAATACCAGCCGTACGGATTGATCAGGAAGTGGTGCTCGGGCCCGGGCACGCGCGCGGAGATGTGGGTGAAGATCATGTCGTCCCACCCGTGCAGCGCCACCAGACGGTAGAGCGCGGCGAGGTCCACGCGTGCGCGCCACTCCTCCGCTGAAACCCGGGCTTGAACTCCGCCGGTTGCTTCGTCCGCCATGCCCTCTTCCCCCTTGCAGCCTTCGGCAGCGTCGAACGCCGCACGCCCGGCGTCAAGCTTAGGTTGCTAAGCGAAGGTTCGCCGCGCAAGCTGGCATCGCGGATCAACGAGGATTCGGAGAAGCGCCGTGTCCAGCGTCGTCATGCAAGATCAGTCCGGGCACGCCGGATCAGACGCGCTTTCGCTGTCCGAGCTGGTGGAACTGGCGCACAGCCGCTTGCCGGAAGACCGGCGGCGACTGCTGGACGGGGTGCTGACGCTGTGCAGAACGCAGCCGGACATCTGCGCTTCGCCTGTTCTGGGCGACATCTTCATGACCTTGGCGAGGCAGGCTGAACGGGACATCCGGATCACCCTGTCGCAGGCCCTGGCGGACGCCGACTGGGCGCCGCCTGCGCTGATCCACATCCTCGCCCTCGACGACATCGAAATCGCGCGTCCGGTTATCGCCGCCAGCCCCTTGCTGGCCGATGCCGACCTCCTGCGCATCCTGGTCGAGGCCACGCTTGAGCACCAGATCGAGGTGGCGCGGCGCCCGCGCCTTTCCCCGGTCGTCGCCGACGCAATCATCGACCAGGCGGAACCGGCGCCGCTGACGGCGCTCGCCGGCAACACGTCAGCGCGCCTCAACGACGAGGCGATGCGTCGGCTGGTGGAGCATTCTCGCCGGATCGCGGGGCTGCGCTCGCCCTTGTCTCGTCATCCACGCCTGACCGAAGCCCTGGCGGCGCAACTCTACGAATGGGTGGGTCAGGCGCTGCGTGAGGCGATCAACGACCGCTTCAAGATCGAGGATGCGCGGCTGGCTCCCGCCATCGATCGTGCCGTCGAACAGGCGCGCGGCCGCAGCGGGCCGCTTTTCCTGGAGGGGACCAACTCAGCCGCCGACGCCGAGGCTGACCGTCGCCTGGTCATGAAGCTGCAGGCCGGCGGTCAACTCCGTGCGGGTCTATTGGTGCGAGCCCTGCGGGAGGATCGCCTCAGCCTGTTCGAACACGTGCTGGCCGCGCTGACGGGGTTTCCCTTCAGCCAGATCCAGGCGGCCTTGCGCGCGCCGGGCCCGGAGACGCTGTTTCTCGCCTGCACCGCCGCCGGCGTCGACAAGGCGGTGTTCTCCCCCATGCTGCTTGAGGTGCGCAGGCTGTGCGGCGGCCTGCCGGGCGGTCCTGCGGAATGGCGGCCGCCCGTCGTCACGCGGGAAGGCGCCGCCCAGCTGTTTCGAAAACTGGCCGCGACGCCTAACGGCTCTGCGGTTTGACTCATGGGCCGTGCTGAGGCTTGCCTGCGGCCGTGACCACTGACCTTGATCCACGTCCGGAAGGCGCAAGTCCGCGCCTGGCTTTCGTCGCCAGCGACCGGCCAGAGGCGCAGTCGGCCCGGCGTGAGCTGTCCGCACGTTATGGCGGCGTCACCGAGGACGAAGCCGACGTCATCGTCTCCCTGGGAGGCGACGGTCAGATGCTGGAGACACTCCACGCCAATCTCCGGCGCGGCACCCCGGTGTTCGGCATGAACCGAGGATCGGTCGGTTTTCTGATGAACGACTACGCCGAAGATGGTCTTCTGGAGCGGATCGCCCAGGCCGAACGGACGGTGATCCATCCGTTGCAGATGGACGCCTGGAGCGAAACAGGAGCGGTGCAGACCGGCCTTGCCCTGAACGAGGTCTCGCTGCTGCGCCAGACACGCCAAAGCGCCAAGCTGCGGATCAGCATCGACGGCAAGGTGCGCCTTGAGGAACTGATCTGCGACGGCTGCCTGGTCGCCACGCCGGCCGGGTCCACCGCCTACAACCTGTCCGCCCATGGGCCGATCATCCCTTTGGATGCACGCATCCTGGCGCTGACGCCCATCAGCGCCTTTCGGCCGCGTCGCTGGCGCGGCGCGCTTCTGTCCCACGGCGCCCGAGTGCGGTTCGAGGTGCTGGAGTCGGACAAGCGGCCGGTCAGCGCCACAGCGGACGGGTTCGAGGTGCGAAGGGTCGCCCGCGTGGACGTGTTCGAGCGCCGAGACCTGCAGCTGACCATGCTGTTCGACGCAGGCCGCTCTTTTGACGAGCGGGTGCTGGCGGAGCAGTTCGCCGGATAGCGGTCACCCTATGTTAAGGCCGCGGCGGCATGCTCGGCGGAAATCGTCTGGGAAGTCGTCCATGAGCAATCCGGCCCAGGTCATCAGGCCGCCCAACACCCTGCGCGCCAAGGTCGGCGGCGGCTTCGGCATCAACGCCGACGCCATCGCCAAGGCCGAAGAAGCGCTGAAGGCCATGTCCGCCCAGTTCGCCCAGTGGCTGCAGGACGAGATCGCCAAGCTGGACAAGGCGCAGGCCGACATCCGCAGCCTCGGCTATACGCCCGAGACGGCCGAGGCTCTCTACTTTCGCGCCCATGACCTTAAAGGGCTCGGCACCACCTATGAGTATCCGCTGGTGACGCGAGTCGCTGGATCGCTGTGTCGGATGCTCGACGACCCCGCGCGTCGCATGGACGCTCCCCTGATCATCATCGACGCCCACGTCGATGCGATTCGAGCGGTGGTGCGCGACGGCATCAAGACCGACGACCATCCGACCGGCAGGGCGCTGGCGGAGACGCTCGAAGCGCGTGTCGCCGAGCACCTGGCGTAAAGCTTTCAAACCCGGACAGGCCCGCCGCACCGCAGGCCGTTATTTCTGAATTCCCGATCAGGCGGCGGCCCGATGTTGCGGCCGGGCGGGCGCATCCAGCCGCTCCATCAGATAGGCCAGGTCGTCACGAGACGTGGTCGGCCGCTGCGTCAGGAATCGCTCCAGCATCCTGCTGCGGAATACGTCGCCACTGGTGTCGACGCCCTCGGCTTGCAAGGCGCGCCAGGTGTCCACCCCGGCCCGGAAGGCCTGGAACAGGCGCGGCGGCAGTCCCGCGCGGTCATAGATCGCCTTGAGCCCCAGCGGTCCGGCGTCGTGCACCATCTGCCAGGCGCGCGCGTGCGGCGTGTTCGCCAGTTCGGCCAGCCCATGCTCCAGCAGCGTCATCTGACCACGCGCCAGCCCACGCAGCAGCAGCGAAGCGGTCAGCGCTCGCCGCGCGTTCAATTGGGTCACGAACGCGCCGATGTCGGCGCTGGCCGCCGCTTGGTCCACCAGATCGACGGTCGCCCGCTCGCGTGCGAACTGCGACAGGCGAATGGCCGTCTCGGCCGTGACGGCGTGGCGTGTGACCAGGTGTTCGCGCACAGCATCGCTGGCGCAGGCGATCAGCCGTTCGGTGATCTCCAGCGGCAGCGCCTGGCGGTAGGCCACGGCGGCCACGACTTCCGGCGCGCCGCCGAACCGATCGACGATGACGCCCAGCGACCGCTCGGACAGGTCGGCGTTGTCGTTCGCGGCCAAGGTTCGCACGGCGGTCTCCGCGCCCTCGGCCGCCAGGACCTCGGCCACGTCGCGCGACACGCGAGGACGCGCGGCCACCGCCGTCTGACGCGCGGCCGAGCCGGCCCGCACGATCTCGATCAGGTCGTCGTCGCCGAAGGCCGGCGAGAAGCCGATCAGCGGCAAGGCGATCGAGTCGACGTCCGCCGCCAGCCTCCGCGCCACGTCGTTGGGAATGAGGTCCGAGCTCTTCAGCGTCACGGCCATGGCGCGCCTGACGAGCTCAGCCGCGTCCTGCGCCAGAACACGCAGTATCTTCTGCGCCGCCGCCCGGTCCGTCGGATCGAGCGGAATCCGCTCCATGCTGCGGCACAGCTTATGCGCGGCCTCGGCGCGCTCGTCTTCGTCCTCGGCCTTGACCAGCCGGCGGATGTCGACATCGGTCAGGCGGGCGCGAAAGGCGGTCATCGGGGGCTCGCAGCGGGATCGGATGGTCGGTCGATCATCCGCCCATGTTGCTTAACGCGCGGTTTACCATGCGTTGAAGACTACGCCGCATCCTCTGCGCGAGGCGTGAACGCCTGGCCAAAGCCGCCTCCGCTCGATCCATCCTGCCCCAGAAGAAGCGCCAGCAAACCCTGGTCCTGTCGTATCCGCTCAAGCCGGGCGGCCAGCATCATGTCGGGATCCGATGGTTTCGACGCAGGAACATCGGTGGCCCCGGTTCCCGCGGCGGGAGCGCCGCCGCCGGCGGAGCGCTGCAGATTGGCGTGGACCTCCGCCACGGTGGCCGAGCGGCCGTCCCGATAGAAGATCGAACGATTGGCGGATGCCGCATCGGGAAACAGAGCCGCCGCACTGGCGCCCGGCCGCGTCTGCATGGCCTCCATCAGCTTGGCGGCGCCGGCGGGCCCCAGGAAGTGGGCCGCGTACAGATCGCCGGCGCCTGGCTCCTGACCCGTGCGGCCACGCAGATAGGCTGCGTTGGACGCCGTCAGTTCGGCCGCCATCGAGGAAGCCGCCTGGGCGTCGAAGCGCAGATCCAGCACCACGTTGCGCGCGGACCCCTCCACCCGCCAGCGCCCGTCCCCGCCCCGGTGGATCAGGTCCGCGTATTGGCCGTAGCCATGGCTGGGCCCGTGCTGCTTGACCGTCGCCAGCCACGTCTGCTCGATGAACTGAAACAGCCCCGCCGCCGAAGACGTGCGCGCCTTGGCGGCCGGGTTCATGGCGCTCTCTCGCCGGGCCGTCTTCATCAGGAAGTCGAAGTCCACGCCGGTTGCGCGCGAGGCGCGTCGGATCGCCGCCTCCACTCCGTTTCCGCCTGGAATCGCACCAACAGCCATAGCGCGTTGACCATCGACGAACGTGGTTAACCAAACGCTAATATTCACCTCACTCGGCGAAACGAGGGTCTTCGATGCCGAAGCGCCCGGGATCCAGCCGCCGGGCGTCGCCGCCCAGGCCTGTGCCGCTCACGCCGTCGGCGATGATCCGGCCCGCCAAAGGCCCCAGCAGCCAGCCGTTGCGACGAGGCGCCAGCGAGAGCCACATGTCCTCGGCGCCCGGCGCGCGACCCACGATCGGCAGACCGTCCGGACTGGCCCCTCGCACGCCGACTTTCCATTCGACAGCTTGATCGCTCAGGTCGCAGCACAACAAGTCGGAGGCGACGGTGATCAGCCGTCCGCCGTCGACGAGGTCGGGGTCCAGGTCCCGCCGCCCGGCGTCCATGGTGGCCCCGACCACCGCGCCCTCCATCCCTGGCGCGACATAGACGCCGGGCCCGCGAACGGCATGATCCACAAGGCGCGTCCCTATTCGTCCGATCTGTCCCCGGATCGGCTGGATTGCTTCGATCAGGCGGGCGGTGGCCCTGGGCGTCCCCGTGGGAGCCGGCTCCGCGCCAGTGGCCAGCACGACGACCTTCGCCGCCGCGTCATGCCCCCTGCAGCCGACGGCCCACCGTCTATCCTCCCGCCGCATCGTCTCGACCTCGTCCGCGACGATCCGCAGCCTTTCACGCATGGCCGACATGGCCTGGATGGGATCGACCTGCAGTTCCTGCGGGGCGGTCAGCACGTCCCGGTCTCTTTGCGCATCGAAGCCGAGCGCCTGCATGCGCCGTTCGACCTCGTCGATCCCGCCCCCCCGCCATTCCGCGCCCGGCGCCAGCAGGGTGACGCCGAACGCCTCGGCGAATTCCGGCCATATGTTCCGGGCGCGCCGCAGCAGGGCCGCATGATCGGCGTCGAGCTTCTCGATCGCCGCTTCCATGGCCGGCGCGATCATGCCGGCGGCGACTGAAGAGGCGTTCTCCCCGCCCGGATCGATCACCGTCACCGTGCGACCACGCCGTTGAAGCTCCAGCGCCGCGCAGAGACCCAGGACGCCCGCGCCGATCACCACAATGTCGTTGTCGGAAGTCACGCCGGGTCCATCCACCCTGCCGCGCCGCGTGGCAAGCCCTTCCCCACACTCGGCGGAGACCGCTAAGACAAGAGCGTGCAAAGCCTCGAAATCCTGTCCCGAACGCCTGACGGCGCCGTCTCCTCGCCCGCCGCGCGCCGCAACGCCGAGCCGATCCTGCGCGTGCTGAAGGCGCACCTTTCGGCCCACGGACGGGTTCTGGAGATCGCTTCCGGGTCCGGCGAGCATGCCGCGAGGTTCGCCTCGGCCCTGCCTGGCCTCCTGTGGACCCCCAGCGACGTCAGCGTCGAGGCCCGCGACAGCATCGATCGCTGGAGAGCCGCCAGCGGCGCCCCCAACCTCGCGGCGGCGCTGGCGCTCGACTGCCTGCAGCCTGACGCCTGGCCCGACGCCGCTTTCGATGCGGTCTTCTGCGCCAACATGATCCACATCAGCCCGGTCGAAGCGACCGACGGTCTGATGAGACTGGCTGGGGGCGTCCTGCCCCGCCCCGGGGGGCTGTTGGTCCTGTATGGGCCCTTTCTGGAGGGTGACCAGCCGCTCGCCCCCTCGAACGCCGCGTTCGACGCAAGCCTGAGGGCGCGCGATCCCGCCTGGGGTCTGCGGGATCGGGACGCCGTGATCGCGACGGCTCGCGAGCATGGCCTCGCCTTCACCCTGCGCATCGCCATGCCCGCCAACAACCTCGTGCTCCTTTTCAGGCGCGCCTGATGAGCTTTGTCCGCACCTTCGACGGCGCCGAGCCGATGCGCCTCAACAAGTGGCTGGGCCAGACCGGCGTCTGTTCTCGCCGGGAAGCCGAAGGGCTGATCGCCGACGGCCTTGTGTCGATCGACGGCGAGACGGTGCGCGATCCCGGCCGCAAGATCGAGCCTGGCCAGACGCTGACTCTCGACCAGCGCGCCCAGGCGACCCTGGCGGCCGGCGTGACCATCGTGATGAACAAGCCGGTCGGCTATGTCTCGGGTCAGCCGGAGCCGGGCAAGGTTCCGGCCGTGCGCCTTCTGACCGCCGCCAACCTTGTCGGAGAGGGACAAACGCCCGCCCGAGACGCGTCCCTGCCGCCGATTGGTCGACTGGACGAGGACTCTCGCGGCCTCTTGCTGCTGTCGTCGGACGGGGTGGTGGCCAAGGCGGTGATCGGTCCGCAGTCCGAGCTGGACAAGGAGTATCTCGTCCGCGTCGACGGCCGCGTGACCGAGGCCGCCCTGTCGCGGCTGCGGCACGGGCTCGAACTGGACGGCCGCCGGCTGAAGCCCGCCCGCGTCACCCAGATCGAACCGCAACGGCTCCGCTTCATCTTGACGGAGGGACGCAATCGCCAGATCCGCCGCATGTGCGAACTGGTCGGGCTGGAGGTGATCGATCTTCAGCGTATCCGTATCGGGCCGCTGAAGCTGGACGATCTGCGTGAAGGTCGCTGGCGCCATCTTACGCCAAGCGAGCGCGAATCGCTGGTCAGGCGCTGACCGACACGCCCGCGAGGCCCGCCAGCCGGGTCAGTTCCGCGACGTGGCCGGCGAAGGCCGCTCTTCCGTTCGCCGTCAGGCCGAGCCAGGTGCGTTGTCGCCCGGCGAAGGCCGCCTTGCGCACCTTGACGTAACCCGCCTCCTCCAACTGCTTGACGTGCTTGGACAGGACGGAGTCCGACACGCCGATGCCGTCACGGACCACGCCGAACTCCACCTCGTCGGCGGCGGACAGCATGGCGCAGATCTGCAGCCGCCCCGGCGCGTGGATCACGCCGTCGAAGACCGGCGCGCTCAAGACCGCGCCTCCCCTTCCGCGAGGTAGAGCCGCATCCACAGACGCGACAGCGCCAGGGCCGCCACAAAGGCCGCCGCGCCGAGCGCCAGCGCCCAGGGCGCCTGATCCGTGCGGCCGAGATAAAGCGCCCCGATCATCATCGCCGCCAGCAGCAGGCCGACCAGAATGGCGGCCCAGCGTGCGCGCTTGGGCGACAGGCCGGTGACGCTGACTCCGTTCTTTTCGGACCAGCGCTTCCACAGCAGCGCCAGGCAAACCGCCCCACCGCCGGACGCCAGCACATTGAACGGTATCGGCAGGGCCTGACCCGCCACCATCACCGCCGCTATGGCCGAGTAGCTGAGATCGTAGCGCCAGGAGCCCCGCGTCATTCGCCGCCGGACGGCGTCCTGCGAGCGACGAATGTCCGCCAACGCCTGATCATGGATGTTCCGCTCGTCCGACATGATCGTCTCCTCACCATCTTTGCAGAGAAGCGATGGCCGATACTTTCCATCTCGTCAAGTCGTGCTTTTCCTGCTTGGAAAGTTTAGCTCAGCGCCTCGAACCACCTCTGCAGCAGGATCGCCTCGGCGCGAATCCGACCCGTGCGCTCCGCCGCCTCTGCGTCCACACCCCATTGGCCTTCCTGAAACGCTTCTTCCAGCCGTGACAGCTCGAACGCCATCTCCGCCGCCAGGGCGCCGCGCTGCAGCGCCAGCGCGAGCACGGCCGAACCCAGCAGCGGCGTCGCCGTCGCGAGACCGGTCAGGGCGAAGTCGTCCAGCGCCAGGGCCAGCGCCCTGACCCGCGCGACGGCCTCGGGCGACTGGGCCACATGGACGATGCCGGAGGCGGCGACCAGCCGGACGCCCAGCTCGCGTTCGGCCCAGTCGCGCCAGGGCGTCCAAGCGGCGGTCTGGCGCCGCTCCAGCGCGCCTTCGCCCAGGTAGCAAATGGCGTCCGAACCGGCGTAGGCGGCGATCTCGTCCGCCACCGCCTCGCGCGCCTGCCCGATCCGGTCGATGGCCGTAGAAGCCAGCCGCGTCGCCGGCATGGTCGCCGGTTCCATGAACTCGCCCTGGGCCGCCCATTCGTCGGCGACCAGCCGCGCGGCGGCCTCGGCCGGCAGGATCATCGGCTTCTTGGCCGGGGTCTTGGGCGTGCGGCCGTCCAGTCGCACCGCCCATCCACCATCGACCGGCCCCGCGTCGGCCGTGGTCCAGAAGCGCCGGATGCGCTCTTCGACCTCGCTGAAACCCTTCTTGGCCGCGAGGATGGGGTCAAGATTGGGGATGTGGCTCATCTTTGCCTCCGCACGCCTTCAAACGGGTCCGCCTCCGCCTCGTCCTCGGAAAAGCCGAAGTGCGCAAAGCCCGCCTTCATTTCGGGACCGAGCGGCGCCTCTACAACCAGCGTTCCGCCCGCGGGGTGATCCAGCTCGATCCTGCGGGCGTGAAGCTGCAGCCGTAGTGAGCCGCTCAGTTCGACGGAGGCTTCGGTCTTGTACTTGGGATCGCCCAGGATCGGATGGCCCATGGCCAGCATGTGCGCCCGCAACTGGTGCGTCCGGCCGGTGAAGGGCCTCAGCGCCATCCAGGCGGCGCGGTGCGCGGCGCGGGAGACGGTGACGAAGGCGGTCTCGGCCGGCTCGGCGCCCGGGTCCTTGGGCTCGGCTGGCCGCATCATTTCGAAGTCGTTGATGCCGGATTTCTTCAGCGGCAGGTTGATCTGGCCGGCGGGCGGCTTCGGGTTGCCGATCACCACGGCCCAGTAGGTCTTCTTGGCCTGCCGCCGGGCGAAGGCGCCCGCCAGCCGCTTGGCGGCCTCCGGTCCCTTGCCGAGCAGCAGCACGCCCGAGGTATCGCGGTCCAGCCGGTGCACCAGGCGCGGCCGCTCCATCCCCTCGCCCCAGGCGGACAGCAGCCGGTCGACGTGCCTGGTCGTCTTGGCCCCGCCCTGCACCGCCAGGCCGTGGGGCTTGTTCAGGGCGATCACCAAATCATCCTCATAGATGACCAGTGAACGCGCGTAGTCGATGTCGCGCTGGCTCAGCAGGTGCGGATCGCCCGGCTGGCGCTCGACCACCTCCGGCAGCGGCGGCACGCGCACGGCGGCCCCGGCGGTCAGCCGGCCTTCCGGCTTGATGCGCGCGCCGTCCACCCTGATTTGGCCGGACCGCGCCATCTTCTGAACCTGGATGTTGGACAGATGCGGCCAGCGCCTGCGGAACCAGCGGTCCAGCCGGATGCCGTCCTCGGCCTCGGCCACGTAGAGAGTCTGGACCTCACGGCTCATGCGAACACCCGCCGCGCGATGAACAGGCCGACGAACAGGGCGCCGATCGACAGCATCACCGAAGCGACGACATAGCCGGCGGCGAGCGCCAACTCGCGCCTTTCGATCAGCAGGGCCGTCTCCAGAGAGAACGCCGAAAAGGTGGTGAAGCCGCCGAGCACGCCCACGGCGGCGAACAGCCGGACCGCTTCCGCCTGCGCCCCTCCCTTGAGCGCAAGCCAGCCCGCGAGCAGCCCCATCAGCAGCCCGCCGATCAGATTGACCGCAAAGGTCCCAAGGGGCCAGGCGGCCTGAGGCGCCAGCCGACCGGCCGCCGCTCCCAGGCCGTAGCGCGCCATCGCGCCCATACCGCCGCCCAAGGCGACAAGCAGAAATCGTGTCATGATGCGCCGCTATACAGCCGGCGACGCACGAAAGCGAAGCGCAACCCTCAGGGCGTGGTCGCGCCGATCGTCATGACCCGCTCTTCGCCCCAAAAGGCGATCAGCGTCTCAGGCTGCTCTGCACCGAGCGGGCGTCATAGACCTGAGGCCGGTCGGGGCGGGCGCCGCGCCCGGTGATGATCTCCAGCGTGGTGGACGTCGGCGACGGTCCGCTGAAGTTCAGGCCGAGTCCCACACCCACGCCCGAAGACGACGAGCCGCCGTACCGCCCTGTTCCCGCGCCGACCGACACGCTGGGGCGCACGCCGCCCGCGCCGTCCGGCCGGCCGTCGATCCAGCGCTGCGTCACCTCGAACCAGTCGTAGCCGTTCTCGGTGGTCACTTCCGCGGCTCGAAGCAAGGCGTAGTCCGCCACGGGTCCAGGCGCGCCCACGCCGTTGTAGGTCACCCGGAAGCGGTCGGATTCGATGCGCTGTTCGATGAAGCCCTGTCCGTTCGGCCCGCGCTGCGGCCCGTACGGCGCCAGCGATGCACAGGCGGACAGCGCCATGGCCGAGGCGGCGAGGGTCAGGACGGCGATGCGCTTCACGACGTAACTCCTTGAGCTTCGACGGAATAGCGCCGCTGCGTCCAGCTTGGTTCCTTAAGCCAGCTCCATCGCGCGGCGCAGATCGGCGAAGTCGGCGGGCGCCGGCGCCTCCACGGTCGTCACGCCGCCGTCCGGATGCGGAAACGACAGTCTGGCCGCATGCAGCATCAGACGCGGCGCCGCCCGGCCCGCGACCGTCAGCGCGCCGCCATAGCGGACATCGCCGATCAGCGGCCGGCCGATATGGGCCATGTGGACCCGTAGCTGGTGCATGCGCCCGGTCAGCGGCTCAAGCTCGACCAGGGCGCCGTCTTCGCTCGCGGCCAGGGTGCGATAGCGGCTCTGTGACCCCTGTGCGCCCGGCGCATCAAAGGCGACCACGCGCATGTAGCTCTCGCGCCCGATCTCATGGCGGGCCAGCGGCGCGTCGATTGTGCCGCCGCGAGGCTCGGGCGCCGCCGCCACCAGCGCCAGATAGGTCTTTCTGAACCGCCGCATCTGCAGCGCCTTGCCGAGGAACCCCGCCGCAGGCTTGGTCTTGGCCGCCAGGATCACGCCCGACGTGTCTCGGTCCAGCCGGTGCACCAGATCGGGCCGCTTGCCGTTGGACCGCGCAAAGGCCCACAGCAGATCGTCCAGCGTGTGAGCCTTGATCCGCCCGCCCTGGCTGCTCAGACCGGCCGGCTTGTTGAAGGCGATGAGGTGGGCGTCCTCGTGAATCACCCAGGACCGGACGGCGGCGATCTCGTCGTCCGAAAGGGCGACAGGCGGGGTGAAGGTCATCGCGGCTCTTGAACCGGGGTCGCGCGAGCGGTCAAGCCTCGCCCTCCGGCGCGTCCTGCATGCGGGCGCGCATCTCCGCCCAGCGCTCAAGCCGCGCCTTGACCTTCTCCTCGTGCCCTTCGCCCTTCGGTTTGTAGAAGACCCGCCGGTCCATTTCGTCGGGAAAGAAGTTCGCGCCGGAGAAGCCTTCGGGCGTGTCGGGGTCGTACTGGTAGCCCTTGCCGTAGCCGAGCGACCGCATCAGCTTGGTGGGCGCATTGCGGATGTGGGCGGGCGGCATCAGCGAGCCGGTCTCACGCGCCGCTTTCTGCGCCGCCTTGTAGGCCTCATAGACCCCTACTGACTTGGGCGCGGTGGCGAGGTGCACCACAGCCTGCGCCAGCGCCAGCTCGCCCTCGGGACTGCCCAGGAAGTCGTATGTGTCCTTGGCGGCGTTGGCGATCAGGATGGACAGGGGGTCGGCTTCGCCGATGTCCTCCACCGCCATTCGCACGATGCGGCGCGCCAGATACAGCGGATCCTCGCCCCCGTTCAGCATCCGCGCCAGCCAATAGAGCGCCGCGTCCGGGTCGCTGCCTCTCACCGATTTATGCAGTGCAGATATGAGGTTGTAGTGTTCTTCTCTGGATTTGTCGTAAGCGGGAGCGCGCCGTTGCAGCACCCCCGCCAAACCTTGCACGTCCAGCGTCTCGCCCGCCGGCAGGTCGAACAGCACCTCCGACATCGTGAGCAGGTAGCGCCCGTCGCCGTCCGCCAGCGCCAGCAGCGCCTGTCGCGCTTCGGCGCTCAGCGGCAGCACCCGCTCCATGTGCGCCTCGGCGCGCGCCAGCAGTTGCTCCAAAGCGTCATCACTCAAGCGCTTGAGCACGAACACCTGAGATCGTGACAGAAGGGCGCCGTTCAGCTCGAAGCTGGGGTTCTCGGTCGTTGCGCCGACAAGCGTCACTACTCCTTGCTCGACAAAGGGCAGGAAACCATCCTGCTGGGCGCGGTTGAAGCGATGAATCTCGTCCACGAACAACAGGGTGGACTGGCCCGCCGCGCGGCGGCCCCGCGCCTGCTCGAACGCCTTCTTCAGATCCGCGACGCCTGAGAAGACGGCGCTGATCGCCTGGTATTCATAGCCGGCGGCCCTGGCCAACAGGCGCGCGATGGTGGTCTTTCCGGTGCCGGGCGGCCCCCACAGGATCATGGAGCCGAGCCGTCCCGCCTCCACCATCCGCCGGATCGGACCGCCCTCGCCCAGCAGGTGATCCTGCCCCACCACCTGATCCAGCGCGGTCGGCCGCAGCCGATCCGCCAGCGGCGCGTCGGGCGGATGGACGCCGGAGGCTTCGAACAGGTCGCTCATGCCGGCAGATGTAGGCGCTCCGCCCCGACCTTGAGAAGATCAGATGCGGCCGGTCAGCAGACGGCCGCCGCGATTGATCACGATCTCGGATCCCGGCTGCGCCCGCTGCAGGTCGCCGACGGCGGTGGCGGCGCGTCCGTTGATCGTCTGGATCACGTCGCCGCGACGGATGCCGACCCGCGCCGCATAGCCTCGGCCCGAGACCCCCGTCACGATCACGCCGCGCGCGAACGGGTCGCCGCCCAGCCGATCGGCGAGGGCCGGGTTCAGCGCCAGAACCTGCGCGCCGGAAAAGGCGCCCTGCTCCACCACCATGGCGCGGTCGGTGTCGGCGTCGCCCGGCAGGACCTGCACCCGCGCGCGCAGCGTCTGCGGCCGGCCGTCACGAAGGATGCCGACTTCCACCTCGTCGTTGGGATTGCGGGTGCCGACCCGGTAGTTGAGGCCGCCCTGATCGTTGACCTCCTGCCCGTCGACGGCGGTGATCACGTCGCCTTCGCGCAGGCCGGCGCGCGCACCCGGGCCGTTGGCGTAGAGCTCGGTCACCACCACGCCCTGCGGCCGCTCCAGCCCCAGACTGCGCGCGATGTCGCCGGAGACGGTGTCGCCCTTCACGCCCAGCCAGGGCCGCACCACGCTCTCGGCGCCGCCGACGGCCGAATCGACGACCCGCTTCACCATCGCCGCCGGCACGGCGAAGCCGACGCCGGCTGAGGAGCCCGAGCGCGAGAAAATCGCCGTGTTGATGCCGATCAGGTCGCCGTCCATGTCGACCAGCGCTCCGCCCGAGTTGCCGGGGTTGATCGCAGCGTCCGTCTGGATGAACGAGCCGGAGTCGGAAATGCCGGTCTCGGTGCGGTTCAGGGCCGAGATGATGCCGTTGGTGACTGTCTGGCCCACGCCGAACGGATTGCCGATGGCCAGCACCAGATCGCCCACCTGCTGCTGCTCGCTGTCGTCGATCGGCAGGGTCGCCAGCCGCTCACCCACGTTCTCCAGCCGCAGCACCGCAATGTCGGAGCGCGCGTCCGCCAGCACCACCGTGGCGGGGAACTCGCGCCGGTCGTTCAGCACGACCTTGATCGCCTGGGCGCCCTCGATGACGTGGTTGTTGGTCACCACGATGCCGTCGGCGCGGACGATCACGCCCGAGCCTACGGATTCCGCGACCCGGGCCTGAGGGATGCCGCCGCCGAAGAACTGGAAGAAGGGATCGGCCTGAACACGCTGCACGGTGCGAGCCGAGATGTTGACCACAGCAGGGGCCGCCGTGCGCACCACGGGCGCAAAGCTCGACTTCATCGCGCCGGCGCTTTCGGGCGTCACCCGATTGCTTTCGGCGAACACGCCGTCCTGCGCCTTGGAGCTGTTCGGATTGCCGCAGGCCGACAGCATCAGGGCCGAGGCCAGCAGGATGGATCGAGTCTTCATCGTCGCCCGCGAAAGGAGGATCATCACCGCTGCATTTCTGCCGGGCTTTCAGGCCGGATCAAGGCGCGGGTTCGGCCTTGAAACGACCCGCGCCCCTGCTCGTTCCGGCGAGCGGTCAGCGGCCGGTGAACCGGGGCTTCCGCTTGTCCACGAAGGCGGCCATGCCCTCCTTCTGATCCTCGAAGGCGAACAGGGAGTGGAACAGGCGCCGTTCGAACCGAACGCCCTCCGCCAGCGTGGTCTCCAGCGCGACGTTGACCATTTCCTTGTTCATCATCACCGCCAGCGGGCTCTGCCCCGCGATCTTGGCGGCCGCGGCGCAGGCCTCGTCCAGCAGGGCGTCCGGGGCCACGACCCGGCTGACCAGCCCGGCCCGCTGGGCCTCGACCGCGTCGATCATCCGGCCGGTCAGGACCATGTCCATGGCCTTGGACTTGCCGACCAGCCGCGTCAGCCGCTGCGATCCGCCGATGCCGGGCGCCACGCCCAGGTTGATCTCCGGCTGGCCGAATTTGGCGGTCTCGGAGGCGATGATGAAGTCGCACAGCATCGCCAGCTCGCACCCGCCGCCCAGCGCATAGCCCGACACCGCCGCGATGATCGGCTTCCTGAATCGGGTGATCCGGTCGTGGCCCAGGGCGAAGAAGTTGCCCTTGAACATGTCGGCGTAGGACTGGTCCGCCATCTCCTTGATGTCGGCGCCGGCCGCAAACGCCTTGGCTGAGCCCGTCAGCACCAGACATCGCACCGCATCGTCCGCCTCTACGCTGTCGAGAAACGCCGCCAACTCGCCGAACAAGGTCGAGTTCAGCGCATTCAGCGCCTCCGGGCGGTTCAGGGTGACGATGACATAGCCCTCGTCGCGGCGTTCGATCAGCAGGGTCGAATAGGTGTCGCTCACGCCGAAGTCTCCAGATCAGCCAGTCGGCCGCGCAGCAGCTGCAGCACGGCCGAGAAATCACGCCCGCCGTGGCCCAGGCCGGCGAACATCGCATAAAGGGCCTCCGACTGGGCGCCCAGCGGCGTGGCGGCGTTGGCCCTAGCCGCCGCCTCCTGCGCCAGCTTCAGGTCCTTCAGCATCATGTTGGAGGCGAAGCCGCCCTGATAGTCGCGGTTCGACGGCGCGGTCGGCACCGGGCCCGGCCAGGGATAGTAGCTGGTCACGCTCCAGCACTGGCCCGACGATTTCGACGCGATCTCGAAGAAGCGTTCGGGATCCAGCCCCAACTTCTCGGCCAGGGCGACGGCCTCGCAGGTCCCCAGCATGGAGATGCCCAGCAGCATGTTGTTGCAGATCTTGGCCGCCTGACCCGCGCCGTGGTCGCCGGCGCGGATGGTGATGCGGCTCATCGGCTCCAGCGCCGCCTCGACGCGGGCGAAGTCGCTGTCGTCACAGCCGACCATGAAGGCCAGAGTGCCCGCATCCGCCGCCGCCGTCCCGCCGGACACGGGAGCGTCCGCAAAGGCGTAGCCTGCGTCCTTAGCCAGGGCGGCCACCTTGCGCGCCGTCTCCACGTCTATGGTGGAGCAGTCGAGCAGCAGCGCCGACGTCGGCGCCGCGCCGATGATCTGCTCGGCGTAGACCTGGTGCACATGCGGGCCGGCGGGCAGCATGGTGATGACCACCTCCGCGTCGCGCACCGCCTCGGCCACCGAGGACGCCCGCGTGCAGCCGGCCCCGGCCGCCCGATCCAGGGCGGCTTCCGAAAGGTCGAAGGCCGAGACCTGGTGACCAACCTTGGCCTGGTTCGCGGCCATGCCGCCGCCCATGTTGCCCAGGCCGATAAAGGCGATGCGTGTCATGCCGGTGTTTCCTCTTTTTCCCTTGATCCTGCCGGCGTTTATCCCGGCTTGCGGAACCGATAGACGAACTGGTCGGTGCGGCCGCGGATCGCCTCGTCGAAGACGTTCAGCGTGCGGTCGTCCGCTGGATTGGCCACGGCCGTGCTTTCGCCGTCGAAGACAAAGCCGGCGGCCTCGATCTCGCGGCGCAGCTGCGCGCCCTCGATCCGGTGCAGGCTCTGGACCTGGCTGATCCCTGTGCCCGCCGCGCCCGCGTGGTCGATGACGACGAACAGACCGCCCGGCTTCAGGGCGTCGAACACCGCCCGGTTCATCCGCGCCACATCCACGCCGAAGCCCGGGATGTGGAAGTCGTGATACTCCTGGCTCATGAAGACGAGGTCCAGCGGCTGCTCGAACCGCATGGCGTCCAGGTCGCCGTTCACCCGGACGACGTTCGGATAGGCCGCAACCAGAGCGTCAGCCGGCGCATTCTCGCGCGCCGCCGTCCGGTTGGGCACAAAGGCGTAGACCTTGCCGCCGGCGCCCGCCACCTCGGCGAACAGGCGGGTGAAGTAGCCCGCGCCCGGTCGGATGTCGGCTATGCGGTCGCCCGCCTGCACCTGAGCGAAAGCCAGCATCTCCATCGGATGCCGCAGCGGATCGCGCGCGACCTCTTCGGCCGGCCGCCGGGTGTCGGCGACGGCGGCGGCATAGGCGGCGGTCATGGCCGGGGTCGGTTCGGTCATGCTTGACGTGGCGCAGCCCGAAAGCACGGCGGCGCAGGCGGCGGCGAGAAGAAGCGGCTTCAGCATTGGTGTCCCTCCAGATGGTTCGGCCTAGCTACGCGTTGAACCGGCGTCGGACGCAAGCGGCGTCCAGACCTCGGTCTCCGGCAGCGGCGCGAACAGGGCGTCCAGATCGGTGTCGGACACCTCCTCGATCCGGCCGGGCGACCACCTGGGGGCGTTGTCCTTGTCGACGATCACGGCCCGGACGCCTTCCTGGAAATCGTGCGTGCGCACCACGCGGCCGCCCAGCGCATATTCCATCGCCATGTTGTCGGCGAAGGTCGCAAGCGTCGCGCCTGTGCGAAGCTGGCGCAGCGTGATCTTCAGCGACTGCGGCGACTTGGTCCTGAGGACGGCCCGTTGCGCCAGCGCCCACTCCGACCCGTCCGCCTCCAGGGCGGCGAAGATCTCCTCCACCGTGTCGAAGGCGAACAGCCGGTCGATGGCTTCTCGATGAGCCGCCAGCGGCGACGGCCCGGGCTGCGTTGCGTGCGCATCGGCGATCGCCCGTGGATCGCCTGGCGCTGCGGCCAGGTCACCCTTGAAACCGGCCAAGCCTTCCGCCGTCATGAAGTGGGTGTGAATCCCCAGCGCGACCGTATCCACCGCCTTCAGCCGCGCCCCCGTCAGCGCCAGCCACACGCCGGTCTGGCCCGGCAGGCGCGGCAGGAACCATCCGCCGCCCACGTCGGGAAACAGGCCGATGCCGGTTTCGGGCATGGCGTAGGTGGTCCGCTCGGTCGCGATCCGGACGTCCGCGGGCTCCGAGACGCCGACCCCTCCGCCCATGACGATGCCGTCCACGATCGCCGTGATCGGCTTCGGGTATTCGAACAGCAGGTGGTTCAGCCGGTACTCGGCCAGGAAGAAGGTCTTGGCCTCCGACGCATCCCCCGCTCCGCTCTCGGCGATCATGCGGATGTCGCCGCCCGCGCAGAAGCCGCGCTCGCCGGAGTGGTCGATGAGTATGGAGGAGACGGAGGGATCGGAACGCCACGCAAGCAGCGCCTCCGTCATGATCTCGCACATCGACCGGTTCAGCGCATGGATCGCCTTGGGTCGGTTCAGGGTGATGCGGCCGAGCCCGTTCTCGACCCGCGTCAGGACTTCCGCTTCGCTCATCCCTTGGCCAGCTCCCGCGCCACGATCATGCGCATGACCTCGTTGGTGCCTTCCAGAATGCGGTGGACGCGCAGATCGCGCACGATGCGCTCCAGCGGATAATCCTTGAGGTAGCCGTAACCGCCGTGCAACTGCAGCGCCTCGTCGGCGATCTGGAAACAGGCGTCGGTGGCCATGCGCTTGGCCATGGCGCACCACTTGGTCTTCTCCGGATGATCGTTGTCGATCGCCCAGGCACCCCGCAGCACCATCAGCCGCGCCGCCTCCAGGTCCGTCGCCATGTCGGCCAGGCGGAACTGCAGCGCCTGTAACTCGCCGATCGGCCGGCCGAACTGTTTGCGCGTGGCGACATAGGCCTGCGCCGTCTCCATCGCCAGCCGCGCACCGCCCAGCGAGCAGGCGGCGATGTTCAACCGTCCGCCGTCCAGTCCACTCATGGCGTAGCGGAAGCCGGCGCCCTCCTCGCCCACCAGATTGCCGACCGGCACGCGGCAGTCGTCGAACTGGACAATGGCGGTGGGCTGGGCGTTCCAGCCCATCTTCTTTTCGTTGGCGCCGAAGGACAGGCCGGGCGTGTCCTTTTCGACCACCACGGCGCTGATCCCCTTGGGGCCCTCGCCGCCCGTGCGCACCATGACGACATAGACGTCCGATACGCCCGCGCCCGAGATGAAGGCCTTGGAGCCGTTCAGCACATAGTGGTCGCCGTCGCGGACCGCCGTGGTCCGCAGCGCCGCCGCATCCGACCCGGAGCCGGGCTCGGTCAGGCAGTAACTGGCGATCTTGTCCATGGTGACCAAGGACGGCACGAGCCGCGTCCGCAGCTCTTCCGCGCCGAAGCGGTCGATCACCCAGGTGACCATGTTGTGGATCGACAGAAACGCCGCCGTAGTCACGTCGCCGCGCGACAGCTCCTCGAAGATCAGAGCCGCCTCGACTCGGCCCAGCGACATGCCGCCATGCTCTTCGGCGGCGTAGATGCCGCAAAAGCCCATCTCGGCAGCGCGCCGCATGACGTCGACGGGAAAGTGCTTGTCCTCGTCCCAGCGGGCCGAGTTCGGCGCCAACTCAGCGTCGGAAAAGGCGCGCGCCGCCTCCTGGATCGCGCGCTGATCTTCGGAAAGGGCGAAGTCCATGGCCGCCCTCCTCAGCGCATCGTCGGAATGACGAAGGAGCTGTCGGCGTGCTCCAGCGCGCTGTCGGGCCAGCGGGCGGTGACGGTCTTGGTCTTGGTCCAGAAGCGGACGCCCTCCATGCCGTGCTGGTTGATGTCGCCAAAGGCCGAGCGCTTCCACCCGCCAAAGGTGTGATAGGCGACCGGCACCGGAATCGGCACGTTGATGCCCACCATGCCGACGTTGACGCGGGCGGCGAAGTCGCGGGCCGCGCGGCCGTTCTGGGTGAAGATGGCCACGCCGTTGCCGTACTGGTGCTTGGAAGGCAGCGACAGCGCCTCCTCGAACGACTGGGCGCGCACGATCTGCAGCACCGGGCCGAAGATCTCCTCCTGATAGCTGCTCATGTCCGGCGTGACGCGGTCGAACAGCGAGGGGCCGACGAAGTAGCCGTTCTCGTGGCCCTGAAGGCTGAAGTTGCGGCCATCGACCACCAGTTCGGCGCCTTCCTCGACGCCCTTGGCGATCCAGCCTTCGACGCGGGCCTTGTGCTGGGCGGTGACGACGGGGCCGTAGTGCGCCTGATCGTCCGTGGAGACGCCGACGCGCAGACTGTCGATCTCGGCCACCATGCGTTCGCGCAAGGTCTCGGCGGTCTTGTCGCCGACCGGCACCACCACGGGCAGGGCCATGCAGCGCTCGCCGGCCGATCCGAAGGCGGCGCCCGCCAGATCCTTGACCACCTGGTCCATGTCGGCGTCGGGCAGGACGATGCCGTGGTTCTTGGCGCCGCCCATGGCCTGCACGCGCTTATGGTTGGCCGCGCCCGTCTGATAGACGTAGTGGGCGATGTCGGACGAGCCGACGAAGCTGACGGCGTGCACCAGCGGATGGGTCAGGATGGCGTCCACGGCCGTTTTGTCGCCGTGCACCACGTTCAGCACGCCGTTGGGCGCGCCCGCCTCCAGCATCAGTTCGGCCAGGCGGATGGGCACGGACGGATCGCGCTCCGACGGCTTCAGCACAAAGGTGTTGCCGACCGCGATGGCCACGCCGAACATCCACATCGGGATCATGGCGGGAAAGTTGAACGGGGTGATGCCGGCCACCACGCCCAGCGGCTGGCGCATGGAGTAGACGTCGATGCCGGGACCGGCGCCCTGCGTATATTCGCCCTTCAGCGCGTGGGGGATGCCGCAGGCGAATTCGATCACCTCCAGCCCCCGCTGGATGTCGCCCTTCGAGTCCGCGATGACCTTACCGTGCTCGCCCGACAGCAACTCGGCCAGCTCGTTCATGTTCGCCTCGACCAGGCGCTTGAACTCGAACATGACCCGCGCGCGGCGCTGCGGATTGGTGGAGGCCCAACCTTCAAAGGCGTTCTGCGCCGCCTGGACCGCACGATCGACTTCGCCGGCGGTCGCCAGTTGCACGCGGGCCTGAACCTCGCCGCTGTTCGGATCGAACACGTCCGAGAACCGACCGCTTGAGCCGTCAAAGGCCGAGCCGTCGATGAAGTGGCGGATGTCTCGCATGCAGGCGTTTCCTTGATCCCGGTTCTCGGTGATTGCGGCGACCATAGCGGCATCCGCCGCCCTCGCCCATTTCAAAGACGGCCCCACAATGCGCCAAACCCGCAAGTTTCGGTCGCGCATGGGGGCTTTCAAGGTCAGCCGCCTTCCTGGCGGGTTTATCCCGGCGCCCGCTCCATCAGCAGGCCCTCGCGGCGCGCCTTGCGGCCGTAGACCTGCTCGAACAGGGGCGAGGCCATCAAGGTGGTCACGATGGCCATCAGCACCAGGATGGAGAAGAGCGCCGGGCTGATGATGCCCCGCTGAAGCCCGATGTTGATGATGATCAGCTCCATCAGGCCTCGCGCGTTCATGAGCGCGCCGATGCCCATGGCGGTCCGGTTGTCCTGACCCGTCAGACGGGCGGCCGCCCAGCAGGCCCCGCCCTTGGCGAGGATGGAGCCGACGAGAATCAGCGCGGTCACGCCGAGCAGTCCGATGTTGTCGACCATGGTCAGCTGGGTGTTCAGGCCCGAGAAGGTGAAGAACATCGGCAGCAGCACCAGCACGGCGAAGGGCTCCAGTTGAGCGCGGACCTGCTGGGTCAGCAGGCCGCGCGGCATGGCGACGCCCAGGATGAAGCCGCCGAACACGGCGTGAATGCCGACGGCGTCCATGACCCAGGCGCAAAGCATGAACAGGATCAGGATGACGCCGAGGACGCCCGCGCTGACCTTGCCTTCGCGTTCGACCCGGCGCCCCAGCGGCGCCAGCAGCCGGGGTCCGACCGTCAGCATGAACGCCGCGAACGCAGCCCCGCCGCAGATCGCCTTGACCGCCACCATGGCGCCGCCCCCGAAGCTGGCCAGGACGATCGCCAGCACGCACCAGGCGCCGGCGTCGTCGATGGCGCCCGCCGACAGGGACAGCGAGCCCATCGGCGTGCCGCTCAGTCCCCGCTCATGGATGATCCGCGCCAGCATTGGAAAGGCGGTGATGGAAATGGCCGCGCCCATGAACAGCATGGCCTGCCAGGTGACCACCTCCTCGCCAAACAGGCCCATATCGATCAGCCACGGCGTCAGCGCGACAGCCACCAGAAAAGGGGCGGCCATTCCGGCCACGGAGACCGCCGCGGCGCTGCTCGCGGCGGTTCTGAAATGATCACGCTCAAAACCGAGGCCCACCAGGAACATGTACAGCCCGACGCCGAGCTGTGCGCCGACGAACAGCACCGACCTCGACTCGGCCGGAAACAGCGCGGCCTGAAGTTCGGGCGCCATCAGGCCGAACAGCGACGGCCCAAGGATCACCCCGGCGATCATCTCTCCCACACCTGCGGCTGGTCGAGCCACGCCTTGGCCGCCCAGCCGACCACGCGGCAAGCGGCGATGATCACCGCCATCTGCAGGAAAAAAGCGACGCTGAGTTCGGCGTTCGTCATGCCCCCGCCTGCGACGCATTGGCGTTCTTTGGAACGCTTACCTTATCGACAAGGTTGGCCGAGGCGATCGGAGAAGACAAGCCGCCTCGGCGGTCGAACGAGGGCGACGCGGTCCACCCGCCGGGCTAGAGACCGCTCCCTGGCTGCGGATCATGCCTGCGTGGGGCCGCCGCGCCCAGCATCATCAGCCCTCCGGCCGCCAGCGACAACAGCGCCAGCAGCAGAAGAAGCGGCCCGAACCGCCCTTCGGCCGCAAGCAGATAGGTCAGCGCCGGTCCGAGAAGCGCCGGCAGGGTGTTGGTCAGGTTCAGCAGCCCGAGATCGCGTCCCCTGTGCGCCGACGACAGCAGCAGGCGCATGGCGTAGGCCGACTGGATCGCCAGAAATGCAGCCAGGCCTATGGCGAAAAGCGCGTATCCGGCGACCGCCGTCGGCCACTGCGGCCACAGCCCCATGACGGCCAGACCCGTCGCGCAGGCGCACGCCAGCGCCGCCAGACTGGCCCGCGCGCCGCGGCCACGCCGGTCGATCAGCCGGCCGATCGCCACGGAAACCGGGGCGCTCACCAAGGTCACGACGCCGGTGATCCAGGCCACGCGCCCGGCCAAGGACTCGCCCGAGGCCGCACCGCCGGGCTCCGCAACGCTTTGGAAGTAGAACAGGATAAAGGCGAACAGCACATTGCCCGCCACCTGCACCAGAAGGCGCGAGAGCCCCACCACACCCAATCGCCAGAAGCCGTGAGGTCCGGCTTGCGCCGGCGCCGCCACGATCTCGGCGGCGGCCGGCCGGCGTGTGGCCAGCAGAAAGGGCGCCGCAAGAGCCGTGACCAAGGAAAGCGTGCAGAACAGCCGCGCCGCCCAGCTCCAGTCCGGCGCCCAGGTGACCATCACCGCCGCCACCGTGCCCAGAGGATAGGCTGCGCCATAGACGCCGCCGAGCACGCCCTTCTGGTCGTCACCCGTTTCGTCCGCCGCGATGGCGATCAGCGGCGAGAGAAAGGTGTTCAACGCCGCCTGGAACAAAACCACCGCCGCCACCAGTTCGCCCGGGCTGGAAGCGAGATGCAGGGCGACGTAGGACAAGGCCGTGCCCGACAAACCCGCTGCGGCGACCGCGCGCCTGCCGAACGGCCGTCCGGCCCACCGGTCGCTGATCATGCCGGCCAGGATGTTGCTGACGCTGGCCGCCAAGGCGCCCGCGATGGAGGCCAGGCTCAGCAGGGCCACCTTGCCGTCGGCCTCCGCGATGCTTTCGACCTTCAGCGGCAACAGCAGCGTCAGCAGCGGCACATAGGCGCAAACCGCGCCGCCATAGGCCAGGCCGTACAGCAGCAGGTAACCGTGTCGATTGTTGCGGATCATGAGGGTGGACGCGCGATCGACCTTCTCCTGGCCCAGGCGAAGGGTGGCTGAGGCGGCTGGCCGAAGCGCACGTGCGGGCCATTGTTCATGACGCGTGAGACGGTCTGCGACGGGAAGTCGGCTTTCTCGGTGATGAGGCGGATCATGACCTGAGCTTCATGTCACACTCTTGGCGGGGGCGACGGCGCGGCGCAATGGGCGGTGAAAGAGGAGTGCGAAGGCAGCTCCTGCGCCGCGTGATCCAACGGCGGCGCTGTAAGTGCTCCACCATTCCAGGGTGGTGACTTGGTCGACCGCCCCTCGGCTCCGGCTGCGGCCGCGACTTGGATCCTTGGAAAACTCTGTAGGGTTCCCCGTAGCTCCCGTGGTATCGACCCCTAAACACTGAGGCAGGCCCGCGTGATCGACACCATCTCGACCGGAAATCCGGGCCTTGATCTCATCCTGAAGGGCGGACTGCCGGCCAGCCGGCTTTATCTCGTCGAGGGCATTCCCGGCTCGGGCAAGACGACGCTGGCGCTTCAGTTCCTTCAGGAGGGCGTCCGCAAGGGCGAGCGGGTTCTCTACATCACCCTGTCGGAAACGCGCGAGGAGCTCGAGGTGGTCGCCGCCTCCCACGGCTGGAGCCTCGCCGAGGTCGAAATCTTCGAGTTCAACTCGGCGGCCGACGTGCTCGGACACGGGCGCGACCAGACGGTGCTGCATTCCTGGGAGATGGAGCTCGGCGAAACCGTGCGCCTGATCCAGGACCAGGTGGACAAGGTTCAGCCGAAACGGATCGTCTTCGACAGCCTTTCGGAGATGCGGCTCCTTGCACAGGATCCGCTACGTTACCGTCGACAGATCCTGGGTTTGAAGCAGTTCTTCAGCGGTCGCGACATCACCGTCCTGCTGGTCGACGACATGACAGGTGCCGAAGTGGGGCAGGACAGCGCCATGCACAGCCTTTGTCATGGCGTGATCACCCTGGAGCGTTTGACGCTGGACTTCGGCGCCGCCCGGCGCAGGGTTCAGGTGCAGAAGCTGCGAGGCGTGGACTTCATCGCCGGCTTCCACGACCTGGTTATCCGCAAAGGCGGCCTGGACATCTATCCCCGCCTGATCGCCTCCACCCACCACAGCGAGTTCACAGGCGACGTCACCCCCAGTGGCGTTCAGGGCCTGGACGACCTGCTGAACGGTGGTCCTCTCAGGGGAACAAGCACCCTGATCACCGGTCCGGCCGGCAGCGGAAAGACCACGATCGCGCTTCAGTATATGGATGCGGCCTGCCGACGCGGCGAACACTGCGTGGTGTACGAGTTCGATGAGCGGATCGGCACGCTGATGGCCCGCGCCAAGGCCTTCGGCCTTGATCTGCAGGCTCATGTCGACAACGGCTGCATGACCGTCGAGCAGATAGATCCGGCCGAAATCTCGCCCGGGGAGTTCGCGGCCCGCGTGCGTGCGCAGGTGGAGCAACACCAAGCGCGCATGATCGTGATCGACAGCCTGAACGGCTACATGGCCGCCATGCCGCAAGAACAACAGTTGATCCTGCAGATGCACGAGTTGCTCTCGTACCTGAGCCAAAAGGGCGTGGTCACCTTCCTGATCAGTCCGCAGGACGGGCTGGTGGGCACGATGCAGAGCAGTCTCAACATCTCCTACGTCGCGGATGCGGTCGTGCTGCTGCGCTTCTTCGAGGCGGAGGGCCGCATCCGCAAGGCGATCTCCGTGATCAAGAACCGTGGCGGAGGTCACGAAGACACCATTCGCGAACTGCGGGTCGACGCCGCCGGCATCCGCGTGGGCGACGCCTTGGCGGACTTCCGCGGTGTGCTGACCGGGACGCCCGAGTACACCGGCGCAGCCTCTCCCCTTATGGAAGATCGGGCCTTTGGCGCATAGGACTGCGCCGTTCGGGTCAAGCGTTCTCGTTGCGGCGCCTTACGGAAGAGACGCCGAAAGCCTGATGACGCTGCTGGCCGAGGAAGGTTACCAGGCCGTCGTGTGCGACAGCCTGAGCCACCTTGTCGCCCGCATCGACGACACGACGGGCGCCCTTCTGATGACCGAGGAAGCTCTTGTCGGCGGCTCGGGCGAGTTGAAGACCCGCCTGGCCGAGCAGGCCGCCTGGTCCGACATTCCGCTGATCCTCCTGGCCGCCAGCCGATCCAAACAGCCCATGCGGCGCGAGGCGTCGCAGCTTGAAGTACTCAACCTCGCCAGCAACAGTGTCATGCTCGAACGGCCGCTGGGCCGAAGCTCCCTGATCAGCGCCGTCGCCTCGGCCTTGAAGTCGCGCCAACGTCAGTTCGAGATGCGCGACCGCCTTCTGGAGTTGGAGAACAGCCGCAACGCCCTGGCCGAGAGCGAAGCTGTCCTTCGCGTCGTGACGGATTCGCTGCCGATCCTGATCGGCTTCATCGACCGCGACCTGGTCTACCGCTTCGCCAACGCCGCCTATCGCGAGTGGTTCGGCGTCGATCCGGACGAGGTCGTCGGACGGTCTGTCCGAGACGTCGTGGGCGATGCGGCCTTTGCTGTCCGACTTCAGGCCATGCGAGCAGCCTTGGCTGGCGAAACCGTGCGGTTCGAACTGCCCTGGCCGCACCTCGACAACCGTCGCCGCGAGGCGGAAATCCGCTATCTTCCCCGCCGGGGGCCGGACGGGTCCGTCACCGGCTTCGATGTCTTCGTCCTGGACATCACCGATCGGAAGATGACGGAGGAAGCCCTTTCGGCGCGGGTCGCCGAACGCACGGCCGCTCTGGAGCAGGAGATGGCCAGCCGCACCGAGGCCGAAGAAGCGCTGAGGCAAAGCCACAAGATGGAGGCGGTGGGCCAGCTCACCGGCGGCATCGCACACGACTTCAACAACATGCTGACGGGCGTGATCGGAAGTCTGGACATCATCCGGCGAAGGCTTGAGACCGGCCGCACTCAGGACATCGGCAGGTTCATGGACGCGGCGTCCGCCTCCGCCCAGCGCGCAGCATCGCTGACCGCGCGCTTGCTGGCCTTTTCCCGGCGACAGTCGCTCAACTCAGCGCCGCTCGATGTGAATGCGCTGGCGGCTTCGCTGGACGATCTGCTGCGTCGAACGCTTGGCGAAACCATCGCCTTGTCCATCGTTCCCGGCACGGATGTCAGGGGCGTCGTGGCCGACGCCAATCAGCTGGAGAACGCCATTCTCAACCTGGCGATCAACGCACGGGACGCCATGCCGGACGGGGGGCGGCTGACGATCCGCACCTCGCTGGCGCATGTCGACGAGACGATCGCGCCGGAGACGCCGCAAGGGCTGCAGTCCGGCGCCTATGTCGTGATCTCCGTGTCGGACACCGGCACGGGCATCAGCGAGGCCGTACTGGACAAGGTGTTCGATCCCTTCTTCACCACCAAGCCGATCGGCCAGGGCACCGGTCTGGGGCTGTCCATGGTTTACGGGTTCGCGCGCCAGTCGAGCGGCCAGGTCCGGATTCACAGCCGGGTGACGGAAGGAACCACGGTCGAACTCTACCTGCCCGCCACGGACCTCATCAGGGATGAAGCGGTTTCGCCGGACGCCCAGTCCATTCAGGAGGGCCAGGGTCAGACGGTGCTGCTTGTGGAGGACGACCCCGCCGTGCGCCAGCTGGTTCGAGAGGTTCTGGTTGAACTGCGATACGAGGTTCTGGAGGCGGGCAGCGGTGACGAGGCGCTGCCCCTGCTGTCGCAGCCCCGCGCCATCGACCTGCTTGTTTCCGATGTGGGCCTGCCGGGCATGAACGGTCGCCAGCTCGCCGAGATCGCCCGCGCCACTCGTCCCGACCTTCCGATCCTGTTTGTGACTGGATACGCCGAGACCGCCGCCGTTCGCGGCGAATTTCTCGGCCCGAACATGGACATGGTGACCAAGCCCTTCGCCCTGCCGATCCTGGCGTCCAAGATCAGCGAGATGCTGAACCCGGTCACCGCCTGAGCCGCCCCGGGGTGGCGCACGGTGCGCGCCGCGGGTCGCAGAATCCACGCGACTCGACAATCTTGCAGCCGTCGTAGACCACCTGAGTGAGTTCGAAGGCGTGCCCCCTCTAATCGACAGCCATCATGGTCCGGCGATCCGCTTCGACGGCTCAAGGGATAATGGCGGCGCGACCTGAGGCGGCGCTTCAGACCGACATGCTCGCTGCGCTGGGTTGTTCGGCCGATGTAACCGCTTACAGTGCCGTCAGAGCAGCGCAGGTGACACTCAGATGGCGGACGTCCAGCTTACGGGCATCGAGAAGCGCTTCGGCGAAGCACGGGTGCTGAAGGGGCTGGACCTTGCGATCGCCGACGGCGAGTTCGTGGTGTTTGTGGGCCCATCCGGCTGTGGCAAGTCCACCCTCTTGCGCACCATCGCCGGGCTGGAGACAGCCGACGCCGGCGAGATCGCCATCGGCGGACGCCGCGTCAATGACGCCGAGCCGGCGGAGCGCAGCGTCGCCATGGTGTTCCAGTCCTATGCGCTCTATCCGCACATGACGGTGTACGAGAACATGGCGTTCGGCCTGACGCTGGCCAAGGCGGACAAGGGCGAGATCGACCGCCGCGTTCGCGCCGCCGCCGAGGTGCTGAACATCTCGGGCGAACTGGACCGCAAGCCCAAGGCCCTTTCCGGCGGTCAACGCCAGCGCGTCGCCATCGGCCGCGCCATCGTGCGCGAGCCGGAGGTGTTCCTGTTTGACGAGCCCCTGTCGAACTTGGACGCCGCCCTGCGGGTCAAGATGCGCTACGAGTTCGCGCGCCTGCATCGCACGCTGGGCACGACCATGATCTATGTCACCCACGACCAGGTCGAGGCCATGACCCTGGCCGACCGTATCGTGGTGCTGCGAAGCGGCGTGATCGAGCAGGTCGGCGCGCCGCTTGAGCTGTACGAACACCCCGCCAACCTGTTCGTGGCCGGCTTCATCGGCAGTCCCCGGATGAACATCCTGTCCGGCGTGATCGAGCAGGCGACGGCGAGCGGCGCGCTGGTGCGGCTGGAGGGTGGAGAGAGGGTGCATGCGGCCGTGGACGCCAGCCAAGCCGCTCCCGGCGACCCTGTCAGCCTAGGCGTGCGCCCCGAGCATCTGACGCTGTCGGGAGAGGGCGACGCCCTGTCGATCGAGGCGCTTTTCGTGGAGACGCTGGGCGCCGCGACTTACGCCTACTTCAGCCATCCCGCCGGATCGGAGACGCTGACGGTGCAACTGCCCGGCGATGCGAGACCGCAGACCGGCGAGCGCCTGACGTTGCGCATTCCGGCAGGCCAGACCCACCTGTTCGACGCGGACGGGGCGGCGTTCAGAAGGCTCGTCTGAGGCGTCTCCTCCCGCCGGGAGGAGCGCGGCTTCACCTCAGCACCACTCGCTTGGTGCCCGCTGGGATCGCCAGTGCGTCTCCGGTCCATGCAGCGGCGCGCCCCTCGATGCGTATCGATCCCGGACGGCCCTCGCCTTCCGGCCAGCGCAGCACGAAGCCGCCTGGGGGGGCCGCCTCGCCGGCTAAATCCAGCCGGTAGTCGCGCCCCACCTTGCGAAGACGGTAGGTCAGCGCGCCATAGGGCGTCCTGAGCCCCGAAACCCCCACGCCTTCCGTCGTGTCGAACCAGCGGACCGGCACGCCGGCGGCCAGCACGAGCGCCCCGTCGTCGCGTTCGTAGGCGAACAGGTCCAGCGCCGAGCGGATATAGTCCGAGCTTATCCAGGCGTGCGGCATGTCGCCGATGAAGCGCGGCTCGCGCAGGTCGCGCCCGACCACCTCCGCCCAGCCGTTCCAGGCGCGCGGCCGGATGTCGGCGAAGTAGAACTCCAGCGCCCGCCACGCCTCCTCGCGCCGACCCAGCCGCACCATGGCGCTGACGTTTCTCAGCTCATAGGGCGTGTAGTCGCGCCAGGGCTGGCGGTTCTCCTGACGCGCGGTGAAGTTGGCCCACCACTTGTCGAAGGTGCCGTTCAGCAGCTCCTGCGGCAGGTCGTCCTGCAGGCCGCCGGGAGACAGGCCGATGGTGGTGGAGGTGGCGTCGAAGTCGCCTCGGTCCGCCGCGCCGGCGATCCAGTCGATGTCGTGGAAGGCGGCCGTGGCCGTGATCGAGGCGAGGATGTCCGCCTTGAACTGCTGCTCGGAGGCGCGGATGCGGCCCGCGGCCTCGGCGTCGCCCAGGGTCTCGGCGATGAACACCGCGTCGCGGTAGCCGCGCAGGCCCCAGAAATCGTCCCAGTAGGAATAGGCCGCCTTGTCCGAATAGCCCTCGTGGCTGATCGTCGGCGGCAGCAGCCCAAAGAGGTGACGCGTCTCGGCCGTCTGGAACTCGGCGGTGCGGGTCGAGGCCCGCAGCTCGTCCATGTAGCGGATCGCCCCCTGCACCTGCGGCCAGACCTGGCGCAGCAGCGCGACGTCGCCGCCGTAGCGATAGGCCTCGGCCGCCAGGAAGACGAACTCGCCGTGGCTGTCGTTCTCCGGCACCGGATCGGCGCCGCGCGCATCGACGCAGCACGGCACCTTGCCGCTGGAGAACAGATAGGGCGCATACCATCGAAGGTAGTCTTCGGACAGGTCGGACAGGCCCAGCCGGTTCAGCCCTTCGGCCATCATGGCCCCGTCTCGGATCCAGGATCGGTTGTAGGACCGCGTGCCGGGCTGCAGGATCGGTCCCTGGCGGCTCATCAGCATGTGGGCGAGCGAGGACTTCAGCACATCCTCGATCCGCTGCCCTTCCGGCGGCAGGATGAGGTCGACCTCGTCCATCCGCGCGCGCCAGGCCGCAGCGACGCGCTCCTGCACCGTGTCCAGGGCGGCTTCGATGCTGCCGGTGACGGGCAGATCGGCCGCCCTTTCGCCCAAGGCCGAGACCCAGCCGACCGTGCGGCTCTCGCCCGGCAGAAGCGCGATCTTGAATGTCGCCGCCGCGGCAGGCAGGCCCGTGGTGTCCTCGACAGACACGGACGCGGACGCCTGGCGCGCCGACGCCAGCAGCGACTGCGGATCGGCGCCGGCGTCGAAAGTGGAGACCGTCACCTGATCCGGCGCACTCAGCATCCGCACGGCCGTGTCGTCGCCGAGGCTCAGGACGCCGCTGTCCCACCCGATCCGGGACAGGGGGCTCGCGCCGCCCGGCACCGCCAGGAACTGCACCGGGCCGTTGACCTGCATGGGCCGTCCCATTAGCCCAAGCGTCAGGTCCAGCGGGCGCGACGAGGTGTTGGTCAGGACATAGCGGCCGTACAACTGGGCGCTCTCGGGCGCGCCGTCGGCCAGGGCGGTGACACGCAGGGTCCAGTCGTCATGCGTCCACGTCACGCTGGGGATCGGCAGGTCGTCGTCGGCCAGGGACTGTTCAATCCGGACGTCGGCCCAGGTGACCAGCCGTCCGTTCTCGACCACGAACGGCTCCATGCTGGGTCCGCCGCGACGCAGTTCGATGGCGCCGTCTTCGCCGATCAGGCCGCTTTCGCCGCCGCCGTCGACGCCCACAAGGGTCCAGTAGGGCTGTTCGCTAAAGAAGCCGCGCGGATAGAGGCCGCGTCTGTTTTCCCTCGCCACGGCTTCCAGAAAGGCGGTGTGATCCTCGCCAAAGCTCAGCGGCTCGATCTCCACCTCGTTCAGCGCATAGGCGGTGGGCGAGGCGACGCCTAGCCTCTGGCCGGCGCCCGCCTGACCCGTGACATCGGATGCGGCGACCAGGGCGCGGGGTTCCAGCCGCAGCCACCGGGCCGAAGCTTCCGGCGTACGCAGCCAGTCCGTTCCGCCGTTCCCGCCGGTGACGGAGGTCAGCTCGCGCCAGGCCTCGCCGTCCGACGAAGCGCTGATGCGGTAATCAGACGCCGCGCCCCGCTCGGCCCAGCGAAGGGTCAGGCCGCCGAACTCCCGTTCATAGCCGAGGTCCAGCGTCAGGGCCGGCGATCCCGCGACCGGCGCGGTCCAGGCGGTCTTGGGGTCGAGATCCACCGCCAAGGACGCGGTCGAGGCTGCGCCGCCGTCGCTCGCCGCCGGCTGCGGCGGCACGGCGGGATCCACCGGCAATGGCCGCAGGGCCAGCTGGTCGATCTCGATGGCGCCCTTGCCGCCCTCGGCCGCGACCACCACGAACTCGATCCGTTCGGCGCGGCGCAGCACGGTCTCGGGGCTGGGTCCCCACGCCTTGGACACCTGTCGGCGACGGATGGTGAAGCGCGTCCAGCCGTCCGGCGCGTCATAGCGCGTCGTCTGGTTCCACCAGACGTTCTCGGCCTCGGCGTCGGTGAACTTGACCTCGAAGGTGTTGGCCGGCCCCTCGCCGCGCACCCAGAAGCTGATCTCGTAGTTTTCGGGCAGATCGAACGCCAAGGGCCGGCTCGCGACCGCATAGCCGGCCTTGCCCGCGAAGTCGTAGTCCAGGCGGATGGCGCGCCCTTCCCGCCCCTCGACCGAGGAAAGGCTGGAGACGATGTCGGTGGAGGCGCTGGCCTCCCAACGCCCGGCGTCGTCCATGTCGTCGAGCACCCTCGCCCCCTGCTGTGCGAAGGCCGGGCCGGCCATCGCTGGCGGCAGGGCCATGGACAGGGTGAGGGACGCCGCCGTGGCGAGAAGAAGGGCGCGCATGGCGGTCTCCGTAAAGGCTCAGCCCTTGACGCTGCCCGCGAGCATGCCGCGGATGTAGTAGCGTTGCAGGGCCAGAAAGAGGATCAGGACGGGCGCGACCGTGACGACGGCCCCGGCCATCATCAGCTCGACGTCCTGCACATGCTCGCGCGACAGGGCGGCCAGCGCGACCGGCAGGGTGTAGTTCGACTGATCTGTCAGCACGATCAGCGGCCACAGGAAGTCGTTCCAGCTGCCCAGGAAGACGAACAGGCCCAGGGTCACGACGATCGGCTGCAGCGTCGGCAGCACCACGCGGCGGAAGATCTGCCCCTCGGACGCCCCATCCACGCGCGCGGCCTCCAGCATCTCGTCGGGGATGCTGAGCGCATACTGGCGCACGAGGAACAGGCCGAAGATCGACGCCAGCCAAGGGACAAGGGCGCCCGCGTAGGTGTTCACCAGCCCCATGCTCTTCAGCATCAGGAACAGCGGAAGGGTGCCGATCTGCGCCGGCACCACCAGCGCCGCCACCAGCACCTGGAACAGACGCTCGCGCCCCCGGAACCGCAGCTTGGCGAAGGCGTAGCCGGCCGGCGCCGTGAACAGCAACGCCAGGATCGTCGCCAACGTCGCCAGGATCAGGCTGTTCAGGACATAGCGGCCCATGCCCTGGTTCAGGAACAAATCCTGATAGTGCTCCAGGGTGAAGCGCGAGGGGACCAGCGGCGGCGGAAAGGTCGCCGCCTCGCCCGTGGGCATGAAGCTGACCGACAGCATCCACACCAGCGGAAACAACACGATCAGGGCGATGACCGCGACGGCGAGGTTGAGCAGAACGGCCTTGGCCTTCATCGCCCGCGCTCCATCCGCCGGGCGACGGCCAGCTGCACCAGCGTCACCGCCAGGATGCAGAGGAACAGCACGAACGCCACCGCCGAGGCTGAGCCCAGGTTCCACCATTTGAAGCCCTCTTCGTACATGAAGTAGAGCACCGTCACCGTGCTTTGCGCCGGCCCGCCCTGCGTCATCACATAGGGCTCGGCGAACAGCTGGAAGAAGCCCGCCACCGAGATGATCGACACCAGCAGCATGGTCGGCGCGATCGCCGGAAGGGTGACATGCCGGAACCGCCCCCACGGACCCGCGCCGTCGATCCTTGCGGCCTCATAGAGGTCGTCAGGCACCGTCTGCAGCACGGCCAGGAAGATCAGCATATTGTAGCCGAAAATCTTCCACACCACGAACATCAGGATCGCGGGAATGGAGGTGGAGGGCTGGCCCAACCAGTCCACCGCCGGCAGTCCCACCCCGTCCAGCGCCCAGTTGATCACGCCGTACCGCGTGTGCAGCAGATAGCGCCACACCACGGCCGTCGCCACCAGCGTCGTCACATAGGGCGCAAAGAACATCACCCGCCAGATCGGCCGCCACTTCACCATCCGGTCGTTCAGGATCACGGCCGCCAGCAGCGACGCGGCGATCGACAGCGGCACGCCCAGCACGCTGAACCACACCGTGTTCCTCATCGCGCCCCAGAACAGGGGATTGGTCAGCAGTCGCTCATAGTTTTGAGCGCCCACGAAACGCAGGTTGCCGAGATCGGCCAGCGCATAGATGTCGAAGTCGGTCAGGCTGAGCAGCAGCGCCGCAACCACCGGCAGCGCGAAGAACAGGCCGATGGCGATCATGGCCGGCGCGATGAAGCCCCAGGCCGCGCGCTCGCGCCGCGATCGGCCCGCACGGCTCCGACGGATCGGCTTGGTGGGAACGGGCGCGGTCAGGGTCATGCCGCCCTCCCCGTCTCCAGCATCCAGCGGCGCTTCTCCAGCAGCCGGTCGGCGCGGCGGTCGATCTCGCGGCCGGCGGCTTCTGGGCTGTATTCGCCGCGCACCATGCGCTCGGCCACGATCTGCATCTCTGTGACGATCCGCTCCCACTCCGGCACCTTGGGCACGGCCTTCGCGCGGCTGAGCTGGCCTTGGAACGGCGTCAGCATGGCGTCGCCGGCGATCGCGGGCGTGTTCCAGGCGCTCTGGCGCGCCGGCAGGTCGCCGACCAGGGCGTTGAAACGCTGCTGCACCTGCGGCTCGGACAGATAGCGCACCAGGGACCAGGCCGCCTGTTGATGCGGAGAGGACCGGAACACCGCCAGGCTTGAGCCGCCCGGCGCCGAGGCGCCCAGTCCCGTCGGCCCCGGAACGCCGGCGGTCGCCCAGTTCGCCCGAAAGCTTTCCGGCAGGCGCGAGCGGAAGTCGCCGACGCTCCACGGACCGGAGAAATAGAAGCTGAACCAGCCGCGCTCGAACTCGGTCCAGACGTTGGAGATCTGCGTCGATGACGCCAGCGGCGCCAGCCCTTCGTCGAACAGGCTCTTGTAGAAGGCGAGCGCCGAGACGAACCCGGGGCTGGAAAAGTTTCCGCGCGTGTCGCGGTCGCACAGCATCGGCTCGGCCTGCTGCAGGCCGAACGTCAGCAGTTGCTCGAACTCATTCAGCGGAAGCAGGATGGCGTAGGCGTCTCCGCCCGCGACGCGCTTGACCGCATGCATGGACCGCTTCCACTCGGCCCAGGTCTGCGGCGCTGCCTCGAAGCCGGCGCGGCGCAAGAGATCCGTGCGATAGAAGATCAGCCGCGTATCGACATACCAGGGCGTGGTCATCGCCCTTCCGCCGACGCGGTTCGTGTCCAGCACCGCCGGGAACTGGTCCGTCAGCAGATCGGCGGCCGCCGGCGGCGTGGGCGACAAGGCGCCGATCGCCGTCAGCTCGGCCACCCAGGTGTTGCCGATCTGGCTGACGTCCGGCAGCGACGATCCGGCGTAGGCGGTCAACAGCTTTTCGTGCGCGGCGGTCCAAGGGATGGCCTGCACCTCGACCCGCACGCCGGGATGGCGACGCTCGAACTCGGGCATCAGGTTCGGAACCTGACCGCCCTCGTTGCCCATGGCCCAGAAGCGAAGGCGCGTCTCGCCCGTTGGTCGGGAGGCGCACCCCGCCGCCGCGCCCGCAGCCATCAGGCCGAGCGCATGACGACGATGCGGGCGCGCGCCGTTCGTCACGCCGACAAATACCCGCCGGTGAAACCCGCGACCTCAAGCCCACGTCGGATGTTCGGCTCATCGCGCATATGACGCCAGACAAGGTCCGAGCGATGGTTTTCGGTCATGATGACGATCGGCCCCTGGTCAATGCCAAGGTAATCGCCGTCGACCCAGCCGATCCCCTCCACGATCCTCCCATGCTGCAAAGGACTGTCGCGGACCGTCAGCGTCGGGTTGAAGCTGTCGAGGAAGCCCCACTGCGTATAGAGTCCCGCGCCATAACGCGCCTTGATCGCCTTGACGCAGGGCACCACGATCTCGGGGGCAAAGGCGATGGAGCCGGCCGCCGCCGTGGGCGCCAGCGTGCCGTCGTCGCGATCGCCCGGCCCGCGCGCGGAGTATGAAAAGAACTCGCGCTCCTCTCCGTCGATCATCTGCTTGAAATCGCCCGGACCGTCGCAGGCGGTCAGTCCCCAGACTTCCGACGAATAGCCGGCCCAGCGGCCCGGATTGTCGTGGGCGTACTTCTGCTGAGCGTAGACGGCGCGGCGGCTGTTCTCGAAGTAGTCGAGCCGCTCGTCCCGCAAGGACGACTGACCCCGCATCCACGCGTCCTGGATGTCGCGGAAATCCACAAACATATGGCTGTACTGGTGGCCGAAGATCGGGGCGAACTCCAGGTGCCAGCTGCCCCATCGTTCGGTCCAGCTCTTGTCGTAGCCATAGGCCCACTCGTGCCAGACGCCGGCGTCCAGCGGATGGGTCGGGCTGCCCATGGCCAAGAGCAGGATCAGCATGCCCTCGTTATAGACGAACCAGTCTGCGGGGATGAAACCGGTTTCCGGATGCCAGCCCATGCTGATGCGGTTCGGCCGCACCACGGCCCAGGGCCACTCCACCCGCTCGTAGAGGAACTGCGCCTTTTCCCGGATTTCAGCCTCGTCCGGATGGCGGCCATCAAAGTAGCGCGCCGCGAACAGCATCCCCGCGATCAGCAGCGCCGTATCGACCGTAGACAGCTCGTTCTGCGCGAACCGAAGGCCGGTCTCCATGTCGAGGAAATGGTAGAAGAAGCCCTTGTACCCCGCCGCGCCGGACGCTTCCGGTCCCTGAGGCAGGGCGGCGAAGAAGCGCAGGGTGTTCAGCGTGCGCTCGCGCGCCTCGTCCCGATCCATCCAGCCGCGCTCCACCCCGACCGGCCAGCAGGTCAGGGCGAACCCGACCGCCGCGACCGAGCAGAAGGACTTGGTCGGCCAACGGTCCGGCGTCAGACCGTTGCGCTTATCCGTGACGTGAGCGAACCAGCGAAAGGTCCGCTCCTGAAGCTCGTCGATCTCGGCGTCGAGCCTCAGCGGGCGGCGCTGTGTGCCATTGACCGGGTCCGCCGCGACCGCACGCGTCGCCGACGGCGTGGCTTGCGCCGCCGCCTCGGCTGACGACCCCACGGCCAAGGCCGCCGCACCCGCCGTGGTCTGCAACAGAAGGTCTCGACGGTTCATGAAAGGCCTCTCAGGGTACGCGACAGATAGAAAAAGGCCGCCTCCCGCAGGTGCGGAAGGCGGCCGGGCAGGCGTTTAGAAGGAGTAGCGCAGCGTCGCCTGGAAGCTCCGGGTGGGCAGTGCTTGGCTGGTCGGGATGCCGAAACGCGGATTCAGCGCCGCGCCGGCATTGTTGTTCACACGATACGCCTGATCGAAGCCGTTGTAGTTCTTGAAGTTGAACAGGTTGATGGCGTCAACGATAGCCTCGATCCGCTGACCGTAAACCGTGAAGCCCTTGTTGAGGCGCAGATCGATCTGACGCGTGGCGAAGTTCAGGCCCGGCAGAAAAGCGCGCTTCTCGGGATAACCTTCAAACCACAGTGGCTTGGCGCCGTCCCCCGGGTTGAAGATGGTGAATGGGCGGCCCGACCCCAAGGTGATGATGGAGGAAGCACGAACGTCCCAAGGCAGGCGCAATGTGCCCGAAGCGACAATACGATGCTTCTCCACGCCAGGCGTGTTGAACCAGGGCGATTGGTCGATAGTGGCGTAGTCGAAATCGAACGAGCCGAGGCTCTGATCACGGCTGCCGTTCTGTTCGCCGTCAGCCAGAGTATACGCAACATTGAAGCCCCAGCCGCTCGCATCGGTGTACGGGCGATCCAAGGTGACGTACATCGCCTTGTACCGACGCTCACGATCGCTACTCGAGTAGAACACCGAGTCATTGAACGCATAAGGCTGACCCGTGTCTGGGTTAGTGAACTGCGATGGGCGCACTGTAACGGCGTTGGCGTCATTTACGTTGAGGCGGTTCCACTGGAACTCGTCTTTGGTTCGGGCATATGAGAAGGTGACTGCCGCTTGGATGTCACCGAACTTCTGGCGAACACCGAGGTTGAACTGATCGGTGTATGGGATCTTCAGATCATTTTTGATCAGGAAGATTTCGCCTCGACCTTGCGTTCCGCCCAACAAGCCGTCGAGCCCTTCGGCTGTGGCGTAGCTAGGATCCCAAGCGATGGTGTTCGTCCGACCGCCGAAGGCCCCGCCATCGGGCGAGAAAAAGATCTGCCGTGACAGGTTGAACGGCGAGAATCTTTCCGAAAATGCGAAGTTAAAGCCGACGCGATCGTAGTAGCGGCCAGCTCCGCCGAAAATCACCGTCTGCTCGTCGGCGAACAGGTCGTAAGAGAAGCCGATGCGAGGTTGGAAGGCCCCGGTGAACGCGTCGCGATCGCCATCGGAGATGTAGTCGTTGACGTCGACACGGCGAACATAGGTCGGATCGGCGGCGATGAGGCCCAAGACCTCACGGATAACCTCAGGTGTAACCAGGTCATTGTTGACCGCATTATCTTCATAATCCCAGCGGATGCCGAGATTCAGTTCCAGCTTGTCCGTGACCTGCCAATCATCCTGGATATAGAGTCCCAGCTGGTTGTTCGAAACATTCGCCGGATCGGTTGGTAGATTGAGGCTCACCCGTGTAGGAATGGCGTTCGAACCGAGAACGGCCGGGTTCGCGGTCACGTCATAGGTGAACTGAGGATTCCGGTTGAAGAACTTTTGCACGTAATAATCGCGCATGGAGTACTTCACCCCGACCTTGATCGTGTGTCGTCCAGCAAGCTCGATTTCATTGAACGTCAGATCGTTACGCAGCGTAATCGACTCGTCCTGGATATCCTGATTGTTGGTGCCTCCGCCCGTGTTGAACACGAAATCGGATTGATCATAGTTGAACTGAAAGCCAGGCGTCTCGGCATCGGCATCGCGATAGGCGACGTAAGCGGCGCCGGCCAGGTCGAAGTTCTCCGCCCGAGGATTGTAGTTGGAATGCAGGTAATCGACGGTGAAGACGTTCAGGAAGCTGTCGCCCTGAAACTGGTGACGCAAGACAATGGAGCGGGTGTCATTGTTGATCGCGTTAGCTCGCGACCGACCGCTCTGACCGCCGAAGTCGCGGATATCCGTTTCCGTACGGTAAGTCGCCGTCAGATCGACGATCTGGCGGTCGTCAATCTGCCAAGACAGCTTGCCGAAGAACAGGTCCTCTTCAAACGGCGCTTCAAAGGTGCCGAGTTCGTCCGCAAACAGATCATTGTATTGGGTCTGGTTCAGGAACACGGAGTTGGAACGGGTTTCGTCCTTGCGCTCATAGCTCAACAGGTAGTGCAGGCGATCACGGATGATCGGCCCAGCGACAGTGCCGCCGTACTGCAGGCGGTCGAGTTGCGGCTTAGGTTCGCCACGTCTTTCGGAGAACGTCTGCTGAGCGATCCAGTCCGTGTCCTGATAGGTGACAAAGAAGTCGCCGGTCAGTTCGTTCGTTCCTGAGCGGGTCACCGCGCTGATGATCGCGGACGAGGCTTGTTCGTATTCGGCCTTGAAGTTCTGCGTGAGAACACGAAACTCCTGCACCGCGCCTTGCGGGAAGGGATTGCCGCGGCTGTCGTCCTGCCCGGCCACGCCGCCGTCCAGGATGTTGGACTTCTGGCTCTGACCGTCGATGAAAACATTGATGGCGTTAGCCGACTGGGAGCCCGCATAGATGGTGCGTTCGGAAGGATCCTGCTGCACGACCACGCCAGGCGCCAAGGCGGCGAAGTTCAAGAAGTTGCGATCCACCTGCGGCAGGTTGTTGATCTGCTGCTGCGAGACGTTTGTCGCGACTTCCGAGGTGCGCACCTCAAAGATGCGCCGACCGGTCACAACGATGTCGCCGAGGTCGGTTGCTGCGACCTCGGAAGCTGCACCACCGCCCGCCACGCCGCTGACATCAAGATCCAGGGTTGCGACCTGCCCCACTGTCAGCGTCACCAGATCAGTGGCGGCTTGGCCATCTGCGCTGGTGACGGTGATCTCGTACGAACCGGGACGCAGGCCTGGCAAGACATAGACGCCGTCTTCGCCGATACGCCCGCGGCTCACGAAACCGGTGCTCGTGTCGCGCGCAACGATTGAGCCGCCAGTCTCGGGCGATTGTCCGTCATAAACGGTGCCGCGCAACGTCGATGTCGTGACTTGCGCCATCGCCCCTCCGGCGCCGAGCAGGCTGACGGAGAGAGCCAGCGCCGATGCGGCGGCTAGGGCGTGGTTGCGGGTCTTGATGTTAGGCATGGTGAGACTCCCCCCTGAGATTTTGGTCACGCCCTTCGGGGCGGGGCGTGACCCGTTCTGGTTGATGTTGCAAGGCGACGCTGGACTGACGCACGACCAGTGCGGGACGGACGATCTCGCGCCCGGACTCCGGCCACGCGCCGGTGGCGGGCGCCTGGATCAAGGTGATCAGCCGCTCAAGAGCGCGCGCGCCGGTGCCGGCGATGTCGATCCTGAGCGTAGTCAGCGCCGGGCGCACCAGTTCGGCGATCGGCACGTCGTCGAAGCCGACCACGGCCACATCCTCCGGACAGCGCAGGCGCGCCTCCTGGATGGCCAGAACGGCGCCGACGGCCATCATGTCGTTGGCCGCGAACACCGCGTCCGGCCGCAACGGTTCGGCCAGCATCCGGGCGACGGCGCGATAGCCTGACGCCTGGGTGAAGTCGCCCTGCTCGACACGGCTTCCGAGCCCTGCGTCGCCGAGCGCGCGCAGGTAGCCCTGGACGCGCTCGTCCGCCTCGAGATTGCCGAGGGGGCCCCGCACATGGGCGATTCGCCGCCGCCCGGTCTGCACCAGATGGGCGACCGCCTGGGCCGCGCCGCCGTCGTTATCGACAACGATGCACGGGCGATCGGCGCCCACGGCGGCGGCGTTCATCAGCACGACCGGCAGCGAGCCCACCAGCCCCTCGGCCAGCCTGGCCGCATCGAGGTGCGGCGACAACACGATCAAGCCGTCGACCCGCCCCCGCATAGAGCGCATGGCCAGGGCGACCTCCTCCGCATCGTCATGGGAGCTTGAGACGATCAGGTGTTTGCCGTGAACGCGCGCGGCCCGGTCCATGCCGCGAATCAGTTCGGAAAAGTACTCGCCGAAGAGGTCCGGCAGGATGACGCCCAGGGTGTCGGTGCGGCGGGTCGACAGGCTGCGCGCGCCGCTGTGGGGGACGTAGTGCAAGGTGTCGATGGCTTCCAGCACGCGACCGCGCATGGCGTCCGTCACGGTGTCGGCGCCGTTCAGCACACGCGACACCGAGGCCACGGATACGCCGGAGCGTTTCGCCACGTCGCGTATCGTCGCCGACCTCACCGGGCGACCCGCCCGGACGATGGCGAGCCCTCTCGCACCAACTTCCGCCTCCCTGCAGCGATCGTTCCAGCCTTCCTCTCGAAGGTCCGTCGATAGAATCTGTAACCGGTTACATCGCACGACGAACAGGCGGTCGCAATAGCGAGCCGAGCGCCGTCGGTGAAAGGCCCTGAAACTCCTTCACTCAGCCGGCCGCCAAGCGCCTGCGATGGAGGCGTTTCTGACCGCCCGTCTCCCGGATTTGAATCACCTTGCGGAGGAGATGATCCCCCGCGGGCGTTCTCAACCTGAGGCACAAAGCCCAACAACACGCTAATGGAACGGCACGATCAAACGATGCGAAGTAAGCCCTTTAGAGCGGTCATCCTTCGGAAAAGGAGAGGCGGTAGGCGTGGCGCTGGCCTCCGCCCCACGACCAAGCCAGCGCTGGCCTTTCATAAAGTCCGGTGCGGGCGACGCTCTGAGCCGGATTGCAGGCCGCGATCCGGCAATCTTCGCCGCAGGCTGGCGTCACACAAGGGGGGCGCCGCCTTGCGGCAAGCCTCTGCCGCTGCCGGTGTTTAAGGATGGTGGCGGAGACGGAGGGATTACCCTAGCCCGCCAAAAATCTCATTGAAATCAAGGCGCTTACGAAAGCGGCATGTAGCGGTTGAGGGACGCGAATGTAACAGTCGGCCGGACAGGCGCAAGCCCATCCGGCTACTCTTCACCAACCGTAAGTCGGCCGCCGGTCCAAATCGCTCACCTTGCTTTCAAGACTGTCTAGGCGACTGGATAGGTCATATGCGTTCTGATCTGCGTTTGCCGCCGCGTCTGACGCATCTTCGACCCGCGAAGAAAGTTGCGTGTAGAGGATTAGGGCGGTCAATGCCCCAACCACCGCAAGTCCACCGGCCTTCCTATGAGCCATTATATTGGCTCCCGTGTAGGCCGCGTCGCCCGCACCCCGATTGCAGCTAACGCAAAGACAGCAGCGAGAGTGATCGTATCGGGATCATAGCGATCCTCCATTGCAGCAAATGCGAACCAGACGAAGCCTAGCCACAATGCGGCTTCTCCAAACGGAAATGCCTTAAGCCAACCGCCGTCCTTCGGCTTCCTCACTTCCGTATTTGCATCAACCATCAAGCCCTCTCCTTTTCAGCAACCTCGGCATCGTATCCCGGATGACTGCTCCAGTCGCAAGAGCCGCAGGTCTCATAATATTCTCCATCGGGCTCTATCAGTATATCGAAGTGCGACCTCATCTTTCTTGAGTTACAGTTAGGGCACTCTTTAACTCGATCTGTTTGATCTTGTCTAGGCTCAGGACCCATTGAAGTGAGGCACGCGATCTGATTCAGGCTCCTGAGGAGTCTGGACATGAGTGACCTGTATTGGCTGACGGACGAGCAGATGGCTCGGCTGGAGCCCTATTTCCCCAAGT